>JAAYDH010000042.1 GCA_012729405.1 Erysipelotrichaceae bacterium
AAATAGAAGAAGGCGGCTTGGAGAATGGTGTTGGTGTGACGACCCATTCCAATTTCATTAGCGATCTTGTTGGCATCGATAACATAGAACTTCGCACCTTTAGTCGCTAATTGATGTTTCATGCGGTTTGGTAAAACCTTGATTAAGTCTTCGTCGCTCATATCAGTGTTGAGCAAGAAGGTTCCACCTTTCTTTAAATTTCTGATCATATCGAACTTCATGACATAGGTGTCAAGAGAGCAGGAGACGAAATCAGCGTTAGAAACATAATATGTAGAATGAATAGGAGTTTTTCCGAATCTTAAGTGAGAGCGAGTTGCACCACCGGCCTTCTTGGAGTCATACGCGAAGTAGGCTTGGGCGTATTGGTGAGTCGCGTCACCGATGATTTTAATAGAAGATTTGTTGGCAGAGACCGTCCCATCAGATCCTAATCCGTAGAATAAGCAGGAGGTGTAATTGCCTTTAATATGGAATGATTCATCGACAGGAATGCTAAGTTTGGTCACATCATCATTAATTCCGACGGTGAAACTGGTCCATGGTTTTTCGCTCTCGAGGAAATCGTAGACGGATTTAACATCTTTGGGTTGGGTGTCTTTACTACTTAAGCCATAGCGTCCACCATAGACTTCAATGTCGAGATTGGCAGCTTTAATAACAGAGACAACATCTAAGTAGAGAGGTTCGCCAGTAGCGCCCATCTCTTTTGTGCGGTCTAAGACACCGATACGCTTGACGGTCTTTGGTAATACATCAAAGAAATGCTTGGAAGAGAATGGACGATAAAGGTGTACTTTAACTAAACCAATCTTGCGATCTTTTAATGCATCGATAACTTCAATAGCGGTTTCGGTGACGGAGCCCATCGCCACGATTACGTGGGTGGCGTCCTTCGCACCATAATATGTAAAAGGAGCGTATTCACGTCCAGTTAAGCGGCTAGCTTCTTTAAAGTATTTGACCGCAAAATCGACCACTTTTGCAGCGTGGCTGTTTTGAGCTTCGCGGCCTTGGAAATAGACATCATCGTTTTCCGCGCCACCGCGTGTGACTGGGTGAGTATGTGGGTTAAGAGCGTTAGCTCTAAACGCTTCAACTTTGTCCATTGGTAAGAGCTTCTTCCATTCAGCATCATCGACAAATTCAACATTTTGAATTTCGTGGCTGGTTCTGAATCCATCAAAGAAATGGCAGACCGGATAAGAAGCATCAATAGCGACGAGGTGAGCGACTGGAGTTAAGTCAGCAACCTCTTGAACGCTGTGGGAGCAAATCATTGCAACACCAGTTTGACGAATCGCATAGATATCTTGATGATCGCCAAAGATTGAGAGAGCTCTCGTTGCAATCGCTCGAGCCGAGACGTGCAATACAGCGGGAAGTAATTCGCCAACCCATTTATAAATATTGGGAAGCATTAATAGGAGACCTTGGCTAGCTGTGTATGTGGCAGCAAGACCACCGGCCTGAAGAACACCATGGACGGCACCGGCGGCGCCACCCTCGGATTGGAGTTCACTTACTTTAACAACTGAACCAAAGTAATTTTTTCTTTTTTGTGAAGCGTAGACATCAACATTCTCTGCCATCGTTGAGGAAGGAGTAATGGGGTAAATGGCTGCGACTTCGATGAAGTTGTAAGATTCCAATGATGCAGCAGTGTTTCCGTCTACTGACAGCATTTTCTTTTTAATTTCTGACATTTTTATTTCCTCCAAAAATACCAAAATAAGTATATAGATACTTAGGACTCTTTTCAAGTTAATTCACAATTAAAAAACCCCAGTGGGGTTTATATTATTTTAATTCTTCGAGGTAGTTTTTCACTTTTTCCTTGAGGTCATCACGCTTCAATGAGAAGTCAATAACAGCAGTGACGTATCCAAATTTATCTCCAATATCATATCTTCTTCCGACAAAATCATAAGCATAAATCTTATTAAGGCGGGTTAAGGCATCAGTCAATTGAATTTCTCCGCCCTTTCCGGGTTCTTGTGTTTCCAATAATTTAAAAATGTCAGGGGTGAGAACGTAACGGCCGAGAGCGGCATAACAACTAGGAGGGTTGGATTGTGGTTTCTCCACCATTCCTTTCATGAGAACTAAGCGGCCATCTTCACTGACTGGATCAATGACTCCATATTTCTTTGTGGCTTCAAGAGAAACTTTTTGAACTCCAAGAATGGAGCATCCGGTTCTGTTATAAGCATCAATCAATTGCTTTGAAGCGGTTGGCCCTTCATCGTTCACAATTAAGTCGTCTCCAAGAATAACTAAGAAAGGTTCATCACCTACTGCTTCCTTGGCACAAAGGATGGCGTGGCCAAGTCCTTTTTGCTCGTTTTGATAAGCATATGAAATCTTTGCAAAAGTGGCAATTTTCTTAATTATCTCAGCAAAATCGGCATTATTTTTGCTTTTTAGGTATTTTTCATAGGCTTCATCGCGCTCGAAAAAGCGGATGATTTCTTTCTTTTGATCTGAGATGATTAAGACAACTTCATCACATCCACTAGCGATAGCTTCTTCTACTTGATAGAGGATTGTCGGCTTATCGATAATGGGTAACATTTCTTTTGCCAAACCTTTAGTGGCAGGTAAAAATCTTGTGCCTAATCCCGCGGCAGGAATGACGGCCTTACGTATTGGTTTCATATGCTATTTTTTCCTTTTTGCTTGTTCTTCAGCGATGAGTTTTTTCAGAATCTTTAAATCCTTATCGCTTAATTCGGTGTTCGGATCAAGAAGACCTCCGATGGTCATTTTCTTATAGATAAAATCACCTAAAGAGGAGTATTGATCCAGAATCTTCTGGGTGACGAGACTTTTCTTTTGAACAACCGGTTTCTTTTCTTGTGAATGCTCAATGTATTCTTCGATGGCGGGCATGAGTGTTTTCAAGTCATATTCATAATCCATGTTAATCATTGGATCGAAATACGAAAGGGCCTCAGAAATGATCTCAGGGTAAACACCAACAATGTGAGATAATTTCTCAGCAGTGATGTACTTGGCTTTGGATTTATTCATCGCGGCGAGATATTTTTTTAGACTAGCAACACTTGGACCTTTCATGTAATCTTTGACTTCCTTATTAATCATTTTATGGTGTTGGGAAACATTTCTCAACCTTACTCGCTATTATTTTCAATAAAATATCGATAAAACCAAAGAAAAACCCGACTGTGTTTAAACAATAATCGGGTTAAGTTGATCAAAAGTTAATATTTAACTAGTTCTTCTTAATTGTACGAATGCAGCGCGATACTGAATAGAAAGACACGGCCAAATGCGTTTCCACCCGTTCCCGCTCCGTCAGCTTGGAATGCCAGGGTGTCAGTAGCAGTGGCTAAGTCGTATGTCAAATCTCCAGGTGTTCCAGCTTCGTTATATGGAGCAAGTTGGGAATCCCCATTAACTAACAAACTATTTGTGTTAACTGGATGTGGTTCAGTTTTCTTGTACCAGTCAAAAGCCGAAACAACAACTCTCTTGATGTTGGTGCCAGAAACCAAATTCAATGTGAATGCCCCGTCAACACTGCTTGTTCCCATTTTAACGAGTTGAGAAGTATTCTCATAAGTTATCTCTTTTTTTCTAAGGACATTCTGCCAAAAAAACGCTAAGGACAAATGAAAATTAAAGTATGTTCACAATTTTTGTGATTCATCGCTTTTAAAGTGAAACGACTTGACTACACCCCAGGAATCAAGTCGTTTCATCTAGCGATAATTATTAATTTCAGGATAGACCATAAAGAGAAATGCTGAAAATTACGACTCGACCATAGATTGAGTTACCAGTTCCAGAACCCATCGATTCAAACTCTAAAACATCGGTTGCTTCGGAAAAATCATATGTCAAATCTGACGGAGTGGCTCCCTCATTGAACGGAGTGAGTTGAGAATCACTATTGACGGATAAGTAATCTGTATTACCTCCCCATTCGCTTGATGGATCGTAAAAGTCGTGGCAAGACACAATAGTTCTAGCGACATCAGTGCCTTCTTCAAAATGCAATGTGAATGTTCCATTCGAACTGCTTGCTCCCATTTTAAGAATCGCGGGTGTCTCGGGGTATGCTCCTCCAGAAGAATTGCCATCGTAGACCTTAACAATATCCGTGATAGATAAAAGTTTATCAGTGCCTTCAACCAACGAATCATCAAACAACGTAAGTGCCTGCTCCTCTGTTTTTAGTTCGCTACCTTTAATGGTGTGGCCACTCAGTGTGAAATCGTATTTTGCAATGAGAGCGTATGTTGGAGTATCACCACCTCCATCATCATTATTGTTACCACCGGTATTGTCTCCACCACCGCCGTTTTCGCCGATGGTGTCACTGTTTCCACAACCGACAAGTAAAAAAGCTAATAATGGTACTAAAAGTAATGATTTCTTCATAAGGGGTAGATTCTCCTCGTATCAATCGTATTTTAACAAATCTAATGTCAAACGTAAAAAGAAAAAAGAAGAGAGATTTTATCTCTCTTCCAATATCCATCAGACCAGTCGGTTTAAGCCGTTTGAAACTGAGAATATGTAGTTTGGTGATCCCTAAGGGATTCGAACCTTTGACCCACTGATTAAGAGTCAGTTGCTCTACCAGCTGAGCTAAGGGACCATCAATGCGTGATTATTGTATAACAATAGATTTTTTCAAGCAATAGTTTTGTCTTCTTATTTCTATAAGAATGAAAAGCTTGTACCCATATAGCTACTCGCCATGATGGTTCCGGTTTGCTCTTTCATATAGTCATAGATAAGGTCGACTGGATATTTGCTGAGGGATGCCACAACATCGCGGTTTAAAAAATAGTCATACTCGCGGCGCGAGTTTTGGTGATAAGCCAAATAGTCATAAACAGCGATTAGATAAGTTTGATTATCTGAATAGGAGAATGGAGTAGGAGCGAAATAATAAGCGCCACTGTTGCGGCGTAAATCCGAACCTTTTACATTCATTATGACGGTCCGATTGCTAAAGGGGAAGGAAGCGAATAAGTCGGTATAGGTGACATCTCCGGCCGGGAGATTGGCTCTCGCTTGGTTGACCATACCAAGAACAACATCATGTCCTTGTTCCTGAGCGTATTCATACATCGCCTTCGCCATCATTCGTGGAGCTTCCGCAGTCTTGGAGAAGCTCGAGTTAAGGGTTCCGGCAACCGATGCGGCTTTCTCTTGGAGTTCAACGGTGTAGTATTCATCGACAATTGCTTTAATAGCGAGGTCTTCACCATCGAAATTGTAGATTGCGTTGTTGTTGTTATAAACGTACTTATCGGTGCAGGAAACCAAACCATTGCTATAGGTAAGGGAGAAGCTGGCGACGTTTTTTCCGTTGTTACCTGAATTGAGGATGGGAACGGAATTGGTAATTGTGTTCTCCCAAACGTGGTCGTGAGCGGTGAAAACGCCATCGACGTATCTTTTTCCACTTAAAGGTGAAACCTTGCTTAAAACGTTCCTTATGTCGGTTTCTACGGAACTTGTGCCATCATGGAAACTTGCGATAACGATATCGCAGTTGAATTCGTCTCTCAAGCGGTTGCTATATGTTTTAACGGCTTCAATTTCATCGGCGAAATCGATGCTGTCAACGTTGGTTGATAAGATATCTTCAATCTGAGCAGAGCCTATCGTGCCGATAATACCAACACGAAGACCGGATTTTTCAACGATTGTATACGGTTGAACATAATCAACTAGTTTGCCATCTGATTTTCTGACAATGTTCGCGCCTAAGAAAGGAACGGAAGTATCAGCTTGGTTATTTTGAATAATGTCTTGGCCCCAGTCAAATTCATGGTTACCCAAGGTAAATGAGGCGTAGCCCGCTGATTCGATAACTTTATTAAGGAGGGCTCCAAAGTTGGAATTGCTTTGCAAAGTGCCTTGCCATAAGTCCCCACTACTGAGAATGATATCTTCATTTGGAGTAGCGTCAGCTAGTGATTTTAAATAAGCGATATATTTCTCAATCGCTGGATAGTGTGATGATCCATCAATTGTGTCGATTATCACTCCGTGATGGTCGCTGTTACCGAAGAAATCAATCGTTGTTGCCTGCGTTGGCTTGACGTTTGGGTCATAAGGAGTTGTTCCGGTTCCGTTATAGACATTTAAGACATAACTATTAGATGTGAGACCCAAATAAATATCGTATTTGCCCGATTTAAGAACGTCGATTTGAACGTCATTATCAGTGCCGTAAAGATAAACATTTTTGGTGGTAAAAGCATTATCAATTTGTGAATAGTGTTTTTCTTTGAGGGTGATGGTTCGATCTTGATTGGTAATTACAAAGGTATCACCTGTCGAGAAATCGACATCGTCAGCGAAATATAATTCCTTATAATCCTCGGATTCGATTTTGGTTAATTCAATACCCGAATCAACATTCCAATTGCCCCCGTTTACATAACTGCCATAACCAATCGCATACCACTCTTGATTGAGCTTTATATCGTTGCTGCCACAAGCCGCTAATGCAACTAATGAAAGGGCGAGTAAGGGAATTCCAAATATAGATAGCTTTTTATTCATAATAAAACCTCATCCACATTTTAAAGTGTTTACGTTAATAAATAAAGCAATGTGTTTTATTGAAGCAAGAGAAAAGACCAGAAACGGGTTCTGGTCATTTTCATTAATAACGTGTTGTCCGATTATTCAGCGACAGCAACGTAAACAGCGATGTAGCTAAAGATAATTCTTTTGTTGGTTGAAATTGTTACTTCGTCACGGGCTGTGAAAGAGAAATCGACAGCTTCAACAGTTGCTTCAACACCACCTTGGGTTGGAGTTTTGGCAACTCCACCAATAGTGAGGATGTCGGCATTTGGGCTAGCCCAACCAGCGCAACCAGCGACGACTTTAACGATTTCAGTACCTTCATCGAATACTAAGGTAACACTACCACCAGCTTTGCTAGAACCAAATTTAACTCCGTTAAATTGAGGCCCATATTTACCATCACCAGATTGTTCAGCATAATAAACGTTTGTCTCGCCTGATGATGAGGCAAGTTTATCGGTTCCGCCTTCTACTACTTTGGTTTTTAAGAATGTTGCGAATTCACCAACTGTGTATTTGGTATTTACACCGTCACCGTAGGGTGTTCTAACTTGATCAGACAAATCGTAAGTAGCGAGTAGAGTAGATTCGACTGGATCTGGATCTGGGTCTGGATCTGGATCTTCGCCACCTTCACCAGGAGTGAAGGAAATGAGACTAACGCTAACTAATTCTAAGTCAGCATTGTATTTTTTAAGGTTTCCTTCGAGAACGACAGAGTTGCCAACAACAATCTTCTCATCAGCTTCGGCTTGGGTTTGAA
>JAAYDH010000036.1 GCA_012729405.1 Erysipelotrichaceae bacterium
CCAAAAGAGATGGAAAAAATTAAATATAAAAGTCAAATGAAGGGATACTTCCAAAAAGCTGGCGTAAAGACGGCACGCTACATTTTGTCAGATACTTTTGAAAACGCGAAATCCTTTGCTCGAAAGGTTGGTTATCCGCTTTTCGCAAAGCCTGATTGCGGGGTTGGGGCCATGGAAACATACAAAATCAAAGATGAGGGCGACTTGAAGAATTTCTTTGTCAAGAAGCTTTCTGATACATATATCATTGAAGAATTTCTCGAAGGATACATTGTTTCGTTTGATGGAATCTGCGGCAAAGAAGGCAATGTCGTAATCGCTTTGCAGGAAACCTTTCCAAAGCCAATCGCAGAGATAAAATTTAGAGATAGCGATTTACACTATTTTGCACAAGCTGATATGCCGGAAGAATTTCGCAAAATGGGCGAGCGAGTTGTCAGGTCTTTTGGTATTTCCAAACGATGCTTTCATATCGAGTTCTTCTGTTTAACTGAAGATAAACCTGGTTTGGCAAACAGAGGAGAGATTATCGCTCTCGAATGCAATATGAGATCACCCGGAGGCAATACTCCAGACCTTCTTCAAGCAGCTTTGAATGCTTCTTACTACGACATTTATGCAGATGTAATTATTGACAATCAAACCGATATTGACACAAATAATGAACATTTTGTGGCGATTTCAGTGGATCGAAAAGCACGTTATCGGTACATTCATTCTTTCCAGGAAATTAAAGAAAAGTATAAAGATCAACTTTTTGAGCATGGTTTCTATTCTCCAGACATTGCCGAGGCGATGGGAGAAGAATTTTTCTATGGCAAATTTAAGACTCTTAATGAGGCTATTGATTTCCAACAATTCATAGATAAAAAAAGACAATAGCAAAATTATCATAGTTAACCTATTTAATTTTATTTTGCTTAGATTTGATTTTTAATATTTTTTATTTATCGGGCTAATTAAGGATTTAATTAGGGGAACAAAATCATACTTTCCCTTGCACGCGTGTAAGTGTGCATATACAATAAAGGTGTTAAAGGGCAAAACTACAGTAATGTAGCGACGCAAAACTATAGGGTCTTATTGAAAAGATAGCCAGTTGCCAGTTGTGGAGGGTCGCTGGCTTTTTATTGACATTTAAATAATGAATTCCGCTCAGAAAAAAGTCTTAAGTATAGCTGCTGGCTTGGTCTCGATTGTTTTTACAATTGTCTCTTTATGTACGGCAACAGTTGCCTGGTTTTCCATTAACAACGAGGTTTCTGCTTCAGGAATGTCAGTTCGCTGTAAGGAAAGCGATGCACCAATTAATCTCACCTATGACGTTCTTAAATTTAATGATGATACAAAACTGGGAGAAAGTTATGGACAAACTCCTTCAGCGATAGAACTACCTGAATACGACAGTTATATTTCTAAAAAGAACGAATACGCTAATGTTATATTGCGACTGGAAGCAACCTTTAGTGAAGGACTCGCTACCACAGACTATGTTGCTTTTGATATTGATTGTGCAGCTGAATTATTTAAAACTTTTAACGAAACTACCTATATTGATGATCAGACATCAAACGTCATTCAATTTAAATCAGTTATCTATTCCTATACTTTTGTTGATGAAACAACTCCGCCAAGTGAAATAGTAACCGCTTCAATTACAGATTCATTTTCCGAAACTCCAGCAGTTAACAATGATGCACGTTATAAGTCTGCAACCACATATTTTGAGAGTCTCTACACTTCCACAGTCTACGTTAGTCCTGATGAAAAAAACTCAAGCAAAATAATTTTCCACCTTTTAAAGTAGAGAGCCGGAAATGTTGCATTTACCCTGGCAAATATTCCGCTTTTTAATGCTTTTACTCTGTTCCGAGTATAGAAAATGCGTTTACTTTAAAAATTCGCGCCATTTAATTTGGTGAGTTCTTATATACTTCTGAATTGTTCTGCTGTCTAATCAGTAATGGTTGGTATTCCTTACACTTTAGATAACTTATCTTATATACAGTGTTTATTCAGCTTCTTTTTTATGTCTTAAGAAGAAGTATCCTCCGATAGCGGTTATACCAATTAGAGAGATGATAATAACGATAGTGATGCTCGAATCATTATGAATTATATCTTGTAATGGGCTAATTGCTTTAGATGCAGCCGTAAATGTTCCATCAGCATAAGTCAGTGTTTTTCCTTCATGAACAGCCCATGCTTCCAATCTAGTTCTTGCTGTTAAAATGACAAAGTCATTAGAAGTATTAAATGTGGCTTTTTCGGTAGTCGACATTGTATTTAATTTAGAAATTGCTTGATCTAATTTTGTTAAACATTGATTATTCGTGTCTTCGTACATGATAAAGTTAGCTACATTTTTAGCTGTTTCACTACTGCCCCATGTGATTTCGATGCTTGATAAATAAATCGCGCCACTACTAGAACGAATACCAACATATGAATATGAATCAGTAAATGTAATGGTTGCGGTTGAAGATGTGCTTCCCACTAATGTTCCTTGCTTAGAATTATCATATAAATCCGAAGATGATGTGTATGCAGTATTTGAACCATAAACATTAATGGTTTTTGTTCCAGAACTTACAGTTATTTTCACACTTTGAACTTTTCCACCACTTGTAGTTGATACAATACCGGCAGGAGAAGTTGATCTCATTTGAATAGCGCCTGCACTATTTTTAGCACTTTGGCCAGCATAAATAGCGTCACTTGATTTACTAACATTA
>JAAYDH010000059.1 GCA_012729405.1 Erysipelotrichaceae bacterium
TTATCTCTTTCAACTGATATCATCGTTGGATTTCCAGATGAGACGGAAGATCAATTTCGAGAGACTTTGTCTCTTGTCGATGAAGCCAAATACGAATCGGCCTTCACTTTTATCTATTCTCCTCGTAAGGGGACTCCTGCAGCTCGCATGACTGACAACGTCGCAAAAGACATCAAATCAAAACGATTCCTTGAATTGATCAAGCATCTTGAAAAAAGCGTTGAAGCCTCTTCAAACATCATGGTGGGACAAGTTTACGATGTACTTGTTGATGGAGTGAGTAAAACCGACTCAAGTATGTTGTCTGGATATACTGAATCTAATAAATTAGTCCATTTTCCAGGCGATGAATCCTTCGTCGGGAAGATCATTAAAGTGCTCATTAAAGAGTCACATACATATTCATTAATTGGAGAAGTGGTCAATGGATAAGATTGCCGAACTAACAGATAAAGTCGCCAAAGACCTCATATCCTTGCCAGAAGTGAAGGAATTTTTGCGTTTGAAAGAAATCATGGGCTCAGATAAAGATTTAATCAATATGCGTAGCGAAATTGCACGGCTGACTTATGAGAAAAAAGAAGAGGAAAAAAGCAATATTCTCGCTATATATAATGCCCATCCAATTGTCAACAATTACAATGTTGCGAGAGAAGAAGTAATAACGATATTACGGACTCTTAAAGATATTCTAAGCGAATAGCAAATTCGCTTTTTCTTTGTGGTATATTATCAGTATGATTTATGTCATTTGCGGACCAACTGGAAGCGGAAAAACAGAAGCTTCAATCAAACTCTCTTCTTTTCTTAATGCCCCGATTGTGAACGCTGATGCCTTTCAGATTTATAAAGATATGGATATTGGAACAGCAAAGATTTCAAAAAGCCACCCTTCATATACAAAACATCATTTATTAGATATTGTTACTCCCGAAGAAACCTTCTCTGTTAAGCAGTATCAAGATGCTTTTAGAAACACAATTGAGATGCTGAAAAAAGATTATAGAAACATCATCGTTGTTGGGGGAACCGGTCTTTATATTAAAGCATCCCTCTTCGATTTTTTGTTTAATGAAGAGTCAGTGGAAATTAGAGATGACTTTTTAGATAAAACAAATGAAGAACTTTGGGAGATGCTCAAAGCCCTTGATCCAAAATCATTAGCAAGTCTCCACCCCAATAATCGGAAAAGAGTTATTCGCGCAATTCAAATAGCTAAGCATCAAAAAGTAAACAAGAGTACTAATATTGCAATGCAATCTCACCAAATATTTTATCCAGATGTCGAAATATTCTTTATTAATCCTCCAAGAGACGAATTATATTCAAAGATTAATTCTCGAGTTGATGAAATGTTCGAAAAAGGATTGGTTAGCGAAGTGAAAAATTTATTAATAAAATATAAATTATCCCTTACCGCTTCACAGGCTATTGGTTATAAAGAAGTCATCGACTTTATCGATAATAAGATATCACTTGAAGACGCAAAGGAATTAATAAAAAAACGAACTCGAAATTATGCGAAAAGGCAAGTCACTTATTTCAAACATCAATTTGATAGCAGACAATTTGCCAATGTGCAGGAACTTATTAACGAGGTTATGAAATATGAGCAGTGAGCAATTTATACGCAGTAAAGGATTAATAACTCAAGAAAAGTTTTATAAGATAAAAGAGGTTAAAATCTTGCTTGTTGGTTTGGGCGGAGTAGGAGGAACAGCGCTTGAAGCTTTGGTAAGAACTGGGTTTCAACATTTTACCATTATCGATGGAGATAAGGTCGAGCCCTCAAATTTAAACCGTCAAATCCTTTTTAATGAGAATGACATCGGAAAAGAAAAAGCTTATACAGCAAAACAACATCTACTCCAAATCAATCCTGATTTAGATATTAAAGCCATTAATGCAGTAATAAATGCCGAAAACATGGATATTTTAAAAGATATTGATTTTGATTTCTTGGTCGATGCTATTGATGATATCCGAGCAAAAGTCGGACTCGTTAAATTTGCTCTCGAAAATGAAAAGCCATTCGTGTGTTCACTCGGAATGGCCAATCGATTTGATCCATCTAAGGTGTTTATTACCCGACTTGATAAAGCAACTGGTGATCCACTAGCGAAAAAATTTCGCTATGAATTAAAACAAGTCGGAATTGATACAAAAAAGGTTAATGTATCTTTCTCTTGGGAAACTCCTTTGAAAGACGGAACTAACCTCAACTCCATCATGATGCCTCCATCAGCGGCCGGTTTAAACATCGCGTTCTTTGTTCTCGCTCATTTCATTCAAAAATAATTCCAACTTTTGTTCGCAATTGTTCTCTTACTTTATAGGGACTGTATGGCATTCTTGGAGTTAAGAAACATAACCAAAATTTATCAAAACTCAAGCGGAATCACTCAAAAGGCATTGAGTGATTTTTCTATATTTTTCCCAAACTCCGGACTAGTTGGTATCCTGGGTGAATCAGGTAGCGGGAAGTCGACAATTATTAATCTCATTGCTCTCCTTGATTCGCCTACATCTGGGGACATTTTACTCGATGGACAATCAATTACAAAATGGAGCGACAAAAAGAAAGATGAATATCGAAATAAAA
>JAAYDH010000084.1 GCA_012729405.1 Erysipelotrichaceae bacterium
ACCGGACTTATTCTTCTATGAAGACACGCCGATTCATACCTCCAGCCCATATAGCAGTTCAAAGGCAGCTGCCGATCTTCTCGTCATGGCTTATCATCGGACATATGGCTTACCGGTCACTATTTCTCGCTGCAGCAATAATTACGGACCATATCAGTTTCCGGAGAAATTGATCCCGTTGATGATTGCCAACTGCCTCGCCAATAAACCCTTGCCGGTGTATGGACAAGGCGTTAATGTTAGAGACTGGCTCTATGTCGACGATCATTGCAAAGCAATTGATATAATTATTCATCAGGGTACAATTGGTGAAGTTTATAACATTGGCGGGCACAACGAGATGAGAAATATCGACATTGTAAAACTCATCATTAAAGAACTTGGCGAAGATGATTCTCTTATTACTTATGTTGCGGACCGAAAGGGACATGATATGCGATACGCAATTGACCCGACGAAGATTCATAACGAATTAGGGTGGTTACCGGAAACAAAGTTTGAAGATGGAATCAAGAAGACAATTCGCTGGTATTTAGATAACAGGAAGTGGTGGGAGACCATCATCTCTGGAGAATATCAGGAATATTACGAAAGGATGTATGGTGACAGATAAAATGAAAATATCAGTTGCTGGAACCGGTTATGTCGGTTTATCAAATGCAATTATCTTAGCGCAGCACAACACCGTCTATGCGGTGGATGTCATTTCCGCTAAAGTTGATTTAATCAACTCCAAAAAGTCACCCATCGCCGACAAAGAAATTGAAGAATATTTAGCGAACAAAAAGTTGGACCTAATCGCCACGATTGATGGCGATAAGGCCTATCGAGATTCTGAACTTGTCATCATTTCGACGCCGACTAACTACGATAGCGACACAAACAAGTTCGACACGTCTTCTGTCGAAATGGTTATCGAACAAGTTAAACGCGTTAATCCAGAAGCGTGGATTATAATTAAGTCCACTGTTGGGGTTGGTTTTACCAAGCACGCAAGAGAAAAACACAAATACGATAAGATTCTTTTCTCTCCTGAATTCTTGAGAGAAGGCAAAGCCTTATATGATAATCTCTATCCATCAAGAATTGTGGTGGGAGTTCCTGAGAAGAAAGAACCCTATCTTTCCAAAGCTAAAGAATTCGCTTCGATGCTTCAGCAAGGAGCAATCAAAGAAAATGTTGAAACCCACATTCTCGGATGCACTGAAGCGGAAGCAGTAAAGTTATTTGCCAATACTTATTTAGCGCTTCGAGTCGCCTTCTTTAATGAACTCGATACTTTTGCACAAACCAGAGGTTTAGATACATTAGACATTATCAAAGGCGTCTGCGCTGATCCTCGCATTGGCGACTTCTACAACAATCCCTCCTTTGGCTATGGCGGTTATTGCTTGCCAAAAGACACCAAAGAACTAAAAGCCAATTTTGAAAATGTCCCTGAGAATTTAATCTCCGCGATTGTCGAATCTAATAAAACGAGAAAGCAATTCATTTGTGATGAAGTTCTAAAAATGGCGGGTTATAAAAATGATGGTAAAGACCACGTCGTAGTTGGTATTTATCGCCTAACTACGAAATCAGGCTCGGATAATTTTCGACAATCTTCTATTCAAGGAGTTATGAAAAGGCTCAACGCCAAAGGTGCTGAAATCATCATCTATGAACCGACATTACAAGAGAGTAAGTTCTTTAATTGCCGAGTTATCAAAGATTTCGATGAATTCAAAAAAAATTCAAATGTTATTATTGCGAATCGTTATCATTCATCACTAGACGATGTGAAAGAAAAGGTCTTTTCACGAGACCTCTTTAATAGAGACTAAGGAGACAATGAAAATGAAAATATTGGTAACAGGTGCGGCAGGATTTATTGGATCGTTTCTTTGTAAGAAACTTCTCGAAACAACAGACAATCTAATCGTTGGCATTGATAATCTCAACGATTATTATGATGTTTCCATCAAAGAAGCCCGTTTAGACTTGCTTCAACCTTTTACTAAGTTCGTTTTCAAAAAAGGCGACCTTGCTGACAAAGCTTTCATTGATAGTTTATTCGAGAAATATCAGTTCGATATTGTTGTTAACTTAGCGGCTCAAGCCGGAGTGAGATATTCGATTGATAATCCCGAGGTCTATATTCACTCGAACATTATTGGCTTTTATAACATCCTTGAGGCCTGCCGCTATCATCCTGTTAAACATTTGGTTTATGCATCCTCATCCTCAGTCTATGGCGGAAACACTAAAGTCCCATTTTCAACCGATGACAAAGTTGATAATCCAGTCAGCCTTTATGCAGCGACCAAGAAGTCTAACGAACTATTAGCCCACGTCTATTCCAAACTCTATTCCATTCCGACAACCGGATTGAGATTTTTCACTGTCTATGGACCGATGGGAAGACCCGATATGGCGTATTTCTCATTCACCAATAAACTGATTAAAGGTCAAACAATTGAGATTTTCAATTATGGCAACTGCAAACGCGACTTCACCTATGTCGACGACATTGTTGATGGTGTTATTAAAGTCATGGGCAAAGCCCCAACGGTCGAACTTGGAGAAGATGGATTACCTATCGCCCCCTACCGCATCTATAACATCGGCAATAACAAGCCAGAAAATCTATTAGATTTTGTTCAAATTCTTTCTGAAGAATTGGTCGCTGCCGGCGTTCTACCGGCTGATTACAATTTCGATGATCATAAAAAGTTGGTTCCCATGCAAAAAGGTGATGTTCCTATTACCTACGCCGACACCAGCGAGCTGGAGAGAGACTTTAACTTTAAACCATCGACAAGTTTACGAGACGGATTAAGACGATTTGCTCAATGGTATAAATCTTTTTACAAGATTAAGTAAGACGCTATCAATTAGTAAATAGATTAAAGGCCGTGAGCCT
>JAAYDH010000010.1 GCA_012729405.1 Erysipelotrichaceae bacterium
AACTTCTTTTTAGGCAACTGGCTATCTCATCTAAGACCCTATAGTTTTGCGTCGCCGGATTGCTCCGGTTTTGCCTTTTTCTTTCTCAATTATATATTTGCTTAAAAAATTATGCAATTATAATAATAAAATTATATATAAATAGAGCGAATTTCTGGTCATTATTGACCTTTTTCAGTAATATTTTGCCTTATTTTTAAATATTTATGCTACTTTAAGGCTTCGATATTATGTCATAAACATAACTTTTATGCTAGAATGATGCTATGAATGTTGCTATCATATTGGCCGCTGGAAAAAGCGAAAGATTAAATGAAATTGATGTGCCAAAACAATTGTACGTTGTTAATAAGGTACCATTATTTTTGTATAGTGTTTTAACGTTTAATCAACTCGATGAAATTGATGCAATCTATTTAGTCACAAACGATGAGTGTTTACCACTAATTGAAAAGTATCTAAAAGTATATACAATTGAAAAACTAAAGGGTGTTATTTTGGGTGGTGTAACACGTCAAGAAAGCGTTTATTTAGCACTCAGGAATATAGAAAAAACTGTGAAAAACGATGACATAATTTTGATTCACGATGCCGCAAGACCATTAATTTCCAAAGAGACAATTTTAGCCAACATTGAAGCAGTTAAAATATTTGAAGCAGTTAGTACTGCTATTAAGGTCAATGACACGGTTTTTAATGTCAAAGATGACCATGTCGATCATATTGTTGATCGTTCGTGTTTATATCAAGCACAAACACCACAATCGTTTAATTATCGTTTAATAAAAAAAGCTCATGAAATGGCCATTAATAATATGGTGGTGGCTAATGACGATAGTGCGCTAGTAAGAGAGCTTGGGTATGACGTTCACGTTGTAAAAGGCACCACTACTAACTTCAAAGTAACAACAATTGATGATATAAAACTACTCGAAATGATGATTTTGTAACATTTTTTCAATATAAAGGGTTGATTAATTATTTAAATCATATAAGATTACAACCATAGATTGATAGAGGCGCAGTGTTTATTACTAACAAGCGGAGACGGTAGCCGAAGAAACTTGTGAAAGGAAGCATTGCCGAAACCACTTCTAGACATAGAGGTGAGTTGGGGTATAGGAGAAAATCTTATACACTCCCATAAGCGGTAGGCTTGTGGAGGAGCTATTGATGCGAATCTTCTTTTTTGAAAGTTAATAAGATTGCGTCAGTAGGATGCAATCTTATTTTATAAGGAGGATTCGCCTATTATGAGACGAAAAAATTTTGCGTTAGGTTTAACGCTTCTAGGAGCAGCTGCTCTTGCAATTAGTGGCTGTGCAACATCAAAAGTTGACAATTCCAAGCTAGTGATTGGCATGGAATGTGCTTACCAACCATTTAACTGGAGTCAAAACACCTCAAACAGGAACACTTTGCCTATTGATGGAACTAGTGAATATGCTGACGGCTTTGATGTTGCTGTTGCCAAATACTTGGCCGAAGATTTAGGCAAAGAGGTAATTATTAAACGCATTGGATGGAGTGATTTAATTCCTTCATTACAAAACGGTTCTATCAACATGATATTAGCAGGTATGTCTTCAACAGCAGAAAGAAGACAAACTATTGATTTTACCAATCCATATTTACAAAGCGATTTAGCTTTTTTAATCCGCGAAGAAAACATTCCTGAAGGCAATAGTCCTGAGAATCCCTTAAATTATCAAGGTTTAAAGGATTTATTTGAAGGTCATAGTTTAATTTGCCAATCAGGTGTAGTTGGTGATGATATTATTGATACTTATTTTGGTGAACCAACATTAAACATTAGTCATAGCGCTCCACAAAGCACTTATCCTTTAGCAGCCATTGATGTTCAAAACGGTATCTCCTTTGCCATGCCAGCAGAACTTCCAGTTGTTGAAGCGATGGCTAATTTGGATGGATTGGGTGTTTTATATGTTGACTATTCTTTCCTTGAAGCAGGTGATTTAGAAG
>JAAYDH010000090.1 GCA_012729405.1 Erysipelotrichaceae bacterium
TAAAAGCGGCATGCACACCTTTAAATGTGAGGCATTCATTGGCGGCTTTAGCAAGTGTCGATTGGTCGCACAGACGATCTTCTTGAGCGGCAGCAACCACCACTCCATAAAATGGATGTTCGAGATTGGCAATGATGTCAGTAACCGCTTTATGCTCTTCATAGTCGTCTTTTAGGAAATCGTAGGCTAGAGAGTTATCAGCGCCGTAATCTTTAAGAATCGTGGCGGCTTCAAAGGTTCTCATACCAGTGTTCTTGCTCTTAAAGAACGAGGAATCTAAGAAAATGCCAGAAAGCATAATTGTCGCAGAGATCGGGTTGATTTCGATGCGCGGGTTGATTGATGAGAAACGAATAAACTCAGCCACCAGTTCGCAAGTTGAAGAAGCGGAAGCATCGATATGATTGAAAACGGGGTTTTCGATATATTCTTCTGCCCGGCGATGATGGTCGATGACAACAACTTTGGAACATCTTTCGAGCAATTTTGGAGCCATAACCATTGAGGGAATGTGCACATCGACCACAATGAGCAGTGTGTCTGGATTAACTTCTGAGAGAGCTTCCGATGAATTGACGATTAACTCATCTAATTCACTCTTGCCAAAAGAGGTTGTAATTGTCGAACGAGCCTTCGTCTCGGTATATTTTAAATCCACGACAATAAGCGCAGGCTTTTCGAGTCGATTGCAAATTGATTTGACACCTAGACATGCTCCTAAAGAGTCCATATCCATTTCAGTGTGACCCATGATGAGCACGTTAGATGAATTTTTAATTAAACTGATCAGGGAGTCGGCAAGAACACGAATTTTGACGCGGTTGCGCTTTTCTTGGGCTTCCGTTTTTCCGCCGTAAAATTCCATCTCGCTACCAAAGACACTAACGACGACTTGATCACCTCCACGAGACATAGCAATGTCTAAGGCCGCGGCGGCAAGTTCATTGAGTTTGATTACATCAGGGAAGTCGCGAGCTAAACCGATGGAAAGAGTAAGTGGGATTTCTTCTTTTGAAGAAACTTGACGAACTTTATCGATGATTGAGAAATGATCATCCTTCATACGGGAGAAGCTATCAAAGTTGCAGACCATCGTATAGCTATCGTCTTTCATACGACGGAGCAAGATTCCATATTCTTTCGCATAGTTAAAAATAACGTTTTTCACTTTTGTGACGATATCATTGAAGTCATCATCGCCCCTAACAACATCATCGTAGTTATCAATTGCTAAAATACCAACGACCGGAGCCTGCTCCTTCGAGTAAGCGAAAACTGACTCGAAGTCAGTGATATCTTTAAAAATCCACAGCCCGGCTTCAGCGAGGAATTTTGCTTCATAGTTGCGTGAGTTTACGATGATTTTGACAGTAGTATCAGGATTATCGTTGTCCTTTAGTGGCAACAAGTCTTTGTTCCAGTCAAATATGTTAACATCGATGATATCAATATGACGATTTTTGAATAAGTCATTCGTCCAGATAATGATGTCTTTGTCGTTAGTGACAGCAAGACCAATCATCGCAAAGTTATACGCTTCTTGAATATCGCTTCCGATAACTTCCGCAGCATGAAGATCAGTTTTTTGGCGGAGAGAGGCAATTCGCAGTGCGAAAATCCAGACAAACAAGGAATCAATGAAAATAAGAATGGTAGCAGCCAAAACAATGTAAGCTGGTTTAGAATAAGTATCGACATGAAATAATTTGTTGAAGTATAAAACGCAAAATGCGGCGATTAAAACGAGTTGAATGATAATTAAAATAAATGCCCCAATTTTGATTCTTTTGATTGTTTTGCCCATAGAGTTAACTCCTGTGCCTATATTATATATAATATTGTCATTTTTATTAAATACAATTTCGAATAAGCGAATAATTGTAATTTAAAGAAACTAAAAAAGACCGAGATATATACGGTCTTTTTTATATTGCTCAGTTAGCCTTTTATAATACTTAACTAAGATTACTCTTCAACGTATGGAAGAAGAGCCACTAAGCGAGCGTTTTTAATCGCTCTCGCTAATTCTCTTTGGTGCTTTGCACAAGTACCAGTAGCTCTGCGTGGAGAAATCTTTCCGTTTGGTGTAATCAAAGTCTTTAATAATTCGACATCTTTATAGTCGATAAATTTGCTCTTTGATTTGCAGAAAACACATACTTTCCTGTGCGGTCTAACCTTTTTGAATGCCATAGTAATATTCCTTTCTTATTAGAATGGAAGGTCATCGTCAGGCAAGTCTAAAGAGTCGAGATTTTTTCCCTCATTTTCGACTGGTAATGAATCACCAATCACATCGCCACTTTCAACTGCCGCAGCAGATTTAGGCTCTAAGAATTGAATGGAATCACAAACGACTTCAAGAACACTTGCTTTTGTGCCATCTTGACGTTGATACGAACGTTGATTGAGACGGCCTTCGACACCTACCAATGAACCTTTTCTCGTAAATTTGCTCATGCTGTCAGCAGACTGGTTGAATGCCACACACGGAATAAAGCTTGCAGACTTTGTTCCATCTGGGTTTTTCATTCTGTTATCAACCGCGACGGTGAACGAGCAGACTGAATTTCCGGAATTGGTTTTTTTGAGTTCGGGATCACGAGTTAAGCGACCCACGAGAACTACACGATTAATCATAAATGATTATCCTCCTTATTCGTGTTCGACGACAACTAAATGGCGTAACACATTCGGATTGTGGCGGATTTTGCGGTTGAATTGATACAACCCTTGATCGCCAGCGGACACTTTAATGACAACATAGTAGCCTTTAACTTCATCCTTGATAGGATAAGCTAGTTCGCGTAAGCCAAGAGATTCGTCAACTTTCTTCACTTCACCACCATTATCAGTGATGAGTTTGTGAAGGTTTTCTTTCTCAGCTGCGCGTCCGGCTTCATCTAAATCGGCCTTCAAAATGTACATAATTTCGTAATTGCGCATTTTTTTACCTCCCTTTGGTCTATCTGGCTGCTATCGAGTAGCAGCAGAGAGTAATGCTATAAATAGCACTTGTTATTATACATTCCGCTTCGTGTGTGGTCAAGCGCTTGTGTTATGCGCCTGCATGTCGCCTACATATAAAGAGCAATCAATTTGGTTTTTTTCTTAACTGAAATAAAAAAGGAACCAGAGGTTCCTTGTTTTTTTATCTTTTTATCTATCTTTCATTGTTGGAAAGAGAATAACTTCGCGTATCGAGGCTTGATTGGTTAACAACATGACTAAACGATCAACACCGAGACCCACACCGCCTGATGGAGGCATACCATATTCGAGAGCTTCAATGAAGTCTTCATCCATCTCGTTTGCTTCCGCGTCACCTAATTCCTTCGCTTTGAGTTGGGCGACAAATCTATCTTTTTGATCCATTGGGTCATTAAGTTCGGTATAAGCATTGCCGATTTCTTTTCCATTAACGAATAATTCGAATCTTTCGGTAAAGCGAGGATCTTTGCCTTTCTTCGTCAAAGGAGAGACCTCGATTGGATAAGAGTACACGAAGGTTGGTTGTATCAATTCGTCTTGGCATAATTCTTCGTACAATTCGTTCATAACATAACCGACTGTATTTTTGAACTTGTCGAGGTGGATTTTATATTTATCAGCAATCGCTTTTGCATCTTCGAATGTCTCGACATCTTTGGCAAAATCAACGCCCGTTTTCTCTTTAATTAATTCATTCATCGAGACCCAGCGAAAGGACTTTTTAAAATCAATGATTTTACCCTGGTAATTGACAATAGCACTACCGGTGATATCTTTCGCAACTGCACGAATCAATTTTTCGGTGAGGGAACCAATTTTTCTAAGATCAGAATAGGCTTCATAAATCTCAATTGAAGTGAACTCTGGGTTATGGCTGGCATCCATTCCTTCGTTGCGGAACATATGACCAATTTCATAAACCTTTTCCATTCCACCGACAAGTAATCTTTTCAATGGTAATTCAGTCGCAATTCTTAAATAGAAATCGCGGTCAAGAGTATTGTGGTGGGTAATAAATGGACGAGCGTTCGCTCCTCCTAAGACTGAATTGAGGACAGGAGTTTCAACTTCGACGAATCCTTTATCGTCAAGGAAGCGTTGAATTGAACGAATAATTCTTGGGCGAGTAAAAGCAACACTTCTTGATTCATCATTGACGATGAGATCGAGATATCTTCTTCTGCTTCTCTCTTCGATGTCAGTTAGACCATGGAACTTTTCTGGGAGAGGATGTAAGCATTTTGTGAGGTGGGTGTATTTTAAAACTTTAACAGTTAATTCGCCGGTCTTGGTCATCATGACAACGCCTTTTAAACCGACAATGTCCCCAAGATCAGCCAATTTGAAAATATTGTAGGATTTCTCCCCAATCTTATCAATTCCGATGTAGGCTTGAATATTTCCTGTTTTATCAGCAATATTGATAAAGGATGCCTTGCCCATTCTACGAATGAGTTTGATTCTTCCGGCAATTGACACTTCGAGATTAAGTTTCTCTAGTGCCTTTGCTGATTTTTTGCCACAAATCGCACGAATATCAGAGACGTGATGAGTGACTTTATAGGATTGACCGAATGGATCAACACCTAGTTCGCGATATTTAACAAGTTTATCTCTTCTAGCTTGTTCTTGGTCGTTAAGTTCCTTAATGTCCATAAATAACACCTCAATTCCTTATCCTAAAATAGTATATGTGAAACTCTGACATATATGTAGTCAAATTTGGATAGAATTCAAAATCCTCTTTAAAGAATTTAAATCGGTCAGTTCAGTTGCCAGTTTGATATTTACCGCTTTTGCACCCGGAAAACCACTGAAAAATTTAGTAGCAATGCCACGATATATTCTCATGGCTCTCAACTCACCCATTGATCTTGTCAAGATTTCTCCTAACTCCAAACACCATTGTTTTTGTTGTTCAATTGTCGGATCAGAAAGTTTTTCTCCCGTTCGAAAATAGTGATCAATTTGTCTAATCAGAAATGGATTACCCATGCCGCCACGAGCAACCATCAGGGCAGTCGCACCAGTTATGTCCATTGCTTCAATTGCTTGTTCTAAGCTAAAGATATTTCCCGAAATGATTAAGGGAACATTCATCCTTTCTTGAAGGTCTTTCAACATTTCATAATGCGGGGTTCCACTATACAATTCAGCGCGTGTTCTGGCGTGAATAGCAATAGCGTCAACTCCTGCTTTTTCAAGCTGGGAAATGACTTCCAAGAAATTAACCGACTTATCATCCCAACCTAAGCGAATTTTCGCTGTAATTGGAACACTGCAAACTTTCTTTAGTTCGCGAATGATATCGCCGCATAGTTTTGGGTTTTTCATTAAAGATGAGCCGGCTCCCGTCTTTGTTACTTTAGGTACTGGACACCCCATATTCACATCAAAAAACGCAATATTATTATTCATTTTTTGCGCAATTTGAGCAGATTTTGCAAAGTTAATTGGGTCAAAACCAAATAATTGCACTCCTGTTGGAATCCCACAATCGTTGAACTCCAGATATTCCTTTGTCTCATCGTTACCATAAATTAGTCCCATATCCGAAACCATCTCAGTAACGCACATTGAAGCACCAAAGGGAACCATGAAAGTCCTATAACCTACTGAGGTAATTCCTGCCATGGGGGCAAGAACGACTTTTCCACTGATCTCTAAATTGCCAATTTTCCACATAAGGAAAAGAGAGGACAGCCTCTCTTATTCACCCTCGTCTTTCTTTGGTTCTTCATCGGCGATCGTGCCATTTTCAACCGCTTCATTCGCGGCTGGGAGTGGATCGCCCGCAACCGGAATTTCCTCTGGTTGAACCACCACTTTCTCTTCGCGTTTTAAATGACGATGTTTTAGTAAGTAGTCGATTTCCTCAGCCGTGATTTGTTCGTATTCAAGAAGTGTTTTTGCAATAAGATCAACATCTTCTTTGTTTTCGAGAATAAGCTTTTTGGCTTGAGAGTGTGCGGCGTCAATAATTTTTCTCAACTCGGCATCAATCTTTGTTGCTGTCTCAAGCGAGAAATTCTTTTGAGCATTAACATAGTCACGACCTAGGAAGACAGAACTAGTGTCTCTCTCATATTGAATAGGACCTAATGAAGACATACCAAGTTCAGTCACCATCATCCTGGCAATCTGAGTTGCCATTTCAATGTCATTTTGAGCTCCCGTGGAAATGTCATCGAAGAAAATTTCTTCGCTTGAGCGTCCGCCGAGATAGCCAATAATACGGGCTTCAAGTTCTTTCTTGGTTAGTAAGAAACGATCTTCTTCTGGGGTCATGCGAACATGTCCGCCTGTATTTCCGCGAGGGATGATTGTAATCTTTTGAACCTTATCGCTGTGTGGCCATTTCAAGCCGATAATAGCGTGCCCGGCCTCGTGATATGCAACAATCGCTCTTTCGTGTGCGTTCAATGAACGAGACGATTTAGCTGGGCCAGCGATGCGACGATCAATGGCTTCGTCGATTTCTTCGATTCCAACTGAATTTTTATTCTTGCGAACCGCCAAAATAGCAGCTTCGTTCATAATATTTTCAATATCTGCTCCCGAGAAACCGACGGTTCTCTTTGCGAGGGCGTTGAAGTCAACATCCTTATCAATCTTCTTATTGCGGGAGTGCACTTTGAAGATGTCTTGACGACCTTGACGATCGGGTAAGGAGACAGTAATTTTGCGATCAAAACGGCCAGCTCTTAATAGAGCGGGATCTAAAACGTCGTCTCGGTTTGTGGCCGCAATTACGATAATTCCAGAGTTATCGGAGAATCCATCCATTTCGACGAGCAGTTGGTTAAGGGTTTGTTCACGTTCATCATTTCCGCCACCTAAGCCGGCACCTCTTTGTCTACCGACTGCATCGATTTCATCAATAAAGACTAAACAGGGGGCATTTTCTTTAGCAACGCGGAACATATCTCTAACACGACCAGCGCCAACACCGACGAACATTTCAACAAAGTCAGAGCCGGAAATTGAATAGAAAGGAACGCCAGCTTCGCCGGCAACAGCTTTCGCCAATAGAGTTTTACCACAGCCGGGAGGGCCAACAAGTAAAACTCCTCTTGGTAACTTTGCTCCAAATTTGGAGAATTTTTTCGGATCTTTTAAATAGTCGACGATTTCTTTCATCTCGACTTTTTCTTCCTCGGCACCGGCAACATCAGTAAATTTTACTTTACTTGATGTCTCGCGGCGCGCTCTTGATTTATTGAAGTCCATAGCTTTGCTATTCGCACCAGCTACGGAAGCTGACATTCTTGAGAATAAGAAAATAACAATGATAACGCTTCCACCTAACATGATTAAGGTTGGACCCCATACATCCCACCAAGATGGAGCATATGGTTTTATGTTGACTTTCGCTTGATCAACAAAGTCCTTATTGTGAATAAGGGACATAAGGCTTGTATCTGCTTCAATTTTTTCATCATCGGGATCGGGAGTAGATAAATCGTAGACAACAAAATCTTTCTTGAATTCGTAATAAGACGGATGAACATATAAGTAATAACCGGTCTCGGTTGTGCTACTATTTGAAGTATTTTGTTTGTCAAAGGTTCCAGAAATTTTAATCATCCCGGAATCGTACATTGTTTCTGTGACGCTGTTAACTTGGTTGTTAATTAAAGCCTCTTCAAATTGATAAGCAGTGAAATGTACATCATTGCTGAAGAAGTTAGTAAAAAGCATAATCATCAAAAAGATGAAACTAATGATTAAGACGAATGAGAAAACGAAGCTTAACGGTGATCGTTTTCTTTGGGGTATTTGTTGATCTGCCATAGCATACCTCCTTAATGGAAAATTGCAGTAAATGCTAATAAAATGAATTATACCCTATTGCAATGGTTTACAAAAGTAAAAAGCCTATTTTACATAAAAATTTTCATTTTTTGTGGGTGAAAAATCAATACGATAACGGGGAACATAAATCACCATTCCGTCTTTGTTTACAATAACCGGCCATCGACTACGCAAATCAATAGGCATTTTCCAATCGATAAATAAACGTCTAATTTTAACTTTATAACCTTTGATATAAGTTTCATCATCTTTATTTGGGTTTCTAATCTCGATAGGAAAATCTTCAATTTTGATTTTACGATTTGAATATTCTTTTCTAAAATCGGCAAAGAAGAAGGGGGTATCTAATAAGGATGGTGACTCCATTAAAAAGTGATAGTCACTAGGTAAAATCGTAAGGGTAAAACAACACACCCCATATGTCTTTTTAAACAATAATCCATTAACCTTCATTTCAATATTAGGTTTTTCGCTTTCCAAACATTTTCTTATCTGTTGTACACATGAGAAAGAAATTTCAAAATCAGGTTTAACTTTTCTACCAAGAAATGCCAGAGAGTACGCAAGCTCAAGATTATCGAGATTCTTCAAGAAGTCACACCGGTTTGCCAAGTCGACTTCCACCTTTTTCTTCAGTGCGGCGAGTTCGGTATTCTTGACTTGCATTTCGTTGAGTAAGGCATCTCTCTCCATGTCATTCATTTTTTCAACAATTTCATGGCGAATTAAGTTTCTATAATATTGGTTTGTTAAATTAGTAGAATCAACGGCAAACGGAATATCATTTTCGAGACAATAGTTCGTTAAGTCAATTTTCCGATAGTTTAGAAGAGGGCGAATAATTTTCACTCCTTTCACAATTGATTCTTTTTTAATACCATAATAATTAACAAGGTTTTTGCGCTTTTTTTGCATGATAAATGTTTCTAATACGTCATCTTCATGATGTCCGACAAGAACGAAATCAGTTTTCAAGATATTGCATAAGTCGCTAAAAAATTGATAGCGGATCTCTCGACATTTCTCTTCAACGTTAGAAGAGATCTTCTCCTTTACCTCATGAATATGGAGGGGAATTTTATAATATTCGCAGAACTCCGCTAGCTGTTTTGTTTCGCTCTTAGCTTCGGGCCTGAGACCATAATTTACATGAGCAACAGAGAAGTCATATTTTCCTTTAATTAATAAAGAAAGAAGGGCCATCGAATCAGGTCCAAAAGAACAAGCAAGGAGATATTTTTTTGATGGATTTAAATGCAATTTTGTTCTCATTTATTTATCGATAGAAAGCAACTCTGCCACGGCCAATTCCCTTCTTCCGCGCACCTCAAATGTAATTTTTGCTTTGATTATGCGATCACCCAAAGACAAAGTTAAAACATCGTCGCTTTTAACCTCTGAAGATGGTTTTGCAACTTTATCATTAATAGAGACACGCCCTCTTTCCAATAAAGCTTTGGCGATGACTCTGCGCTTAATGATTCCGGTTTGTTTTAAGACTAAATCAGCTCTCATCCTTCTACTTTCATTTTATTACTTGCCAGAACATTTACCAAACTCTTCAAAATGTTTTCTAAATCAGCAATCCAGTTGTTACGTTTTGTCAGGGATATTTTGAACTTATTATTTAAATAGCTTATCTTGACAACTTGGAGAAAAGGAATAATCGCTTGAAAAAGCGTGTTTCCAATTCCTCGAATATAAATATATTCGTCTCCAAGGATCAATTCGACAATTCGATCTTTTTCTTGAAGTGATTCAACTCTAGCCTCTTTAACAAGCAGGTCAACATTACGTTTTTGGAAAAGAAGTTCAACTTCGGGAGGCATTCTGCCAAAGATATCTCGGGTTCTTATCTTTGTTGCAGATAATGCTTCTAAAGAAGGGGAAGACAAAATCTCTTGATATAGTTCAATTTTATCGGAATCACTAGCAAATGAATTTGGAATATATGCATCGATAGTAAGTGTTGGCGAAGCTTCTGGGGCTTCGGCTTTTTCACCAGTAATTTTTTCTTTGACAGCTTCGTTAAGCAATTTGATGTACATATCGAGACCAATCGAATCAATAAACCCGGCTTGCTCGGGTCCGAGAACGTCCCCTGAACCGCGAATCATCAAATCGCGTTGCGCAATCTTATATCCTGATCCAAGTTCAGTAAAATCTTGAATTGCCTTTAATCTTTTTTGTGCTTTCTCTTTCAATACCTTATGAGGAGAATACATCAAGTAGGCATATGCGATGCGATCGCTTCGACCAACACGACCTTTGATTTGATACAGTTGGGCCAAACCATAATTCTCACTGTCTTCGACAATGATCATATTAGCATTCGGTATGTCAATTCCATTTTCAATAATAGATGTGCAGACCAAAACGTCAATTTCGCCGTTATAAAACTTCATCATTGTGTCTTCAACTTCTTCTTTGTCGAGACCGCCGTGGATGACACCAATTGAAACTTCGGGCATTAGTCGATGGAGTCGATTAGCACACATATAAAGCGTTGAAATGTTGTTATGGAGATAAAAGACTTGTCCTTTTCTTCCTAGCTCTCTTTGAATCAATTCCTTTGCAATGTCGATATTAAATGGGATGACATAGGTTTGAATAGGCATTCTAAATTGTGGCGCAGTATTGATGATTGACATCGATCTGACCCCCAATAAAGAAATCTGCAACGTGCGAGGAATTGGAGTCGCTGTAAGAGTTAATACATCAATGTTGGTTTTCAATTCTTTGAGTCTTTCTTTTTGTTCTACTCCGAATCTTTGTTCTTCATCGATAATCAATAAGCCGAGGTTATTAAATTCAATTTCTTTTGATAATAAACGATGGGTTCCAATGGCAAAATGAATGGTTCCATCCTTAATTCCTTGCATGTATTTTTGTTGCATTTTTTCAGGAACTAGTCGCGAAAACAAAGCAATTTTGATATCAAATTTTGAAAATCGCTCTAGTGCTAGTTCATAATGTTGTCTTGCTAAAAGTGTCGTTGGACAAAGTAGTGCGACCTGTTTTCCGGAGTTGATAGCCTTGAAAGCTGCTCGGAAAGCGAGTTCGGTTTTTCCATATCCAACATCTCCACAGAGAAGGCGATCCATGGGAGCAGATGACTCCATATCATTTTTAATTTCGCGCATTGCTTTATCTTGATCAGGAGTAAAATCATAAGGAAAGGACTTATCGAACTCATCTTGGAATTCATCGTCCGGCGAGAAGGAAAAACCTTTCATCTTGCTTCGTTCAATATATAAATGCATGAGTCGTTCAGCAAGGTCATTGACTCTTTGTTTAATTCTCTTTTTCGTATTCTCCCAATCTTTGCTGTGAAGGCGGGAGAGTCTTGGAGCGGACCCTTCTTTTCCGAGATATTTTCTAACTAATTGGAACTGTGATAGAGGAACATAGAGTAATTCTCCTCCGTGATAGGCAATTTTCAAATAGTCTCGATGAATGTTGTCAACTTCGAGATTTATCAGCTCGACAAACTGACCAATACCTTGGTATTCGTGGACAACATAGTCACCAGGAGTTAAATCTTCATAGGATTTTAAAATAGTTGCTTCCTTAAAGCGATTGTCAAAACGAGCCGTCTTAATCCGTTCGTTAAACAATTCTGCGCTTGTGAGAAAGACAATTTTCTCATCCGGAAGCACAAATCCCTGAGGGAGAGCATAAGTTGTAAATCCAATTCTTGACTCAGGAAGGGAGAAGTTGTGAACTGCTTCATATCGGTGTCCCGCGTTTGTTAACCACTCTTGAATCACGTTGATATGTTCATTCTTCGATAATGAAAGAATAATTTGATAGTTCTCATTGATGTAACTTTGAATAATTGAAAAAACATCAACCGATTTACTTGCTTGGAAGGGGACGCCTTTCAAAGAGAAGGAAATGTCTGCTGGCCGATTAAAAAATTCGGAAGTTGTAATGATGTTATTTCCCGTAAAGAGCGTCAAGCGAGCAATGTCTTGATAAAAAGCAAGGTGACTAATCGCCATTCCTTTTTCAAATAATTCTCCAAGGTAATTGTTTGACTCCTTGAGGAGAAGTTCGTTTGACTGAACAATCGCATCTTTGTCGACGAGGATTTTAGTAAAGTTTTTGCAGTAGTCAAAGATCGAATAAGGTCGCTCAAGAAGTTGGCCATAGTATTTATAAAGCCTTTGACTGGGTTCGAAGGACATAATTTTATCGATGTCTTCAACCAAGTTGTCTCTTAAGACTTCAAAATCTCTACGAGGAAGGTGTTTTTCATCGCCCTGTAAAATGTCGAGTAGTTTATCGGGCCCTTCTCTTTGTTCTTTCTCGCCAAGAACGATATCGCTCGCAGGGAGAATAATTGTGCTTTTAATTGTGGAGGTTGAGGTTTGATTAGCGATATCGAAATAACGCATCGACTCAATCTCATCACCGTAAAACTCAATTCGGACCGGTGTATCGTTGTTGACGGAGAAAATATCGAGAATGTCTCCACGAATAGCGAACTGGAGAGACTGATCGATTTTATTAACTAAGGAATAGCCACTCTTAATAAGTTTTCTTTTCAATTCGGTTAGGTCGTATGACTGCCCAACTTCAAGGCTGATTATCTGGCTTTTAAACAGGGATGGAGGTGGCAAAAATCTCGTTGCAGAAGCGACGTTTGCAATGACGATTTTAGCTTTATCTGAGGCAATCTTGCTTAATGCAAAGATTCTCTGAGCCACCATTTCTTTTGACTGAACCATATTCTCCGCGCGAATCAATTCGTCGCTTGGAAAAAGATATATATCTTTGGAGTCAATTAGGGCAGTAAGTAGACTATAGACCTTTTGAGCTTGGTATAAATTTGAAACTACAATGAGATATTGTTCTGGGTTTTGATGGTAGGCGGTTGCAATTAAAACAGAAATTCCGACAGGACTATCAACGACAAAATGCCCTTTCTTGCTTTGAAAGGGGGGTATCGCTTTGTTGTGAAGTAACTTCTCAAATAGATTCAATAGCCTATCGTTCTCCTCAGTTGAATTTATTCATGGCGTAATCGAAGTCTTTGGTAAGAGCAACTTTAAGCGCATCGACTGTCGCTTTAATTGCTTCTTCTATCAAAGGTTGTTCGTCTTTTAAGGGCTTTCCGAGCACATAATCAACCGTGTCGTATTCTCCAGGTTCACCGATACCGATGCGAATGCGTTGAATTTCTTCGCTATTGAGAGATTCGATGATGTTTTGCATACCTTTGTGACCGCCTGATGATCCGTTCTTTCGGAGGCGAATTTGGCCAGGCACGAGAGCCATATCATCAAAGATGATAATGACATCATCTAAATCTATTTTGAAATAATTAACTATTTCGCTGACTGCTAATCCCGAGAGATTCATGAAGGTTGTCGGTTTGAATAAAAGGACATCCTCATCGAAGATTTTTCCTCGCCCCAAAAGACCGTGAAACACTTCTTTATCGACATCAATTTTTGAGATATCACTCAATAAATCGATAACCATAAATCCCATGTTGTGACGAGTCTTTTCGTATTTTTTTCCAGGATTTCCTAATCCGATAATTAATTTCATTTTTTGCCCTGCGGATTATTATAGCAAACTTGATTACAAAAAGCATATCTTAACAAAGATAACCTTTATTGATAGACTAATAGACATATGAAAACAAAAAAATGGTTTAGAAGATTCTTTGCTGGCATGGGAATCGGCGCTGGCGCTGCTATTCCAGGCGTGAGCGGTTCAGCAGTTGCAGTTGTCTTTAAAGTCTTTGAATCTATTATTTGGGCGGTCAACAACATACGTAAACATTTCGGTCGAGCTTTTGCGATTTTATTTCCAATTATTTTTGGAATTATTTGCGCTGTAATACCATGCATTTGGCTCTTTAAAATGGCACTTGAGCACTTTGTTTTCGGTATCATTTGTATCTTCGCTGGTTTCTTAATTGGTTCCTTCCCTGGCGTCACCGACGAAATCAAGGGTGTAAAAGTTACTAAGAAATATATTCTATCGGCCGTCATCGGCGCCTTGGTCGTTATCGGGATGGGCGCTATTTCGGTTTTCTTTGGAGGAAAGATGAATGTCGCCACTCATTTCGGTGAAATGTCTTGGTGGTTTATCTTAATACTCATTTTAGTGGGGATAATCGCCGCAGTTGCTTTAATTGTTCCGGGCATGTCGGGATCGCTCATTCTTTTAATTCTCGGCTTCTATAAGCCATTAGTTGATAACACGGTTCTCTGGGTGAAAGAGATGTTAATGTCTGGAGACTTTTCCAATACATGGAAGCTATTCGTGATGTTGCTCGCCTTTGCTGTCGGTGTCCTGATCGGAGTAATTATTACTTCAAAAATGATGAAGTTTTTTCTCGGCAGATACCATAATGGAACCTACTTTGCCATCGTTGGGTTTGTTATTGGAAGTATCTTAGTCATTTTCTTCAACTCAATTATTTTTAATTATTACCTTGTCTGGGGCGGGCAGAATATTACTGGCTTTAGTCCTAGTTTGCCAATGGCAGTTGAAATTCCTTTGGGAATTGGTTTATTGGCCGTTTGCGCATTCTTATCTTATCTATTGGTCCGTTTTGGCAGAAAGAACGGTAAGGAGGAAGAAAAATATGATATGGGAGCTTAATTTCCTTAAATGGCTCACTCGAGCTAACCAAAATCCATCTCTTGATTGGTTGAGTTGGATTCTCAACATTTTCACTCTCGCTTGCGATAAGGGTTTAATCTGGATTATTGCTGCGTTAATAATGCTTTTCTTCAAGAAGTGGAGAAAAACAGGAATTATTCTCGGCTTTGGTTTAATTGTCTTTGCGATGTTATTTAACAACATAATTATTAAGTATTCCGTGCAAAGACCTCGCCCGTTTGAAATTGAACCTATTCTCTCTGCTCGTGTCAGCGACTGGATGCTTCCTCATGGAAGTTCCTTCCTCGGTTTCTTTGAAGTTCCTGATTCTTATTCCTTTATGTCGGGGCACTCATTCTCCTCGGCGTTATGTGCGACCATTATCTTTGCCTATCACCGCAAGACTGGCATTGCCGCGATTATTATCGCTACAATAATCTCGTTCTCACGTCTATACTTTGGTGTTCATTATCCAACAGATGTTATCGCTGGCGTGATAGTCGGTGCTGGCTGCGGTATCTTAACCGTCTTCTTGGCTCACAAGTTCTACGACAAGATTGTTTCTTGGGTGATTGGCCTATTTAAAAAAGATAAAAAAACAAGAAGCTAAATAGGAAATAAAATTAAAAGTCTTCCGGATTGGAAGGCTTTTTTTAATAAAAAGCCCAAGATACTTGGGCTAAATTGATTTTATGCTGCTTGACGACTTACGGTAATGGTCGCGCTGCTGGATGAGAGGCTGTTGACAGTGAAAGACCAGCCAAGGTTGGTATCGCTATTGAGTTTCCCTTGTTCGACAAATTGTTTCTTGTAGGTATCCATATTGAATGTATCACCTTGTTCAAACAAATCATTGCTTGAAAGATTGGTGGTTGGAGTGTACCCAACTGAAGTGTTGTTGCGGATTAACTGCAACAAATTATAGTTTGCATAAGTTTGTCCGAGAGGAGAAATATAATCTAAATCCTCAGGAGATGAGTAGTAAGTGTTAGACATTGCGTGATAGACATTACCAGCGGTCGGATTATTAACAAAATTGCTTGAATAACTTCCATAAACATATCTGGTCAAACGAGCGTCAACGTGCCAAACACGAATGCCTGGATCTGTTGGTCCTTTTGGATAACCGCCGCTATATTGATAAGTGGCGTCCATTTGATTGAGACCGGTTGGAGCATAAAGTTCAAGTAATAGATATTCATCAAATGGTGAGTCGATAGTATTCCAACTTGGAGTTAATAAAACGACATCATGACTCGATTGAAAATCTCCAATTGTAATTGTCATGCTGTTGTTTGGAATATATGGATCGGCCCAGCCGAGAGCCATTATGGAATATGGATCGTGTCCACCGACGTTATAATCTTGCATGGAGAATCCTCCGGCGGGACTATATTGATTGTCACTATAATCATAGTAATCATCTAAGCCAAAGACGTGGCCCATTTCATGAATAAAGGTATGAGAATCGACTGTGGCGTGAGAGGTATCTCCGTTCCCATAGAAAGAACCCGCTCGACTTAAGGCCGTACTTTCGCTATACATAAAGTCATAGGATGCCCAGAAGTACACGTTGGGAGTCGGATTGTTAACTGAGCCAGGAGAACCTTGTAACCAGTAACAATATGCCCACATGTTATCTCCAGCAGAGGGCATTACTTGAGAATCAGGGGAGCCGTAAATCAACATGACTCCGTCGAGATGGCCGTTATCATCGCGGTCATAGTCACTCTTGGATTCACTCGGATTATTGTTGAAGAACCAGTTAACGACAGTCGTGACAAGCGAGGAAGTGCGATCTCCTCCATCATATTTAGTATAAAAATAACTAGAGTTTTGACCAACTTCATACCAATCAGTAACTGTTCCTTCAACTGTGAGAGCTCCTTTGGATTGCTCTTCATAGAAAGATTTAACGCTGTGCCATCCGGTTTCTTCGGGGGTGCCAAAATAGGCTCTTTCGATATCGGAATGAACATTGGCTTTTCTCGACTCAGAAGTAATGTATGTGCTCGAGTCGTTAAACCAAACAGGGACAACCAACAATTTGGCTGTACCGATGGATGGAGCGTTGTCTAAGCTATAAACATTATTTTCGATGTAATCGCTATATGTATAGGCAAGTTCGGTTTTTTGAAGACCAACACCCTCGATAACGGTGATTTCAGCAGTCGCAGAAACCCCGCTGATGTCTTTCGCGGTCGCAGTAATCGTCGCTTCGCCTTCGCTAACAGCGGTAAGCAAGCCACTGCTGCTGACAGCAACGGATTCGTCGCTTGAAGTCCATGTAATGCCTTTGTTGGTCGCATCGGCCGGATAGACATATGCTGTCATTTGATAGGTCTGGTCAACAACCAGTTGAATCTCGTTGTCGCTGAGTTGAATCTCATCGACGTGAATGGTGAAAATATCAAAGTCACATGCTGTGAGAGCGACAGTCATCATTAGTGCTAGGGGAATTAATTTAAATAGTTTTTTCATATAGTGTTCCTTTATTGGAATATTAAAGAATAGCGATTTTAATAAATCGATTCAAGTATTATGAGCAAAAAAGCCCTTTTTTCTTCTTTCCCACAACAATTTTAACCAAATCTAATGACTAAGTCATAAAAAAATCGAGAAGGATATTGACAAGTTCGTATGCGAACCTTAAACTAAATAGACTTATGAAAAAAGAGAAAAGATGCACACCGAATAAAGAGATGGAATTGCTTGGGTTAATACGTTACCTTAACAAACAATTAAATCTCTCTTTTAATGCACGATTGGAAAACCTCGGTCTCACTAGTCAACAAGGTCGAATCATTTTCTTCATTCACTTCCACACAGTTGTGTGCGACGAGATTGTGAAACAAAGTGATCTTGAACATTCTTTCCGTCTCAGTAAGTCCACAATAAGCGGACTAGTGAAGCGACTGACAAATAATGGTTTTATCGAAAAAGCTGATGCTCACCATCACTACGCAATAACCTTGACGGAAAAAGCAAAGCTGATTATAACTAATTTTCAGAAAGCCAATGAGGCAACGAGAGAAACCTTGCTAAAAGGCTTCTCAAAAGAAAAACAAGAAGAAATGAAACAATTATTGAAACAGATGATTGCTAATATGGAGGAAAGTAAAGATGTGGCATAAGATTAAACTGATTTTAAAAAGTGTCCGTCAATATAAAAAATATGCGATTTTAACTCCTTTGTTCATGATCGGAGAAACACTCCTCGAAAGCTGTTTGCCATTCGTGATGTCGATATTCATCGACGTCATCGTCATGACAAATGGGATCGGGGATTTTACCACCATGTATCGAGTTCAAAACCTTCCCTTTCAAGTTAGTTTGATGTGGTTGGTAGTCGCGATGGTCTTGATGGCTATGCTGTCATTATTTTTCGGTGTCATGGGTGGCAGATACGGAGCTAAGGCTTCTGTCGGTTTAGCGACTAACTTAAGGAGTGATATGTACCGCAAGATTGAGTCTTTCTCTTTTGCGAATATTGACAAATTCTCTACCTCTTCCCTTGTCACTCGTATGACGACTGATATTCAAAGCGTGCAGCAATCTTTCCAAATGCTGATTCGCATCGTTTTTAGAGCGCCTTTGATGATGATTTTCTCCGCGACGATGGCCTTTGTCACCGGAGGAATTGCCGCGCTTATCTTTATCGGCTTAATCCCCGTTTTAGGAATTAGCTTATTCTTGATTATCCGCGGAGCGATGAAAATCTTCATGCGTGTCTTTAAACGTTATGACAAACTCAATCAATCCGTTCAAGAGAACGTCTCAGCCATACGAGTTGTTAAATCCTTCGTACGCGAAGATTATGAAAAGGAAAAATTCAACCATGCCAGCGATAGCATGACTTATGACTTTGTAAAAGCCGAGAAGATTATCTCGTTAAACAACCCGTTGATGAATACAACAGTCCATATTTCCAATCTCCTCGTCGTCGGGGTTATCTCCTATTTAATTTCTACAACTGTTGGTTGGGATCCAAATGCAGTCGTAAATGGGGAAGTTGTTGGAAAACCGATTTTTAATAAATATTCCATAGGTCAGCTATCAGCCCTTCTAACTTATGGCATTCAAATCCTCATGTCTATTGTGATGATTGCCAGCATCTTGGTAATGTTCACTATGTCGATGGAAGCAATCCGCCGTATCGGCGAAGTCATTGAAGAAAAACCAACCATCGTCAATCCTGAGAATCCCGTCACGGAAGTTCCAGATGGATCAGTCAATTTTGATAACGTCAATTTCAAATACTCACCTAAAGCCGAAAAATACACTCTCGAAAATATCAATA
>JAAYDH010000064.1 GCA_012729405.1 Erysipelotrichaceae bacterium
CAGAGAGGACATCACCAGTGTAACGACTTTCGACATTGACCTTAACGCGGATGATTGGTTCAAGAATAATCGGTGAGCACTTCGGATAAGCTTCCTTGAAGGCGAGAATGGCCGCCATCTTGAAGGCTTGTTCATTACTATCAACGGGGTGATATTTTCCATCGACAAGAACAGCTTTAACTCCGATAACTGGAAATCCGGCGAGTGGTCCAGACTTAATGGCTTCAAAGAAGCCCTTTTCAACAGCTGGGAAGTAGTTCCTTGGAACCGCTCCGCCGAAGACTTCTTCAGTGAAGACATTTTCCGGAGCGGATTCGAATCGCATATCGACAACACCATAGAATCCGCTACCGCCCGATTGTTTAACATATCGACCAATCGCTTGTCCAACTTTTTTAATAGATTCACGATAGACGATTTTCATCGGCTGAACGGTAAGATCGATTTTATAGTTATCTTTAATCTTCGCTAAAACAAAGTCGATATGAGAATTGGAGACTCCACCTATCAACAATTGTTTAGTCTCACTATTACGTTTAACTTCTACACAAGGATCTTCTAGTTGAATCTTAGCAAGAGCGGAACCAATTTTGGATTCATCATTCTTATTTTTCAGTTCAATAGCTTTGAAGATAACCGCGGTTGGATATTTGACCGCCTTATAATTGATGACTGCTTTTGGCGAAGAAAGGGTCATGCCCGAAGCGACGCCTTCTAATCGCGTAATTGCCGCGATGTCTCCAGCGCCAACCTCGGAAATGGGATCCATCTTTTTGCCACACATCGTAAATAGCATGCTTACACGTTGAATATTGCCATTAACCGAGACATCGTCGCCAGTGTGTAAAACGCCTGAATTAACTTTAATAAGGTTAATATTACCAGAGTATGGATCGACGACTGTCTTGAAGACATAAGCGGAGAAAGGTTCTTCTAAAGTGGTGTGACGTTCGACTTCTTTACCCGACTCATCAAGCGCCTCAAATGGTTTCAAATCGCTTGGGGCTGGTAAATAATCGATGAACATATCAAGCATCGTCTTAATGCCGATATCTTTAAGAACACTACCGACTATAACGGGAACTAAGGACCCAGCGATAACGCCTTTTCTTAAGGAATTTTTCATTTCTTCATCAGTGAATGATTCACCGCCAAAGAATTTTTCTAGAAGAGAATCGTCAGTCTTGGCGACTTCTTCAACGATTGTGTTATGAAGTTCAAAAACCTTTGCTTTCTTATCTTCGTAAATTTCGGCCTCGACGCATTGCTTGCCATCATATTTTTGGGCTTTTAGATTAATAACATTGACGAAACCGTCAAAGTTATTGTCATGACCTAACGGATAGCAGAACGGGATTGCCTCACTACCTAAGCGAGTGCGAATATCTTGGAGCAATTCATCAAAATTAACTCCTTCTTTATCCATCTTATTTACAAAGATAAAGGTTGGTATACCTCTTCTTCGTAACTGATTCCAATGTTTAATAGTGCCAACTTGAATACCAACACTCGCGTCGATGACAAGGACTGCTCCTTTAACGAACCGAGTCACACCGATACTCTCGGAGATAAAATCATCGTTTCCAGGAATATCAATAATGTTGATTTTGTGGTCTTTGTGAACGAGCGGCATAACAGCGGTTTGAATGGATGCGCCTCTTTTTTGTTCATCAGGATTATAGTCACTGACGGTGTTTTTTCTTTCAACCTCACCTTTGGTGGGAATGACGCCACTGACAAAGAGAAGCGACTCGACAAGGGAAGTCTTACCACTGCTTTGGTGGCCAAGTAACACAATGTTGCGAATATTTTTTGGGTCAAACATTTTATTAAATCTCCTTAAACTCTAAAGTATTTGCTATAACGGCCTTTTGTAATCAGTTGAATACGGTTTTCTTTCACTAATTTGGCCAAGGCCTTTTCAATCGTTGCTCCACTAGCGGCGTACAAGACGTTTTGAATGACGTTTTTGCTAATTGGAGTGGAACTATCTAAGACAATGCGAAGAACTTTTTCTTCAGCGGTGCCATCGATATTATTGATTTCAATGATGTAATCGAGCTTGTGGTATCCCTCTAGGATGATTTTCAACAAGAAGGTCACGTATTGGGTATAATCGCTCTCGTTTTCCGACCAGTGATCGCAGGAAGCAGCAAAAGCATCGATGTATCCACCGATTTTTTGGCGAACAAGATAAGAAAGAGAGAAGTAAGTATCAACATGGTAACCATATTTTTTTAAGAGGAAATAAAATAATAATCTGGATAAACGTCCATTACCGTGGTTATAGGGGTGAATACACATAAAGTCGAGCAAGAAGCAGCAGATTAAGACGAGTTTGTTACATTGCTCATCCGCGGCGCAGACATTGAATTGATAAATTAAGTTATCGAGAAGTTGAATGACTTCTTCGGGAGCGGCGGGAACGAACAGGGTGCGATATGTTCCATCGCTTAAAATTTCCTGGATGTAGTTTTGGGTGTCCTTGAATTTTCCACCAAATTCCGGATTGTAGTCCTTATACATGTAGTAATGTAAAGTGCTGATAAAGGAGCGATCAAATGGTTGATACTTATAGACATCGTTGATGAGATCTAAAGCGGCAGCATAGCCTTTAACCATATGTTCTTGGAAAGAAACAGGTGCCTTTTCGCGCTCAAAAAGATCTTTCTCTTGAGCTTCCGAAATAAAAACATTGCCTAACGCACAGGAAGCGACAACGCTACTCCTATAAGCAATGTTTTCAAGGTTTTCGAGTTTTTTGAGTTTCTCTACAGAAAGAGTTTTACCCCGGTACATCTCAATCGGGTTGACTAAAGAGTTGATTTCGGGCTTGGACAAGGCCAAAACAACTCTTTTTAAATCGAACATTTTCATATTAGTTATACCTCGTATTGACTTAATTATGAATTAAACAACTTTATAATTCAACACTTATTCACTACTTTCTTATAAAAAATATGCAATTGAAATAATTTTATTAGTTTATCTAACTTTATTTACTAACGATATTACTGTCCAAAATCTAAGTTGGTGAACGCCTATTGTCCATGATTGACGGACAATACCGATAAATGAATGACTTGGCAAATTTTTCTTCTTCCATATTCGGCGGATGGGCGATAACAATATTGAGTATAATCTCTTTCAATTTTAAGAAAAGGAAAACGTTCATTTGTTTTAAGATATACACGAAGCATAATAAAGCGAAAATAAAAGCTCCCTATTTGGGAGCTTTACTGCAAAATCTGGGGCGAGTAACAGGAGTCGCACCTGCCAATGTCTGGTTCACAGCCAGATGTGTTAACTGCTTCACCATACTCGCCATGTATGCTTTACAGCGTTATCTATAATAGCAATAAAATGTTTACTTTGTAAAGCAAAAAAGCATGGGCAATAACCGGTTTTATTCTTCTATGTGTGAATATAAAACTAACTCTTTGAAAAACAAAGAAAAAAAGGAATCATGTGATTCCTTTTAATTCAACAATAATCGTTCTTATTTTAAGAAAGCACGATATCCGAGAAAAGCTTCATAAACGTCGACTTTGCTGACGATTTCCATCGGTGAGTGCATGCTGAGCACAGCAATACCTGCGTCGATGACGTTCATGTTGTAGTTGCCTAATATATAAGCAATGGTTCCACCGCCGCCTTGGTCAACTTTACCAAGCTCAGCCGTCTGCCAGACGACTCCGGCATCGTCCATAATCTTACGGATTTCCGCATAGAACTCGGGGTTGGCATCATTGGAGCCGCTCTTACCACGGGATCCGGTGTACTTGGTGATGACAATTCCTTCACCAAAATAGGCGGAGTTTTGTGGATCGTTGACTGAAGCATACAAGGGGTCGAAAGCCGCCGAGACGTCACTTGATAACATCTTGCTATTTTCTAAGGCTAGGCGAGCGGTCCACATCGGGTTGGCATCGTTCATTAAAATCGCTAACTTGGCGATGATATTCTCAAAGAACAAGGATTGTGCGCCAGTTGCGCCGACTGAGCCGATTTCTTCTTTGTCAACCAAGATGCAGCAGGAGGTGAATTCTCCTGGTTTACTATCCAATAAAGCAAGTAAGGAGGTATAAGCACAGACACGGTCGTCGTGGCCGTAGCCAGCAATCATACTCTTATCTAAACCGTAATCGCGAGCTTTTCCGGCTGGGACAACTTCGATTTCAGCGGAGATGAAATCTTCTTCTTCTACGCCATATTTATCTTTTAATAAACGGAGCACATTCGCTTTGACTGGCTCTTTTTCCTTATCATTCAAAGGGATGCTTCCCAAGGAGATATCAAGATCTTCGCCTTCAATCGCTTTAGCTAATGGTTTAGCTTGTTGATCAGCAGATAAGTGAATCAATAAGTCAGTAATACCGACGATTGGGTCATCCTCGGCTTCGCCGATATTGACTTCAACCACTGTGCCGTCTTTCTTGACGATTACACCATGAAGAGCGAGAGGAAATGTCACCCATTGATATTTTTTGACACCACCATAATAGTGAGTGTTACCCATGGCGAATCCTTTAGATTCATAGATGGGGTTTTCCTTTAAGTCAAGGCGAGGTGAGTCGATGTGAGCCCCGAGAATTCGCATGCCTTCAGCTAAGGGTTTTTCACCGATGATGAAAGCGGCGACGTTTTTGTTTTTGTTGGTGAAATAGATTTTATCGCCTTTCTTTACGCTCTTAACTTTATCAGCGAAAACGTAGCCGTTCTCCTCTAATAACTTGATAGCGTAACGAGTGACGAGTCTTTCGGTCTTGCACTCGCTGAGAAAGTGTTTATATTTTTCGGCAAAATCCATTACTACGCTGTTATCATCAGCGTATTTTTTCCATGCATTCTTGCGATACATAATATAGCCTCCTAAATAAGTAAGTAATATTTTACCCTAAATTTTTATAAAAATATAGGGAAGTTCCACAAAAAAAGAAGGAGACATGTCCCCTTCTATTTTAGTTTGCGATCAATTAGCGAGCAGAAGCTTCTTTGCGGACGCTGACTTCGACGCGAACATCACGATTGCCGTATTTGGAATTGTTGATGCCGTTTAAGACGTCGTCAGTTTTCTCTTTTCCGACTTCAAAGAAGGAAAAGCGATCTTTGATGTAAACATCACGGAAGTCACCTTCGGTTATATCGGAAGTGTGCTCAGCAACGAATTTGATTAATTCATCGCGGTTTAAGCCATCGACTGAACCGATGTTGATGAAGAATCTTTGATTGTTTGGATTGCTTCTAAAGCTACGTCCACCTTCTGGGCGTGGGCTACGAGGAGCAGCGGCGCGTCTTAATTTGAAGAAAACAGCGCATAAATCCTCATCGCTGACGGATACTCCGTCTTCGGCTAATTCAGCCTTGACCTTAGCGACGACTTCTTTTTCGTGTGATAAATCTTCGCCTAAGATCTCTTTGATTGTGTCTTTTAATGAACTCATTTGTAATACCTCTTTCTTTGGATAAAATGGTTTATCCCGGCAATAATCTATTTAATTTTGAGTTGAATGAACTATACCGATGGATAGGTGCTAGACAAGCACCACTACTCACTTACGACTGATGAGTAGTTTTGTAAGATTTTTCAAAACATTTAAAATATCTCACAGTTAATAACGATACCACATCCAAATAATAAAAACTATTTATATATATTAAATTTTACAAACATAAAAAATTACTTAACGAGTTTCGCTAAACCGCTCAAAGAAGTTTCGCGATATCCTTCTTTTAAATCGAGTCCGGTCGAGTACATCGTGGCCAGCGACTGGTCGAAACTAACCTTGGCCTCCATAGCTGGAATAAGTTTGGCAAGCGTGGCCGCATTGATGGCTTTGAGCGCGAAAATGGCACATCTTTCAATGCATGGTATCTGAACATATCCATCAATTGGATCGCAAGTTAATCCCAAGGAGTGTTCCATGGCGATTTCCGCCGCTTGAGCGACATTATCGATTCCAATATCTTGCACATCAGCTAACATCGCAGCCGCCATCGCACAGGCAACACCAATTTCGGCCTGACAACCGCATTCCGCTCCGGAAATTGAAGCATTAGTTTTAGCGATAATACCAATCAAACCAGCGACTAAGAGACCACGAACGATTTGACGGCGCGAGTAGTCTTTCATTTTGAGGTAGGTAATTGCTCCAGGAATGACGCCAGCGCTACCGCAAGTCGGAGCAATAACAATCAAACCACCAGCGGCGTTTTCTTCTGCAACAGCAAAGGAAGCAATGGCAACATTCATATGAATGTTCGTTTTACCATCCTTGGCTTTTCGCATATTCATGAACATCTCATGAGCTTTTCTTTCCACTCCCAAGGAGCCAGGGAGTTTACCGCTGGTCGAGATGCCTCTTAAGCGAGCATTCTCCATTGTCTGATAGACGTTATCAAGATAAGTGAGAATATCTTCACCCTCATGTCGAATAACGTATTCTTCAAGCGAAATGTGATTTTTCTTGCAATAGAGAATAACTTCTTTGAGATTGTGTTCTGGATATATTTCATATCCGACGAAGTCATAAGCATTATCGCGGGTGACAATTGTGCCTCCGCCGATTGATAAAATCGTTTCGTTTTCGATTTTCCCATCTTCTTTAGTGATGGTGAAAAGCATCGTGTTTGGATGTTTGGCTGGTGTCTCGCAATCAAAAACGATTTCGTGGGGGACAAATTTCAACTGTTGATCAAGGGCGTAGTCAGTTAAGTGTCCTTTGCCCGTCAACGCCAAAGAACCATAAAGAGTCACCTTAACATATTTGGGGTCAGCATATTTTTTCAAAATATACTGGGCAGCAAAAACTGGACCCATCGTGTGTGAACTACTCGGGCCATAACCAGTAACAAAGATTTCTCTAATTGATCTCATACAATTATATTTTACCCTATAAATCGTTTTATTGAACGATAATTGTATAAGCAATTACAAAAGAGAGATATTTATGCTTTTTGGCAGAGAAATTTTTCTTTTGTAAGGACTTTTTTTATCTCTTGAAAAAGGGACTCAGAAGTCATGCTTGTAACATCGTAAGTGTGGGGGAAAAACCAATCTTTAATGTCTTCTCGAGACGAGATAACATATCGGTAGAAAGCCGAATAATCTTTATGTAATCCCATGGATAAATGAGATTTATGGCGAGTGGGAACACGAGCAAGGAATCGCTTATATAAGAACTCTAATTCACCGGTTAGATGGATGAAAAAAGATTGGTATTGATATTTTTCAATTAGTTTTTGCAGTCTTTTTAGTTCATCGGAATGAAAATTAGCTTCTAAAAGAATGCCTGTCTCTAAATTCATGGCAACCTCAGAAGTCGCAAACATAAGATCAATCGCGCGTCGACTTAATCTGAGATTCTCTTCGCGATTAGAAAAGCCGATTTCATCACATAAGGCTTCTTTTACTTTATCCTTCTGGAAACATAAGAAACCCGTCTCCGCTTGAATCGCGTCGGCGAGGGTTGATTTTCCACTGGCGATATCGCCAAGAATAATAATAATTTTCTTCATGAAATGTATTTTACAAATAATGATTAAAGAATATCAAGGAATACGATTATATCCGCAAAGAAGTGCTCGCTAAAGATGTACTTGTTGCAGGCTGATTCGTTGAAAACGATCAGACTAGTGTTTCGGCCAAAACCTAATTCTTCCATCATCGGAGAGACTTTTACGATGCGACTAGCTTCTTCAAGAGTGGAGTTCAGAGGTTCAAAGAACTTTTTTGCCCACGGAGGTTTCTTGTTCGATTCAACTTTAGCCATAACTATTACCTCAAATACAATTATCCATTTAATCACTCAACAAATATATTTAAAGACATAAAGAAAATAAAAAAGTGAGTTCAGAAAGGGGGGTCTGAACTCATGTTATTTTGAAAGGTTTTTATTTCCCTTGCCTTCCGTTAATAATTTACTCCGAAATGTTATTCATGGTAAGCAATACGCTTAAAAAATAAAGTGAATGTCTTCTTATTTAAATGAATTCTCTTTATGATTAATAAATAAGGAAAAGGAAGCCTCATTCATGAAGAAAAAAATGGACGCCCTCAAGAAGGTCAAACTCATCTACTCAGGAGAAATATTTTTATTTGCAATTCTCTTTTTAGTATTAGGGATATTGTTTCTCGTAAAAGTAATTGACATCCAAGATTATAAGAAGTGGCTTTTCCCGATTCTCACCATGGTGGGTGCAACTTGGAATATTGCCGAGTTAATCTGGGCATTAGTATCTAAGAAGAAAAGAGCGAAGACTTCTTTACTTGACAAATATTTGATGGTTCCGGCCTCTCTCGTATTCCTCGTCTTTGGCTCTTTTGCTTTAATTACTTTAATCATTAACCCATCAACCACCAGTCTCGATGTGTTCTTCCCAGTCTATATCGGGGCTACTCTTTTATACTCTTCAGCGATTTATTTTTTCCAATCTATTTACCATTACTTCTATCCCGTTCCTGCTTTGTTAGCAGTCATCCAAGAAGAGAATGATGCCCAATTAGAAGAGGGTAAAATCGAGTTGTCAAACAACAATATTGAATCGGAAATCAGTGAGAAAAAAGACGAATAATTTATTTTTTCATTTTTTTCTTCAATCTTATAGAAAATCATAAAGTGCATATAACCTAGCATATTTTGCCGTATTTTTTCAATTTTTTGGCCATTTTTCGCTAATTCTACTGCTCCGTCCTCGATAGTAGAGTTCGTTTTATCTACTCTCTTTTTTGTCCCTATAGCTTTAGATAGGTAAAACCTTGTCAAATAGATAGAATGATTTCGACCCTAGGAGGGCTTTTATGAAAACAAACATTATACCTATCTTCTTTGCCACGGATGACAACTACTTAGACTACTTGCTTGTCACCCTCGCGTCCTTGAAAGACCACGCGAACAAAAAAAATCAATATGATCTCTATGTTCTCTATGATCACATCTCTCTTTCGAACCGCAAGAGAGTGAAAGCATTCGAACAAGACAATATTTCTATTCGCTTTGTTAATGTCGGCCTTCGCGCTTTACGCTTAGGAAACAATTTAGGAATTAGAGACTACTACACTAAAACAACTTACTTCCGTCTTTTGCTTCCAACTCTCTTCCCCAAGTTAGACAAGATTCTCTATTTAGATTGCGATATCGCGATTTTGGATGATGTCGCCAAATTGTACGCGACCGACATCGGAGATAACTTAATCGGCGCGTCTCCTGATTACTCTGTCAGCACATTTGATGAATTCGCAATGTACGTCGAAAACGCTCTCGATCTTCCAAAGATTCGTTATTTCAACGCCGGAATCATCATAATGAATCTTAAGAGGATGAGAGAGACCTATTTCGAACAACGCGTAATCAATTTAATTAAGACCACTACGTTCATTATTGCTCAAGATCAGGACATCCTAAACGTCATTTGTCGCGGACAAGTCCACTATTTCTCTTGGGAGTGGGATGCCATGCCAGTCGGCGAGCCAATTCCTAATCCTAAACTCGTTCATTTCAATTTAATCTTCAAACCTTGGAGAATGGATGGAGTTTGTTACGAGGAGCATTTCTGGAAATACGCCAAAATGGCCGGTGTTTACGACAAAATTATTGAGAAAAAGGGTGTTATTACTCCTGAACAAAACGCCAAAGAGTGGGCGGAGCTCAACAATTTGAAAAAAGGCTGCTACATGGAGTCTTTAAATAAGGAATACTATCGCGTGAATATTGCCAAAGGTTTAGCCAATCAGGAGGAATTGTGGCCACTGCACCTCAAACTTCAGAATATCGAATAAAGGTTCTCAATCGCATTAAAGAGCTTGAAAAGGCGGGTCGTTTCGACATCGATGTCGAGGACGATCCTCCTTTTGAAAAACTCAAAAAGGGCGATGTTGACTATCCGCGGAGGCGCTTGAGTAGTAAATTAAAAGCCTGGTTTGCGACTAAGAAATCCAATCAGTTTTTTGGCAAATTGCTTAAGAAGAAACAAATTCTGATCAACGAAGTTATCGGATTAGAAAACCTTAAAGGCTTAAAAGGAGGGGCGGTTCTCACGCAGAATCATTTCCATCCTTTTGATGGAGTTCCAATTCATGTGACGATGAACAAACGTCTGAAGAAAAAGAAACTGTACACGCTTATTCGCGAAGGGAATTATCGTTTCCCCGGAATTTTCGGATTTTTTATGCGGAATTGTTACACCATCCCTCTCGCCAGTGATTTTGAATTACTGAAAGAGATGAGACAAACCATCAAAGAGGTCCTAGCAAAAGGGAACTTTCTCCTTGTCTATGCTGAACAATCCATGTGGTGGAATTATCGTAAACCGAAACCAATTAAACCAGGCGCTGCAACTTTTGCTGTACAAAACAAGGTTCCGCTTGTTCCGATGTATATCACAATGAAAGATAGCAACTCTTTTGATCAAGACGGACTACCTATTCAAAAATATACACTTCATATTTTGAAACCAATCAAACCCGATCCTCTCAAGAACGAAAAGGAAAATATCCTCCTGATGATCGAGAACAATCAAAAGGCTTGGAAAAATTGCTACGAGGAAACTTATCAAATTCCTCTTACCTATGATACGGAGAATAAATAGTTATGATTCTTTATTCAATTATCATTGTGGTTGGAACCATTCTCTGCGCCTTGCTTAATATCTTTTTCAATCCGGTTGGAGAACCATGGTATATATACGCCGCTTATAGCGTCGCAATTACTTTGGCTTTAATTTTGATTGACGGTCTCGTTGCTGCTATTATCCGCAAAATACCGGAAAAATATTTCTTAGAGGATCGCAAAATCTTCCAACTCAGCGAACGCCAGAGAAAATTCTATGATTTTCTAGG
>JAAYDH010000030.1 GCA_012729405.1 Erysipelotrichaceae bacterium
CCTTCTGTTATCACATCTTTTCCATTAACTAATGTTTCCTGGGGGTGCCCCCATGGGGGCAAAATTCTGGACTTCAAAGCTCTTTATCTTTTCGCTTACGAGCGTGTTCAGCTCGATAGCTTGGCACGTTCAGTTCTACGATTACGCTATGGTGAACCAGCCGGTCAATGGCAGCAGCTGTTGTCATTGGATCCTTGAAGATCACCTCCCATTTGCTGAAGGGCAGGTTGCTCGTGAGGAGCACGCTCCCGCGTTCATACCGATGGGCCAACAACGTAAACAGCACCTCCATCTCCTCACGGTTCTGCTTGACATAGCCAAAGTCGTCAATCATCAATACATCATACCTCGACAACTTTTTCAAAAGCTTATCCAGTATCAGTTCCTGCTTGGCTCTCAATAGCTCCTGCACGATCAAATCACATGTAGCGAAGTAAACCTGTCTTCCTTGCCGTGCAAGCTCATGACAGATTCCGCAAAGCAGATGCGTCTTCCCACTTCCCGGTTTTCCGAAGGCTAAGATATTTTCACGGCGATCGGCGAAGTTGCCCTCACAGAGCACTTTGACCTGTCGGCGTATCTTTAGAGGCATCCGGTCGAGTTCAAAGGTCTGGAGTGTCTTCTCCAACGGCAGCTTCGATGCCTTGACCAGCCGGGCGATTTTGTTGGCTCTTCGTACCTCACATTCCCGTTGGGCCAATTCATAAAGATACTCCTCATAGCCCAGTTCATCTGCACTCGCTTTCTGAGCAAATTCCTGATGATATTCCCTGAACATCGGAAGATGCAGTTCCTTGAGCAGTTCAATTAATTGCTGATGCTGCTGTTTATTCATACGCATACACACTCCGGTGTCTCTAACAAGGAGTCATACTCATGAATATCCACCGATTCAATAGTGACATCCGTAGGTTCAGGCGTTTTTTGCTTTAAATCAATAAACGCTTTGACCTTTTCAACGCTTATCTCCTCTTCAAGATGGATCAGTAATCGCAATGCTTCGTTGACCAACGATTCACTTTCTTTGGCAGCCAGCTCCAATATCTTGAGATACGCTTTGTTGGCCTGCCGGATACTATGAGCGTCTCGAAGTATGTCGTAAGCGATTCTGAACTGACTCGTCGGGAACAGATCCTCTTTATAGCAATAGTTTTCGAAGGCTCCGGGCTTTCGAACCAATCTGTCGATGTGATGACGGTAGTTAATGTAATGACCGTTTTCACCACGCAGGCGGGGTAGGGTCTCGATATGCCGCTGTGCATACCATATTTCGAGTGTGTCAGCGTAGACACGAACCTTCACCGTTTCACCCACCAGTCGGCTGTGAGCCGAATACGTGTTGTGCAGCAATCGAAAGGTCCCGCCGCGACCGACTTTACAGGTCTTTGTTTCATAGTCATCATAGCGCAGATTCGGCAGCCTTTTAAGAACCTCAATCTCTTCGGCAAAACGCTTGTGGCAGTTCTGATTCATGCGATCGATGATCTTTTGAAGGAACGTTTCATAGTCGTGCACCGTGTCAAAATCCCGGCTGCCGCGAATGATCAGGGACTGGTCAACCGCCTTTTTGAACAGATCATTGCTCTTTTCAATATCCCCGTTTTCATGAGGGCTGGCAGGGTTCGTCTTGGAGGATGCAAACCCGTAATGACCGGCAAGACCACGGTACTTGTCTGTAAAAATGTCAGGATGGCCAACCTTATGGACAGCACTGGTCAGATTGTCGGTGCGATGATAACAAGGAACGCCCCCTAACTTCCACAAAGCGTCCTGAAGGCCCAGCGAGAGGCTTTCAAAGCTTTCAGAAAAACAGATCCGACCCGCCTGCCAGTTCGAATAACACAGGACAAAGTGGTAAAACAGATGCTCGAAGGGATGCCGGGCAATCGTAACATTGAGCGTGTTCATGCTCGTAAAGTCAGAACAGGACCATTGACCGGGATCATAGTGCTGGGAAAAGAAAACCTCTTTAGCCGGACCGTACAACGCCTTCCAGGCTTTAATGCGTCGCTGAAGGGTCCGTAACTGCCCATTGTGATACTTGCCCGGAAAGGCCTGCTGAAGGTACGCCAAGAGGGTCTTGCCTTCGAGGGCCGCCTGGGTGTCTTGCAGGACCTTCTCGATAAACGCCCAATCATCAGCAAACGGGTCCTGCCGTGTCGGCCACGTATGCTCGACTCTGCATTGACTGGGCAGTTTGCCGTTTTTGAGGTACTTGCCAGCCGTTTTACTGCTCATGCCAGCCACATCCGCCGCCTGATATTGATAGTCATGTTTATGCCGCACGTCAAACAATCTCCTTACCTGTTGATCCGTAACCATCAGAAATCTCCTAACTTAAGGAAATTCTGATAGTCTATTGTCTTTTGCTAATGTCCGGAATCTTTATTTGTCGCTAAAGGTAAGAATTATTGTCGCTGATCAGATACTTCCTCTTTATATACCGATAATAGCATTCCAACCCTCGCCGCGGTGTCGTTCCTCGCAATTGTTCTGCGGCGCACTGCACCGATATCCCTTCCTGTCTGGCATACTTTTGAACCAGGCTTTCTCTGGCTTTATTACTCCAATTCATTGAGCACATATAAATGTACTCCAGCGTGATATCGACATCATATCGATATACCTTATATTTGTACGAAGTATGGGAGCGCACCCAATCCGTTATCTGTTCATCGGTTTGCACAATAGCAGTATTATAGACTCCAATCACGTAAGCACTCCCGGCCGATGCCTTAGCCGGGTCGAAGGTATCGACGGTATGCTTGTAATACTTGGAGAACCTCTTCTTCCTGAACGGTCCCTGTTTTGTATAATTTGTGTCTATTCGATAGTTTTTTTCAACATCATCTTCCGGAGGTATACTTTTATATTTGCGGTAATATTCTCCTACATAGTGTTTGATGTATAAGCTCTCGCGTATACGGCTATCGCCAATCTCAAGGATATCCTGCATAGTGTCTACCCCTGTTTTTTTACCAGGGAGAGCATTTCTCCCCCCATTAGTTATTGTAGTAGGAAGGTAGGGAGTAAGTAGGGGGGAATGTATTTCACTGGTCTCCGTAATGTAGGACACAATTTCACTAAGACTTGCCGTGATGGGAACATCAGGGGGCAATGAGCTTAATGCCGAAGAAAGACTATCGCCATTAAATTGTTTGTAAAAATATCGACCTGTGGAATCGTTTAAATAGTTTATTACACAGAGTAAATAATACTCTGAATAGACCGAACACGAATAGAGTGCTCTGAACTGCTCATAGGACATAGGAGCAGGGAGCTTGACTAGAGCCCCATATTTAATAAAATGGTGATTGATGTCGTAGAGCGGACAAGTGCCTTTGATGCCATCAAACTTAACGCTGAATCGTGTATTTACAATGGCCGCGAATGCCTCAGAGAGTAAATAGCTCAGCAGATTGCGAAAAAGCCCCTCATTGACCTCTGAAAAAAGACGATCTGAATGATACGCGACAATAATATAAAAGTGGAGACCAGTGCCGTTTGTACTGCGCTCATAATACGAAGTCGGGAAAAAAGATAATAAATAGTTCGCGACAGCACGGTAAGCGTCATCTGATTTTATATGATCAATATCACAGCAGAGTAAATTATACCGCTTATGAGGGGAGGATGTATAATACAAATAATTCGATTTTGACTGATTCCGAGCCGCCCACAGGTGGTGCTCCAGGCACAGATGCCGGGTCCTTTTGAAGGAGAGCTTACCTTCGGTCTCCCATTTCTGGCGAAGCTGAGGAAAATCATCAGAATCTCTGTCTATCAAAAAAATATCGTCAAGAGAATCAATCCTGCGTTTATTTTTCCCGGATCCAAAATATTTACCTTTGACAAATGTAAGGGTATAATTGTACGTATCTTTGAGGGTATGACTCGTACCGCCGTCCGCGAGGTATTCTTCCATCTCGCTCCAGCTATATACGTGGTGTTTCTTGAACCCCCAATCATTCGGGTCAGCAAATTGCTTAATAAAGCGACTATAGCGTTTGGGGGTGTTGTAATTTCCTGGTTTAATCGTGGGTCGATACAAAGTGTTTGCCATAATACTGTCTTTCCAAGAAAAAAGCCCAAGGCGGAGTTGGCCGCCAAGGGCTTGGAAATGAAAGTATTACAGCAGAATTACAGCAATATATATTTATGATATCGGCAAATTATTTATGAAGTTCAAATTCAGTCCCAATCATTATAATTCAGAGCCAACTCTCTGTATATTTTTACGACAGATTTTTATGCATCCACATCTTCCTGAACATCGTTCTCGGCCAGTTCATAGTAGCCGTCTGAAATACTACGTTCCGTATTGGCAGTAAAATCATTAATGCATCCCCATTTTAGTGTGCGTCATTGACCGATTTGACCACGTAATCATATCAGCCACATATATAATCGAAATAATCCGAGAAAAAGTTTAATCATGGAGTATAATTTTTAATAATTTTGTGAAAAAATATCGAATTAGAGTTCATTGACACATTAATAGAATTCTTTTATGTCTTGTCCCTCTATTTAAACTCCGCCGTTGAAACACCGAAAAATATTGTGCGTGTTTCTGTCGAACCATCTTTTAGTTTCTGGGGGGGATATCGAACCAATATGGCAGATTTTGTCCGAGACCCATTTTTAATATATGCATCAAGATTTGCTTGATCCTCGAAGCAAACATGAATACGACCTGCCCCATACATTTTATGCGCTACCTCGTGTAAACAACTCGACTCAAACCGGACCCACGGCCGATGGAGCTTTCCTTGGGTTGTATTAGCCACATAGGATTCCAGCTCGAAGTCGATCCGCTCTCTGAAAGATGAATCACTGTTGACCTCTATCTCAAAATAACCCTGGTGCAAATTGGCTGTCAGTTGTGTCCTTGGCGTCCATATATATTCTGGATTAGTCAAATGGATAGCATTGCTCACACGTCGCCAATCATCGGCGCTCGTACATATTTGATAACTGTGCGGATGTGTTAAGACCTTATCCACATCCGGATAGCTCTGAAAGTCTTCCAATCCATAAAGTGCCATCACAATATTGTCGGCTTGAAAAGTAATCTGTTCTTTAACATTGGTGCTGGCATGCATTTTGGCGTACTTGACCTGTAGTGTCGGACTGTTGATCTTTTGAAACACTCGAAGTAAATTATTAACATTCAATTTCGGGACTATTATTTTTATTTTGCCTGGTGTGGTAATTATGGGTTCAGAGTATCCAATGCGATACACGGCAAAACGGGATCCGGAGCCGGCGGTAAAGCGGATTGCGTTTTCAAATACCTCAATGCAAGTACTGTGGTAAGGTATATAATCTTGTTTTTCGCCCATGGCAAATCGAACCTTTTGCATACCCTTTATAAAATGTGGGCGGTGTATCGTGACCATCTGGTCATATCGGTCTGGCAGACGGGGATAGTGAGTAACACTTTTATTTGCACGAATTGTCTTAAATATCTTTGAATCGCATTCCGAGATGAGCTTCAGATATCCATGCTCTGTAAATATGTTTATAGGTGCCGGATAGACAAATGACTGCATGACATTGGCTAAATCATTGGCCATAACAGTCGTTATTCCAGTTTTATCACAGATATAGCCATCTTTTGCAGGGTTTAAGTCAACCTTGATGTTTGCATTATTACCCAAGCCACAAATCGTCAGGCCCGTTTTTGATGCCTCTATCGTCACGGCCTCGGCCCAGCAAGTAAGACTATTCATTTTAACTTTTCTTGACGTAATGTCCGCCGCAATCTCAACCGCTTGTCTAAAGGACATAGAATTTATCATAAAATCCATTGTAAATTCCTGTTGGTTAAGTATTTATGACGCCACTGAGGGCATGTGGTTAAAATCCCGATCATCTTTCTGAATGGTCTCTGTCGTACTGGCCGGAATGTGCTCTGCTTGTAGGATGATCTGGTCGTCATTTTGTTCCACAATCTTACACGAATACGCATTGATTTTTGCATGAATTGTACCCTTATCTTTTTCATAATTCCGGTGCACAACCTGCATTTGCCCATGTTTTTTATGCAACACTATCCAAATTGATCCTTCAGGTACATCGGCGGTTGCAATTTTTTGGGCCACAGGGCTCGGGTCAACAGGTGTGGCGTAAATGCGACTGCTCTGTTTACCATGGTCATCATGAGATTCGAAAGCGGTCAATATGTCGCTATCGGTAAGTTCCAGTTCAATAGATGCGGGGGAAGCGGATTTTTTCTTCCGCGGCATTTTCGGCACAAACAGTCTTGAATACGCCGCGCTGATCGTCACATTCCCATTACGACACTGTTTGATGATGTCCGCATTGTTGGACGCCAGGATGCGTTTGAAATTGTACACAATTGTTGGACTGCACCCGCATTTTTGAGCGAGAATCACATTTACTTCATTGCTTTTGTCCGAGTTACCTTCAGACTCTGAAGGCGACTCAAACCGATTGCCGTGGGCCTTTTTGGCTTTTTCCTTCAAAAGCCAGTATTCTTCACAGTTGATGCCGGCCTCCAACTTATTCCATAATAGGACAACAGGCTGAGCGATATAGTGCTCGATGGCCCACACTTGGGCCTCCTGCCAGTCGGCAAAGCTGATCTGGCGAACGGTGTACTTGATTTCGGAGTGCGCCTTCAATATCGGTAGGTACTGATACCCATAGACCAGAATGCCTTCACTTTCCCAGACGAACAAAGGGGAAAATATCTCCCCATCCTGCAATGCCAGCCGTTCAATCGCTTCCAGTTCCATCTCCGTAACTGTAAATATCTCCTTATATTTATTGTCTGTTTTCAATTTTTCGAGTTCCATATTCAATTCCTTTCAAAAAAGATTCAATTTCTTATCACCATACAAATTAAACTTTCGCTTTTCAAAAAAACATGTGCCGTTTTCAGGCTAAAAATGGGGATTTTGAAAAATATCTGCATTTTTTTTGCGGGAAAATGAAAAATATCCCCGCATGTGAGAGAGTAAAAGCAACTGGAGGTTATAACTTTGCGAATTGAAAACGCCACTGAAGTGATATTCACTTGCTGCCAATTATTGTCTGCCTCTAAAAAATGTTTTCATCATTTATAATTTTCTACAAATTATCTTGAAAAGCGAAAATCAATTTTTTACTGTGGGGACCAGTAACTGTTAATTTTAAGAGAAAGAAAAGTTTATATGAGAAAGAAAAATGAATATGAATTAAAACCTGCAACATCCAAAAACACGAACATCAAGAAAGCGAAAGACTGGGAGTCACAACTCCCTACTACACCCTCCAGAACGTCTCCCCGATGGGTAAGCCCAGTTAAACCGAAGGATCCACCAGTTGACCTCTCCAAATTAGAGCGAATCGAATTTAATGGCACGACCTTTTATCTGCTCTATTCACGTGGCACGGTATCTCCTCTATCGGAGTCTGAATTCGAAACACTTTGCGCCGACATCGCCGATAGAACGACTGTCTTGGTTCCAATCGTTCTTGATGAATGTTATATTATTATTGATGGAGAGCATCGGCTCAGGGCCGCTAAGAAAGCTGGACTCAAACAGGTCCCTGTGCAGGTTCGACCGGGACTAACGGAACAGGAAAAATGGCAAATGGCAGAAGATCTGAATCTCCACCGGCGGCACCTAACACCGGCGCAGATACAGGAGATGATTACAGAAAATAGGGAAAAACTGCCGGAAATGGCTCTAAAACTCCGTCAGGAGGGAAACAGCCTACGGCAAATCGGTGAAACATTGGGTGTCTCTCATCAACAAGTTCAGAATCTTATAACTGCTGTCAATAATTTGACACCTGAACTGCCCGAACAAGTGAAGGGTAAAGACGGCAAGAAATATCCCACAAAAAAGCCTGTCATACAGGTCAATACGACCAAAGAGCTTCAGCGGGCAATCACCGCATGTCAAGCAGCCGGGGCAGAGAATTTACCAAATAGGTCGATTGAGCTTAAGCGCGTTGAGCGAATCGCCAGGGAGACTGAAAGAAACCGGCTCCGCCAGCAGGAAGCTTGTGATTTCAAATCTGGGCAGGTCGAACTGCTCCTCGGTGACTTTAATATTCGCGGCCAGGAAATACAGGACAACAGTATCGACCTGTTTTTCACAGATCCGCCGTATGACCAAGCCTCACTTATTTTATGGGAAAAATTAGGAGCCTTCGCCAATAGGGTCCTAAAACCCGGTGGATTGTTTGTATCGTATTCGGGTTGTCTCTATTTGAACCAAATTTATCCTATGCTGGATAAGCATTTGAGCTATTTATGGACAGCGGCAATCAACCACAGCGGCGCAAAAAAGAAGATTTATCCCGTTGGGATGAACCAAGCCTGGAAACCTATTCTCATCTACTATAAGCAGCCGAAAGACATCTATTGGCCAACGATTCCCGATATGGTCAGTGGCGGCGAGAGCAAAGAACATCATGACTGGGAGCAAAGTGTTGGTGAAGCTCTGCACTACATCACAGCCTTTTGCCCACGGAACGGCGTTTTGCTCGACCCCATGATGGGGTCGGGGACCTCGCTCATCGCAGGGCTTCAGAGCGGCCTGGGGCTTAAATGCATAGGGATTGAGATGGATAAAGCGACGTTTATCAAGACGGAGCAGCGCATCAACACGTTTTTGGCGGAAAAAAATGATAGCGCTATTGACAAGTAATTAACTTAATTTAGGAGTATTTATATGAATATGTGGATTTTAGAAGCAGGTCCCGGAGCCTGGGAGCGAAAAGGCTTAAGGGTCTTCAGAGAAAAAGATGGTGTTCTTGCCGCAATGGCGAATAATCTAAGGCCTAAGTATCTCATTCGCCAAGGTTATGAAATAATCGAGCACACTCGTGACGACGATCTGATTCGATTTATACACTGTTACAATGATGGCGTTGCACCGTATGAGGTCGCGCAGGCCGTCCCGACAAGCGTGGAAGGTAGTCCGCAAAACGTCTGGGTCATAACAGCAATAAGCAATCCTCGTAATATCTTAACCGCATATACAACGAGAGAAGAAGCTGAACGGGCATTTAATCAGGTATACAGAGATGCCAATCAGCCTTTTTCTTATCGCCGAAATGAAAAATATATCGCCTCTTCAAAAAAATTTGTGGGTTTCAACCGGTTCCGGTAATGCACCAAGATTGTGATACAAGGCCAATTCCAGCGTTTTGAAGCTCTTAAAGCCATACGCTTTTCTGGTAGCCAGTTTTGC
>JAAYDH010000054.1 GCA_012729405.1 Erysipelotrichaceae bacterium
GATGTTTGGATTGACGTTGCCTTGAATAACATTGAAGAGGCAAAAGAGCGCATCGACAGAGTTCCGGACCAGAATCCATTTACTATTAAGTATGAGACTAAAATACCTGCAACTGAAGATTGGGAGACAAGTACATTTGTCCTGGACCACTATGAAAAACTAAAGCAGTTGTTGATTGGGTGGTAGGCACATAAAATTTCCACCTAGATTACAATCAAGCATTGGGAGGCTGAAATGAAACGAGATATGGACCTTGTCCGCCTGATATTACTGGAAATTGAAGATAAATATCGCTCAACAGCCATCTACAATTTGGCGATTGAGGGATATGATCCTGAGACGGTTGCTTATCACTGCAAAATTTTATATGAAGCAGGACTGATTTCGAACTATAAAGCTCAATATGCTGACAATGAAATTTATGCATTTGGTGTCGGTTCCTTAACTTGGGATGGGAATGACTTTCTTGAAAAAATACGGGATGATTCTCGGTGGAAGATAGTCAAGGAAACAATTAGGCAAAAAGGGTTGCCAATGGTTATAGAAACAATTAAGTCGGTTGCAAATGCCTTTATTTCTGCAGCTGTTGAAGGAATAACAAATTCGATGCTAAAAGGATAAGCTGATTATATAAACACAAATCATACTATTGTGAAAATTGCAACCAGAGGATAGTCAGGAAAACTTTTAAAGAGGTGAATGAATGAATACTCAACCATATATTTGTAAGGTTCATATCGAGAATTTCAGGAATTTTCGCTGTGCTGATTTTTACCTCAATGAAAAACAAGTAATTATAGGTGAAAATGCAGTTGGGAAAAGTAATCTGCTTTATGCGTTCCAGTTAATACTTGACCCAACGCTTTCCGATAAAGACCGGTTGCTTGAGGAATCCGATTTCTGGGAAGGCTTAGATGATCCTATGAAAAACGGGGAGCAGATTCTTATTGAGCTCTGGTTCGCGGACTTCGAAGAGAACAAGAATGTGCTTGCACAATTGACCGATGCTACCGTAATGCTTGATGAAAAAGAAACACTGAAACTTACTTACAAGTTCTATCCCTATCGAAAATTTGGCGATACTAACGAATATAGCTTTAATATTTTTAAAGGTGACGATGAAAACCGGCGATTCTCCTACGAAGATAGGAAATACCTGAACATCCGCGTTATTAAGGCAATTCGTGATGTTGAATCTGAAATGCGTAATTCTAGAACATCGCCATTGACACAAATCATCAAGCAGAAATATTCAATTAGTAAGGACGTCCTCGCCGAAATTTCTCACGCACTTGAAGAAAAAGGTGCGGATACACTTCAAATCGGTCAAGTGGAAGACCTTGAATCACGAATTCAAAAGTTGCTAAACCAAATGGTATCATATAGCCAAGATCAATTTGGTGTTTCTTTGAAGACAATGAATATTGACGCAACGAAGTTGCTTTACGCATTACGCCCATTGATTGACAATAGGGAATCCGGAAACACCAGCCTTGGAATCAACAATCTTCTGTATATTGTGCTTATCCTTCTCTTGATTGAGGATGAAACGATAAAGACATATCTGCCAAAAGATCTTTATGAAGAATTGTTAGAAAATGACGAAAATGACTTTATCAAGAATTGTTATACCGAGTTGGGAAAAATCAATGGATATGTCTTGAATGATGACGTTTTGACAAATTCTGAAATAAAGAACAAGCTCTATGAATTTATGTCCGATACCATTCCCACAGCAAATGGTGTAACCATTCTTGCTGTTGAAGAACCAGAGGCACATCTGCATCCGATTTATCAACGTCTTCTATACCGTCATGTGATGAATAGGTCAAACGCCTCTGTCATTATTACGACGCATTCGACACATATATCTTCCGTTGCACCAATAACTTCGATAGTTCATCTAATCTCTAAAGATAATTGTACTAGCGTAAAGACAACTGCGCGATTAC
>JAAYDH010000077.1 GCA_012729405.1 Erysipelotrichaceae bacterium
AACGACAAAATAAGGATTGGATCGAGTGACAATTCTTTCAATTCTGCGGAAGGTGACAAGAACCACCATCACGACAACTGTTGCTATGATAGCAAGAGTGAAGTTCATTGAACCACAAGCTAAGCCAATAGCCATGACTAGCCAAATGGTTGAAGCAGTGGTTAACCCTTTGATACCACCATTATTATGAATAACTGCGCCAGCTCCAAGAAAACCGACACCAGAAACAACCTGGGCGGCAAGACGAGCAAAGTCACGATTGTAAGTGGAGCCAGTACCGGTGCCGACTGGGACTGGGAAGCCATAAATCGAAATAATCATGATGATGCATGAACCAACTCCAACAAGAAGGTGAGTTCTAAGACCGGCACTGCGACCACGCTTTTCTCTTTCGAGTCCAACAAAGCCACATAAGAGCACGCATAGAACAATTGCAATGGCGCAAAGAACTAGGTTTCCCCAGGCCCAACCACCAGCGGTTTGAAGGCTGTTAAACCATTCAGCGATTTTTTGATCAATAGTAACAATCATAATCGTCCACTCCCATAAACTATGACAAATATAAGATTTGTCGTTAATTAACTATAACATTTAATGCCATTTATTGACCATATTAAAAGGCGTTTTCAATTGAAAACACCAATTTTACAGGTCGACTGAGGCAATGTTTTTGGCTCCAAGACGGAAAGAGAGATATGTAAATGATAAGAAAACAAGAATTCCTGCCAACAAGGAAGCAAATTGAACAATAAGTGCGGTTCCTGTAAACGTGTTTACGAAAATGGACATGTCAGGAATTAGAATAAATAACACAATTAAGACCGATGTCAAAGCAATGACGATAAAAGTAGAAACAATTTGAACCTTGGCGATCTTAAACGGATTTTTGTAATACCATGGGATAAAAATGAGATTGAAAAAACCACAGAGGAAAAGGACGATTCCGTAAAGGATTAAGTTAATACCAAGATCTGGGACATTTACTTCAAAACCTTCGATGTTGTTTAAAACAAAGACTTTTAGAAGAGCAAAAGGAAGCGAAATTAAAATGGAAGCCAATTCAATCGAAACTGCCAACATGACTTTACCTTTAACTAGGTCCGTTTTTCGGACCGGTAAGAGGGCGGTAAACTCAAGATCTTTATTAGCGAGAGCAATGGGAAAGATAACCACAATCGCCATGAAAGTATAAATGAAAGATGTCAATGATGGCCAACCAGGAATAACAATTAGGACAGATAGGCAAACAAAAACAATTACCTGCGGATTCAGACAGAGACGCAGTTCTTTAAAAAGGAGTTTCTTCATTTCCGTTCCCCCTTTCGATAAATAACATTAATTCTTCTAGGGTTGGTTCTTGTAAAGAAAATTCCGAAAAATATTCCTTGTCTTTTCTTTCAATCAAACCAGAGAATTTCTTTTGATGAATAAACAATCTGCCAATTTTATTTTTATCGAAGCGATCGAGTTGTTCGGACCGCCCTTCAATGTGGAGATAAGTGCTCTTGAATTCTTCAACGCTGGAATTTTGAAAGATTTCTCCATTTTTGATATAGATGATTTTATCAGCGCATTTATCTAGATCCGAAATCACATGAGTAGAAAAGAGAATCGTCGTTTTCTGAGATTTGCATATCTTGATGAAGCAATCGAGAACTTCGTCACGCGAAACGGGATCAAGGCCACTCGTGGGTTCATCGAGAAGGAGAACTTTCGCCCCATGAGAAAGGGCAAGTGTGAGACCAAATTTTACTTTCATACCATTCGAAAACTCTTTAATTTTTTTCTCTTCGTTCAAGTCAAAGAAAACTAAAAGCTTTTGATAGAGTTCGTGATCCCAAGTTTTATAAAAAGTGGATGTTACCTTAGCAATTGTTTTTGCCCTTTGGTTAGGGTAAAAATCGGCTCCTCCAAAAAGTAATCCAATTTCGTTCTTGGCCTTGATTTCCTGTTTAACGAAATCTTCGCCTTCGTACAAAATATCTCCCGAATCGGGTTGGACCAGGTTATATATGCATTTTAATGTGGTTGTCTTGCCGGCCCCATTGCGGCCAATAAAGCCATAGATAGTTCCTTCCTCTAATGAAAAAGAAACGTCTTTAAGACTGAATTTTGCATATTTTTTATTTAATTCGTTAACTTCTAAAATCGTGTGTGCCATTGAAATGTTCCTAGCTTGAAAACTAAATTAGTTTTACTTTATTAATGCTAGCACAACAAACACAATGATTACAGCCACAACAGCGAGTCTAACGAAAGTTTGTAATAAATTAGAAAGATTTCTTCTTTTTTGAGCTCTTTTGTTGAGGATGTAGACATTACTTGGATTATCTTCGAAAAGATGGGGAGCGTTGCCACCGAGAGGTTTGATGGCTTTTTGATTTTTTTTCGGTTTGTTAAAAGTCAGGACAAGGTGATTGCATTCACTGATTTTGATTTTTCCAGAATATCTGACTTCAAAAATGTCTCTCTTTGGGTAAGGCGGGTTAAAGAAACTGAAAATGCTCGCAAAAAAGAATGCGAGATAATGTTTTCCGGCATTGGGCTCTATTAACTCACATGGAAGAGTCTCGATTGATAAATCAACCACATCATTCTCGCTCTCGATGACGGCTTCTTGTGCCCCTCTTTCAGTCGGTCGAAAATTAACGATTTTCCCATCGATAGAAAAAACGGGATTGCATTTGTTTGGTTCTAAAACGAGTTTAAGTTTAGTCATTAAT
>JAAYDH010000043.1 GCA_012729405.1 Erysipelotrichaceae bacterium
GATGTTCAAAACGGTATCTCCTTTGCCATGCCAGCAGAACTTCCAGTTGTTGAAGCGATGGCTAATTTGGATGGATTGGGTGTTTTATATGTTGACTATTCTTTCCTTGAAGCAGGTGATTTAGAAGGATTATCTGTGAATATTGGTGTTAAACAAGGCAACACTGAACTACTTAATGAACTAAATGGTTCTTTGGCGAAATTAACTCAAGAACAAAGAAGCGAAATGATGGGTCAGGCCTCACTAAGATCGCAGGGATAATTGATGTTTGATTTTTCAAAAATAATCACCATCATTTTGGATAATCAGCCACTCATAATCGCTGGTATTTTAAGCACAATCATCTTAGCGGTTTTTGGTACGGTTGTAGGCTTGTTAATCGGGGTCTTTATAGCTTATGGAAAAAATTGGAAACCGCGTAAGAGCAGCAACTTATTCACACAAATAATTAGTAATATTGTGAGACTATTTTGCAACATATATTCGGTCGTTTTACGCGGCACTCCGATGATGGTTCAAGCCTTAATCTTTAAATATGGATGTGCGGCTATGGGCTTAAATTGGGATTTGATTCGTTCACCAAATCCAGCCGTTAATAATGTGCTTAACGGATGGTTTTTAGCAGGCCTTATTGTGATCACTTTTAATACTGCTGCCTACATGGCGGAGATTGTTCAGTCAGGTTTAAATGGTATTGATGTTGGACAAGTCGAAGGGGCGAAGTCTCTGGGTATGTCTAACCGTCAAGCCTCATTAAAAGTTATCCTACCTCAAGTGATTAGAAACTCATTGCCGACTATTGGTAATGAGTTGATAGTCAACATAAAAGATTCATCGGTATTAAATGTAATAGCAACTACCGAATTATACTTTCGGATAGGGATGATTTCGGTTAGGACATATGCATATCTTGAAGGTTATATTATTTTAGCAGTTATTTATTTACTACTGACGCTAATTGCGACTGGCATCTTGAAACTTATTGAAAAGAAACTTGATGGCAAGAAAATTTCATTTAATCCTTTTGCAAGATGGAAAAGAGGTTTGTTTGCATGAGCGAAGTTATTTTAGAAGTTAAAAACTTAGCGAAATATTTTGCTGAGAACAAAGTGTTAAAAGACATCAATTTAACTGTTAATCGCGGTGACGTGATTGCTATTGTTGGCCCTTCTGGAAGTGGTAAGTCGACTTTCTTAAGGTGTTTAAACTTATTAGAAGAACCAACACGTGGTAGCTTAATATTTAACAATGAAACCTATTTTCACATTGAACGATGTGCCGACGATTTTATTGATTACGTGAGATATCGCCAAGACAAAGAAAAATGGAAAATCGCCATTGTTGAAGCAGAAGATGAATTGGCCGTATATACAAATCGTTTAATTGAAGGACATAAGGATAAAGAAACTAAGCTAAACGTGAAAGACTGCAAGCGTATATTTAATAAAGTGCTCAATGCTAAACCAAATAAATACGATTATTTCGACCGTGAAGCCTATTTAGCCTTTGCCAAAGCTAACCCGACAAAAACAATTTCCGAAAAAGCACAAAATGTATTAAGAAGTAAAGCGACAATGGTTTTCCAATCTTTTAATCTTTTTAATAATATGGATGCTTTAAAAAATTGTACACTTGCACAAATCAAAGTATTAAAAAGAAAACGTGAAGAAGCAAAATTGCGGGCAATTAAAGAATTAACTAATGTCAATTTACAAGACAGAATGAATTATCGTCCAAAAGCCCTTAGTGGTGGGCAAAAACAACGCGTGGCCATTGCACGTGCTCTTTGTTTAGACCCTGAAATCATTTTGTTTGATGAACCGACTTCCGCACTTGATCCAGAAATGGTTAATGAGGTTTTAGAAGTCATGAAACAATTAGCTAGAGAAGGAAGGACGATGATTGTCGTCACTCATGAGATGAATTTTGCCAAAAATGTTGCAAACAAAGTGGTCTTTATGGATGAAGGAAGAATCGTTGAAGTTAATGATAGTCAAGCCTTCTTTTCATCTCCAAAAGAAAAAAGAACGAAAGCTTTTTTGCAAAATGCTAATGTGTCTTTATAATATAAACAAAATGGAGGTCTAAATTATGGATCACGAACTAAACAAATGGATTCTCTTAGAGCAGGAAAGACAAAACACAGGTATCGAATTAATTGCTAGCGAAAACTACGTTAGTCAAGAAGTAAAAAACTTGACGGCTTCCATTTTGACCAATAAATACGCTGAAGGTTATCCTGGAAAAAGATATTATGGTGGTTGTGAATTTGTCGATAAAATTGAACAAATTGCAATCGATAGAGCTTGTAAGTTATTTCATTGTAACTATGCAAACGTTCAACCACACAGCGGTTCACAAGCTAATGCAGCTGCATATCGTGCCCTACTTCCAGACGGTGGCAAAATACTTTCTTTGGTGCTCAATGATGGAGGACATTTAACCCACGGTTCTCCTGTGTCATTTTCATCTCATTTATATCAATTTGCTTTTTATCCATTAAAAGATGGCCATCTAGATTATCAAACTATCGAGCAAATTGCCCTGGAATTTAAGCCTGATTTAATCCTTTGTGGTTATAGTGCTTACCCATACGAAATTGACTTCAAACGCTTTAAAGAAATCGCTGATAAAGTTGGTGCATATTTGATGGTTGATATGGCGCATATTGCTGGCTTAATAGCTGCGGAACAACACCCTCTTCCATTTCCATATGCTGACGTAGTGACTTCCACCACACATAAGACTTTAAGAGGTCCTAGAGGTGGTCTTATCCTCTGTAACGATGAAGGTCTTATAAAGAAAATAAATTCAGCCATTTTTCCTTTTTATCAAGGTGGTCCATTGGAACACGTAATCGCTGCAAAAGCTGCTTGTTTCAAGGAAGCAATGACAGACGATTTTAGACAGTATATCGAACAAGTGAAAATTAACACTAAAGCCTGTTCACTTCGCTTTGAAAAACTCGGAGTTAAAGTCTCAGGAACTGACAATCATTTATTCCTTATAAACGTGATGGATTCATATGATATAACCGGCAAAGACGCGCAAATAGCACTTGAAGAAATCGGCATTACGACGAATAAGAACATGTTGCCGAACGATACCCTGCCCCCAAGCAAAACAAGCGGTCTACGCCTCGGTTTTGCGGCAGTAACGACGCGTGGCTGTACAAAAGAGCAAGCAGAGAAAGTTGCCGACATCATTGATGGCTTCCTTAGAAAGACCATTTCAATTGATCAAGCAAAGGTATTGGTTAAAGAGTTGGTTTCTTCTTGGAAACTAATTCAAGATATTTAATTCACAAACATAGTAAAAAATTGCCGTTATTTCCGGCAATTTTTTTATTTATTCTCTAGTTCAGTTCCTTCGTACATGTAATCGTTCCAAAGAAAGTTTTTCCAAATATTAAAATGTAGGCGATGCATCTCTTCTACAACGAGGATAATTTTGCCCACAACATGACGTTTTGGATAGAAATCATAAAACTCTTCGTTCACCGTTAACGCAAATTGCGTTAAATCGTTTTGAATAATCGGCGCAAACATC
>JAAYDH010000106.1 GCA_012729405.1 Erysipelotrichaceae bacterium
AGCTCCGAGATAACTACCTCCAATACCGCAGACGACGAGAATATCAAAATGTTCTCTCACGTATCGAGCATCTTCCAAGATGCGCTTGAACTCTTCTTTATCATAATTGATGGGCCAATCCGCCCATCCGAGATAATCGTTGCCGAGACCGGATTTTTGATCGATCATTGCATCGATTTTGGCGACTTTTTCGCGGTAGGATTTCAAAACATCCGCTGTAATGAGATTGTTCAGTTGCAGTTTCATCTATTTTTCTCCCTTAATTTTCTTCATTGTAATTTCCTTCCACTCCGGAAGCTTTTTCTCGAATGGAGCAAAATCTTCTTCGGTGGCAATTGGAGCTTTTCGGTTCTCGTTGTCGTGCGTGTTATAGGCTTGGTCTTCGGGCACTTGTTTGAGAGATACTCTTAAAAATCCATTTGTTGGATCGATTGAAATAATTTTGACACACATCTCGTCACCTATTGTTCCGTATTTCTCGATGTCGCGAATATAAGCATTAGATAATTCCGAAATGTGAAGTAAGCCTTGGCTTCCATCTTCAAAGGACATAAAAAGCGCATACGGCTTCACGTTAATAACTTTACCAATGACTAGGTCACCAATTTGATAAGACATAGAGATACCTCTTTTTATAATATACTTTTCTAGCAAAAAAGGTAGGCAATGCTACCTTTTTAATTACTTGCTGGCTAACTTTTTCTCGTTGCGATCTATTTCATCTTTGATGGCAACGGAGTCGATTATGAGATGCATAACTTTGTCTAAATCGCCTCCGGTCGTGTAGTCTGCGCGGCACATGAAACTGCAACGGCCATCGATATAAATTTGTCGGACTTTGTCACTCTCTTTCTCGGGATAAACCGCGATTGAGCGACCTCCATTATGTTTGACTAAAGTCATACAAGCGATATCAGTCATTCCATCACCGATGTAAACGATATTGGAATAAGGGATACGGAGACTTGGAGTCTTCTTATTGACTGAGTTATCATCCGTCACATCGAATACGCCTTTGGCGATACGGAAGAAGAACTGAGTTTTTTGAGTATAGTTAATCGTTAGTTTTGGCCAGACTGGCTCACCGGCTGCGTTGTAGAAATATTCGCAGCCATAAGTGGCAGTGAACTGATCATAGATTGAACTGCCTTCAACGATTTCCTTTGTGCCTGACGAGACGAGGTAGTGTTCGACGATAATGCCTTTTGAGGCGGCGTATTCGTTGATGCGCTTGAACCAGGTGGTAACACCAGGATAGAACTTAATGTTCTTACCACATTCGCGAAGGTATTCGCGCGTAATTTTGATGCCTTTTTCTCTAGCTTTGGCAATCATCATATACATGTAAGAAAGAATTCTTTCAACACCGGTTTTCATGGAGAATTCAGTTGTTTCTCCCCAGAATTCGGCGGGGGTCATTCCGAGAGCCGGAATAAAAGAATAGTTCTGCATATCGGTGGTCGATAGCGTTTTATCAAAGTCATACATGATGGCAATAATTGGTTTTGACATATTATTTAACCTCAATGAAAATTTTATCATACTTTTCTTTGTTTAGTCAATGGCTAGGCTAAAAGCCTGTTTTTCAAAGTTCGTTTTGCTTTATTTGGTAGATATGATAGTATTTCTTTACGGTAAAACAAAATGTTTAGTTTCCTTGACCTTTGGTTAAATATATTATTAACAATTATTGTTGTTTTAGGAGCGATTATGCTCCTTCTTCTCATTATCGACCTTAGCTTGATCGGCACTTTCCACACGATTCTGAAACGTCACAACAAAGCGATGAATGTCATCGTAATGACAAAGTATGATAATATTCAAAAACTGATCTCCGTTTTAGATGAAATTGAATTCCCTATCGATGCAAAATTAAGAGATGTATTTACATCTATTGACACGAAAGTCTTTATTTGTCAGGATACCAAAGAATGTAAGCAAGCTAGAGATAAATTAACCTATATTCAATCCGAGATATTTTTCCTCTCTCGCAAGCACTCCGCTTTAGAAACAAATGATAAATATGTGATAGCGAAAAACAATATTCTCGAAACCGATGTCGTATATCGAAATACAGTGGCGATGTATAATGCGGATGTCTTAGGATACAACTACTGGATTCGTTTCATGCCCTACCGCTGGCTCTTCTTAATATTAAAAATTAAAAAGAAATCGCTAATTTAAGGAATTGTACAAAGTAACAATTTCTTTTTTTACTAAGCGTCGTAGTTTACAATTAAGCATTGATGAGCAATCATATTAACAATTAAACGGACAACAATGTAAGGAGAATAATATGAAGACACCAAATTTAAAATTCAGTCAGTATCCATTCATTGTTCCAACCGAAAAGAGAATCACTAACAAACTTGAAAAGCTGGTTAATGATTTAAAGGAATGCGGTTCGAGCCGCACTGCTTCTCTTGCGGTCAAACACTGGAACAAGTATGGCGAGGAACTATCGACTCAACTGAGTTTGATCGCGGTCAAATACACCGTCGACACAACTAATAAGGTTTATAAGAAAGCCCAAGAGAGAATGGATGAACTCTCTCCCTTAATTTCAAAATACTCAAACGATTATCAAAAAATTATGTCTAAAGCGAGCTTCCGTAAAGACTTAGAAAAAACTTATGGAAAATACCTCTTTAAGATGTACGACAATGCCTTAAAGGCCTTTGATGAGAAGATTATGCCTGATCTCGCTTTAGAGAACAAACTCGTCAGCCAATATGACGCCGTTCTCGGCGGAGCACAAATCGAGTTCCGTGGCGAAACGTTAAATTTGCCCCAACTTGGCAAATATATGCAAGATAAGGATCGCGCAACCCGCAAAGAAGCTGCCCAAGCCATGGACAAATGGTTGGGAGAACACGAAAAAGAGATTGGCGACATCTACTCTCAATTAGTTGCCGTTCGCGACTCAATGGCTAAGAAACTTGGTTTCAAAAATTTCACTGATTTAGGCTATCTTCGCTTAGGCAGAACCGACTATAACGCCAAGATGGTCAAAAAATATCGCGAACAAATCGCAACTGAAGTAGTCCCTGTGGTTCAAAAGTTATATAAGAATCAGATGAAAGGCCTTGGAATTAAGAACCCTCAATACTACGATTACAACCTCAAATTTGCCTCTGGCAATGCCCATCCAGTCGGCGATGTGAACTACATCATCGATGGAACCAAAGGAATGTTTACTGACCTATCTAAAGAGTCTCACGAGTTTATTAATTTCATGGTTGATCAGGAATTATTAGATCTCGTTTCTCGCCCTGGCAAAGCTCCGGGTGGATACTGCACATATTTCCCCATCTACAAGTCTCCATTCATTTTTGCAAACTTTAACGGAACCGATGACGATGTTTTCACTCTTGCTCATGAATGTGGACACGCTTTCCAAGCCTATCTCTGCTCTGGAATAAAAATTCCTGAATATCAGAACCCAACTCTAGAGAGCTGTGAAATTCACTCGATGAGCATGGAATTCTTTGCTTGGCCATATCTCGACAAGTTTTTTGGAGCGGAAACTGAAAAAGCTAAATATGCTCATTTGACTGGAGCACTTGAATTTTTACCTTATGGTATTTCCGTCGATGAGTTTCAACATTGGGTTTATGAACACCCAACTGCAACTCATGATGATAGATGTGCTATTTGGAGAGAAATTGAGAAGAAATATACTCCTCACAAAGTCTACGATGATACACCAACACTTAATAAGGGAACCTATTGGATGAGACAATCTCATATCTTTGGGACACCTTTCTACTATATCGACTATACCCTCGCTCAAGTGGTGGCTTTCGAGTTTTTCTTACTTGATCGCAAAAACCACGAAAAAGCTTGGAAAAAATACGTTAAGTTGACCAAGTGTGGCGGTAAATTCCCCTTCGTTGAATTACTTGAAAAGAATCACCTCAAGAATCCATTCGAAGATGGAACCATCAAGAAAATCATTGGACCTCTCACTAAGATTCTTAAGAGCTTTGATACGAAAAATTTCTAATTTGTCGACAATAAAAAAGGCACCCTTTGGGTGTCTTTTCTTTTGTTAAAAGCTTTTTTACCAATCGAGGACTAAGGCAACGACACCAGAAGCTGAAGCGAGAGCTGCTCCGATGAGGGAAATATAGTAACCAGCCTGATTGTATTCAAAGATAAAAACATCTGTCGGGTTACCGATCACTGCAGTGTTGAGGTATTCGTAAAGAACACCAGTTAAACTGACTAAAACGATTCCAACAACCAATAACGCAACGGCAGAAATCAATACGATTTTCTCCAATTTAGCGGAAGGGACAAGGAAAGGTAAAGCCATAACCCCGAGCGCGAGTCCGGCGACGAGAATAAGCATAAATCCGACGAACGAAGGCCATGCTCCAAGGGATAAACCTAAAGGGCCATCAAAAAAGAAATAGGTGGCTTGTCTGATGTCATTATTGACAATCAAGAATGGTAAGAACATCGCTAGAACACTAACGATTGCTGATCCAAACCCGAACCACATATAGAAGACGCTGGATAATTTTTTCATATCGAATCCTCCGAGATTGTTTACATTCATTGTAATAAAAAACGGCGGTGTTTCAACAAAAAAAGAAAATATCCAAAAATGGATATTCTCTTAATGTTGATATTCTCTAAAGGTCGAAAAGTGCACAAACCACAATTAATAAAGTACGTAATTAGAATTTATACTCGAATATTTTGATTACCAAAAGCAAAGCTTTTGCTTAAAATCCTTTGAAGAAAGGAGTCTCTATGTAGAATCAACACTTCTTAAATACCTCAGAGGTCTCGCTTAATTTAGTTCTCAACTTTCTCTCACTTTAATCATTATTTATGGAACCAGTAGCCGCCCGATCGGCCGCCACCCCCTTTATTTCGTCCCCCTCTACGGAAAAATCCAAATAAGAAAATTCCTCCTGGAGTCACTCCGAAGAGAAGCGAAACGATGACAATGATCACCCATACCCAAACGGGGAAAATAAGGTCATTTATCTGCTCGCTTGGCAATAATCCAAAATATTCGTATTTATTTTCTTCATACTCTTCGAGATATTCTTGAATATCAAATGTATCGTTATAGACATTGAAATAAATATGTTCTTGAACAGCAAAATAGAGATTGATTAATTTTTGGTCGTAGTCGAAATCTAGGACCTCAGGATCATAAAAATGTTCCGCGACTAGATTTGAAGCAGTGTGGGCGCTTAAATATCCCGCCATGCGGGCGCCTATTTCGAAAACAATATTTTTGAATCCGAAGTCTTCCTCGCCTTTTTCAAAGAAGAGAATCATGAGGATGCCCATGTCATTATCTCCGATTCCCCATGAGTTGAATAAGTCAGTTGAACTGAAGTCCCCAACATTGCCTATGTAGGTAGCGACTACAATTTGGGTGCCACTAATATCATCATTAACGAAGGGCTCAGCTCTCGAATAATCGTATAACTCCTCACTATAAGTAAGAATCGTCCATCTTGTCGAATTAAGAAGGGATTTTGGGCGATCATTAATATAGAATTCTTCCGTCGCTTTAATTGCGGGAGAAGGAGCAGAACTACAAGCAATTAAAAGAGTGAGTATTAAAACGAAAATACCCGAAAAAAGAGCCCTGGATTTCGAAAATGCTCTTTTCATAACCTTGTTTCCTAGTCGCTAAAGGTCGGAAGAGTTGTATTGTAATTTGCTACGCTATAGGTTTCAAAAGTGGTCTTTCCTTGCAAGAACATATTGTTAGGAAATGTTTGGATGAAAACATTGTATTCTCTTGCTGATTGATTGAAAGATTCAATGTTGTATAAAACAACATTGGTGGAAGCAGCGAACTCACCCATAAAACCCTCATAAAGATCAATTGGATTTAAATCGTCCGGATTATCTTCCATGTAAGAGACCAACTGAATGAAAGCGCCATCGAGTTTTTCAGCTTCATCATCAGCAGCTTCAGGATTGTGTGACGCAACAGCATCCGCAAAGGCGGTTCGAGCATCGGTGATTTGTTCTAATAAATCTATAATAATTTCGTTAGCGCTTTCGATAGCAGCGATATATTGAGTGACTTTATCATAGCGGGCATTCAAGGAATTGTGGACATTCCCTCTTTTTTCATTAATTGTCTCACGACGAGTAATCTCACCATTGTAGGCATTGACCCAAGTTCCAGCAACTGTTGCACCGAGAATCAGAACTACGGCTCCGGCAATAATTCCTGTTAAAGCGAGGGGATTTAGTTTTTTCATAAGTTAGTTCCTTTCAAAAGGCTTGAATTGCTGACAATATAATATAAATTGTTTGATATTCAAACTATTTTGCTACAAAAAAGATTTAATTGCCTATTTTTGATAAAATAAAAACCTCTTCCAAATTGAAGAGGTGTTTTTCGAGATGGTGCGCGAGATGAGAATTGAACTCACACAAGTTACCTTATACGCCCCTCAAACGTACGCGTCTACCAGTTCCGCCACTCGCGCATCTTATAAAACTCGCTTAGTTATTTTAGCAAAATCTAGATAAAAGACAAGAAATAGTTAGACTAACTAAAGTTATCTATTACTGATTTGCGAACTTTGGGCAAATTAGCAGACTAACTATCAAATGATTCCGCCGGGAATAATTAGTGGCGCAAACACTTCTTTCCAAATAATGAAATAGGTTAATAAAGACACAATATCAACAATGGTAGTGGTGAAGGGACTGCACATTACAGCGGGATCAACTTTGATCATTTTTGCAAAGAATGGTAATAAGCAACCGATTAAACGAGAAATAATCATTGTTACAATCAAAGTTACTCCGACTAAAAGCGAAATATAAAGGCGAGTTAACCATATGTCATGTCCATAGGTATCTTGGATATTTACGACTCCAGCAGCCATCTCAGTGAAAGTCAAAACGACGGCAAATAGACCGACGAAAATTGCGATGATGGCTGAAACTCGCAACTCCTTCCACAAGACTCTTTTTAAATCGCCCTTCTTAAACTCATCGAGAGCGATTGAACGAACAATCATAGTTGTCGTTTGCCCTCCTGAGTTTCCGCCGGCATCGAGGATTAGTGGAGAGAAAACTGCCAGAACAGCAAAAGAAGCAATTAAGCCGTCAAATGCCGAGGTAATCGCGGCCGTTCCTATTTGTAATATCATTAAAGCGAAAATCCAAGGCAGGCATTTCTTTACTAACTTCCAAACAGAAGTCTTTAAATAAGGCTCTTCCATCGTGCCGACTTGCTTCAATTTTGACACGTCTTCATAGGCCTCTTGAACGATGATGTCTACAATATCATCAATGGTGATAATACCAATAATTTTATTTTCGTTATTCACGACAGCCATGGCGTTAAGGTCATAACGTTTGAACATGTTTGCCACTTCCTCTTGATCGTCATTGACATTACAAGTAACAAAGTCGCGATTCATGATATCTTCCATAATGTCGTTTTCTTTGGCAAAGACTAAATCATCAAGATGAACAGTTCCAACCAAGGTTCTTTTCGCGTCGCGGATGAATAGGGTATAAATGGTTTCAACTTCACGGCCTTTTTCACGAATCATCGAGATGGCTTCTTTAACAGTGATGTTCTCGTGCATCTCGATATATTCAGTTGTCATTAACGATCCAGCAGTATATTCTTTGTAGTTTAAAAGAGTATTGATATTTTTTCTTAAATTTGAAGGGGCAACTCTCAAAATGCGATTCACGACATTAGCAGGCATTTCTTCCATCGTGTCGACGATATCGTCAGTGAAAGAGTTCTCGAGAAGTTCGATAAGATCTTTATCGGAAAAACTCTTAATAATTCTTTCTTGCTGTTCAGAGCTCATATACGAAAAGAGGTCACCAGTGTAATCTTTGCTGACAACGCGGAAAATATAAATAAGTGATTGGACATTATCAACCGTTTCCAAAGCTTCGGCGATATCGATGGTAGGAACAACTTCAAAAATCTCTTTGAGTTTATTTGCATTTTTGCTCTCTAAAGCTTCCAGTAAATCATTCTTAAAAGTAAGTTCATTGCTCATAATTTTTGCCTCCTCGTGTCTATGATAACCCTTTTTGCTGGTTGAGAAATAATTATTCGGAAGAAAAGCGATATTTTAGTAAAAATATAGGAAAAAAATTCCTTTATTTGATTTAATCACCCTTTTAGATGAATTTTAAGTTTATTTTTGATAAAATACTTTCGCACAATAAGAGGAAAATTTAAATGAAACAAATTTTAGTTGAAACAAGCGCTCGTCATGTTCACGTCAATGAAGAGCAATTCAAAATTCTATTTGGTCAAGATCAGGACTTAACTCCTCGCGCTCCATTATCTCAACCCGGACAATATGTCAGTTCGTCTCGTGTTGATATTGTTGGACCCAAGAAAACAATTTCTGGAGTTTCTATCCTTGGACCTTACCGCAAATTTGCTCAAGTTGAAGTCTCAGCAACTGATGCTCGCACTTTGGGAGTTATCCCTCCAATTAGAGAATCAGGACATATTTTCGACAGTGCTCCAATTAAAATTGTTGGTCCAAAAGGCGAACTTGATTTACCAGAAGGGTGCATCATTGCCAAAAGACATATCCATATGACTCCAAAAGATGCCGAAGAATTTGGTGTCAAAAGCGGCGATGTTGTCAGCCTTGAAGTGAAAACCCCAGAACGAAGCACCATCTTTGGCAATGTCGTCGTCCGTGTGAGAGAAGATTTCGCCCTTGCCTGTCACCTTGATACTGATGAAGCTAATGCTGCCGGAATTGTCTACTGCCCGACTTACGGAAATCTCATCAAATAATGTCGACCCTTGTCTTCAAACCCGAAGGCGTCTGTTCTCGGGAAATGATTATTGAATACGAAAACAACTTTATCACTCACGCGACTGTCAAAGGCGGCTGCTCAGGAAACTTGCAAGCTATTTGCCGCCTGATTGAAAACCAACCAATTGAACAGGTTATTGTCAAATTGGAAGGTATCAAATGCCGAGGGAGTCGAAACGGCCAAACCTCATGCCCCGACCAATTAGCAAAAGGTTTGAAGTCTTTGTTGAAATAGTCACCAATCATTTATATAATAAATACACTTATCAAGAACCGTGTTAAAGAGATGTAAAATCACGGTAGCAACTCTCAGTAGTGAGTAAGTGCTTTCTCTAGCAAGGCCCCATAACCTTGAGCGATAAGTAGTGGAAAAAAAGTTTAATGCCTTTCCAAGATTATGGGAGGCATTTTTTATAGGAGTTCATCATGGAAAAAGAAAAGATTTTATTTACGTCAGAATCAGTGAGCGAAGGTCATCCTGATAAGGTGTGCGACCAAATCGCTGATGCTGTCTTGGATGCTTGTTTGGAAAAAGATGAGAATGCTCATGTCGCTTGTGAAGTTTTTGCCAGTGCCAACTTTATACTCATCGGAGGAGAAATTACTCTTAAAGATAACCAAAATATTGATTTTGATGCGACCGCCAAATCGGTCTTGAAGAAAATTGGTTACAATCGTCCTGAATTAGGAACTGATTATCACACTGTCGAGGTATTGAGCAAAGTGAAAACCCAAAGTCCGAATATCGCGATGGGTGTCAATCAAGAAAAACCCGAAGATTTAGGAGCGGGCGATCAAGGTATTATGTTTGGCTATGCAACAAACGAGACCAAAGGATATATGCCCTTACCGATATCAATTGCGCATAAATTAGTCCGCGAAGCATCAAATCAAAGGAAAAACGGACAATTTAAATGGGCACGTCCAGATATGAAAAGCCAGGTGACAATTGATTACACCGACCCAAAAAATATCAAAATAGACACCATCCTTATGTCGATTCAACATGACCCCGATGCTGATTTGAATGAATTTAAAAAATACATTCACGAGCACATCATGAAGAAAGTCGCTAAATCATTCCATTTAAATAGTGACTTCAAATTTTTAATTAATCCAACCGGTTTATTCGAAATCGGTGGCCCTGCCGGAGATACGGGCGTGACCGGAAGAAAAATCATTGTTGATACATACGGCGGTTCTTGTGAGCACGGAGGTGGGGCTTTCTCAGGAAAAGACCCGACCAAAGTTGACCGTTCAGCGACCTATATGGCTCGTTACATGGCAAAAAATTTGGTGGCAGCTGGTGTTTCTGATCGCTTGCAAATTCAACTCAGCTACGCGATTGGGGTTAATCATCCACTCTCGATTGGAATCCGCACCTATCACACCGCTCATTACAGCGACGATGTCATTTTGCGTGTTATCAAAAAAGTTTTCGATCCACGTCCCGGAATGATTATCAAGAACTTCTCATTAACAAAACCTTCATTCAAATATCAAAATTTAACAAATTATGGACATTTTGGACGACCGGACTTAGATCTTCCTTGGGAACAACTCGATAAAGTCGATGAAATCAAATCTCTTCTTGCTCTCGAGAAGAAGAAATAATAGAAGGCCTAAAGGCCTTTTATTTTTATCATTGAAAAATATGGTTGTTATTGTGTAAAAGTAATGTTGAATTTGCTTTGGCAAGTTATAATATTGATGAGCAAACTTCTTGAACTATAATTTGAGGAGGAGGTTAACATATGAAATATCAAATTATTGGCAAAAACATCTCGATTACGGAGGGCATTTCGTCGTCCGTCCAAAAGAAACTCGGTCGCCTTGACAAGTACTTCTCACACAATGATGAAGTCAATTGCCGCGTCGTCTGCAGCACCCATGGCGAAGACTCAAGAGTCGAAGTCACAATTTTTCTTTCCCAAGTTACTCTACGAGCTGAAGTAGAGGAAAAAGACTTATACAACGCTATTGACACTGCCGTCGAAAAATTAGTCGGTCAAATTCACAAACTTAAGACCAGAATGGACCGCAGCAACGGCAGATTATCTTTCGCTGAATCCATGGATATTGAACTTGATACCAAAAAGGAGAAGAAAGAAGAAAAAGATACCGTTGTCCGTGCGAAATCTTACTATCTTAAACCGATGGATATCGAAGAAGCCATCGCTCGCATGGAAGCACTAGGTCATGATTTCTTTGTCTATTTAGACAAGGATGATGATCGATTCTCTGTCGTTTATATCCGTCGCGATGGTGGCTATGGCGTCATCCAAGCGGAGAACCCTATTAAGTAGAGGAGTCAAATCAAATTTAAAAGGTGGAAGGATTTCCACTTTTTATTTGTTTCAGGGGTATCGGGCAAAGTTTTCTCGCGCTTTGCGCTCACTTGTGTGTATAATATTGCTACTGGACTATGGCAAAGTTACTTGCGACTGACTTAGACGGAACGCTCTTCTATCCGAATCCCATTAAAACTTGTATTCCCAAGAAGAATATCAAGTTCTTGCAAAAGTGGATCGATAGTGGAAATCGTTTAGTGATTATTACTTCGCGAAGTCTTGAGTTTATTGAGCGATTAAAGAAAGAAATTCAAAGACCATTTGATTATCTCGTTTGCTCTTCTGCGCAGATTTTTGCTGATGGTAATCTGATTCGCGATGTTGCCATGCCTAACCAGCCAATCTCAGAGGTGCTTAAGATTATCAACGATGAAATCAATCCAATGACCTATATGTTGACCACTAAAGGCCATCCCTGCATCATCAATGCTAATCGCAATGTCGGAAAACTATTCCTGTTTTTCTATCGACTTTGGCAATTTTTCCAATTCAAACGAATTGAACCTTATGTTATCTCTAACAAGAAGTATGACAAAGAATTGGAGTTAGGAAGAATTTACAAAGTGATGATTTTCTTCGGTCTTCGTCGAAGGAATAAGAAACTCAGCAAGGAATTGAACAAGAAATTCCGTTTGGAGTATCCGATGTTTGAGTTCTCTTGGACCACTAAAGTTATCGAAATTACTCCCTATGGATGTAATAAAGGAATGGGTTTAAAATACTATACTGAAGCCTCAGGCTTTAACAAGGAAGATGTCTATGTTGTCGGAGACTCCGGGAACGACATCTCGATGTTTACTGAATTTTACGAAAACAGCTACTGCATGAAGCATGCCTACATGAGTGTGAGGAAATATGCGAAGCACACTGTATCTCGGGTTTATAAGCTCGAGAAGATGTTATTGAAAGGAGACAATAAGAATGAACAAAACTAGTCAATACATCTTCAATATCTATCATTACCTCTTACAATTGAGGGATACCTTAGAGTATTGCATTAATCGCGACCACGAAAAACTTCTTTACGATCAAAGAAAAACAGTCCTTGAGAAAGGCATTGAAGACAACACACCTTTAGGAAACTTCTTAAAGAACAACCCAGAACAGGGTGACAAAATCAAAGGCAAAATCAAAGAATTTTTGGATGATGTCTACAGCCCGACTAGCACGGTCTTAGCAGTGGAAGAAAACGGAAAGGTCCGCGTCGATCACACCCAACACATCAAACTTTTGGATTATGTGACCGGATTAAGCGAATCTATTCGCGACATCATCTACGGTTATTTGAGCTTTGCAAAGTCTAAAAACGAGAGCGAATCTATCATCACCGATTTAGTCTCGCTTGATGATCGCCTCTATCGCACCATTTTGGCCATGCTCGCTCTTAAAGACTACGAAGCCTCATTCGGTGAGTTCCAAAAAACGATGTCGGAAACCAAGGGTCAACCGAGCCCTCAATCTAATTTCATCGTTCAAAACGAATTGAT
>JAAYDH010000121.1 GCA_012729405.1 Erysipelotrichaceae bacterium
AGAAACTCCTTTGAAAGCGGAATGGCCCAATTAGGCGGACACGCGACTTTCTTGGATACCTCGATGATGCAAATTTCTCATGGTGAATCCGCCAAAGATACTGCCACCATCCTCTCGTCCTTTGGACACATGATTGCTTGCCGTTACTGCAACTGGGGTTTGGGCAACAAATACCTACGCGAAATGGCGAAATGGTCCACTGTCCCAATCATCAACTTGCAATGTGACTTATATCACCCGATGCAAGCTCTTGCTGATTTAATGACCATGCAAGAATTATTCCCCACCACCAAGCGCTTAAAAGTTTCTATTATCTGGGCTTATGCTACAAGCCACAAGAAACCAATCTCCGTCCCCCTTTCTCAAATCCTCTTATTCCCTCGCTACGCGATGGATGTTACCTTAGCTTATCCAGAAGGATATGACTTACCAGACTGGGCGATTGAAAAAGCCAAGAAGAATGCTTTAGAGAACGGCGGCAGCTTCCGCATCACTCACGATATGGAAGAAGCCTTTAGGGACGCTGATGTCGTCTTCCCAAAGAACTGGGGATCATGGGTTAAGAACCAATCCACCGAAGTCGTCGACGATTACATCAAAACCTTAACCGGTTGGAAGTGTACCGAAAAGATGATGAAACTTGCCGGCCCACAATGCAAATACATGCACGCCTTACCAGCTGACCGCGGTAACGAAGTCGAAGATTCCGTCATTGATGGACCACAATCCGTCGTCTATCAAGAAGCGGAAAATAGAATTCACACTGCTAAAGCAGTCATGGCCTTGTTCGTCCACGATAAATAAATCGAGAGTTAAACTCTCAAAGGATAATGCCCCATGTCAATAAACGTTGATGTGGGGCTTTTTATTTTGATGTGCATAAGCACTTTATTTTGATTCTATCCGTGATATAGTATCAATATAAGGAGCTTTTAAAATGAAAAGTTTTGTTAAATGGATGGATGGACTTCCCCTCATTGTAAAAATTATTTTTGCAATTCCGCTTCTAGATATTTTGTGGGTCCTCTATCGACTCGCAAGAAGCGTCGCTGGCAAGAAAACACTAGGCACTGTTTTAGCGGTTGTCTTAATTGTTTTTGGTATCCCCTGGTTATGGTTGCTCGACATAATTACTTTGCTCGTCTTCGGCAAAGTTCTCTGGCTCGACTAAGATTGCCTGATTAAACTAGTTAATAATTCAAAAGATTAACACCCCACGTCATTTGCTTTGATGTGGGTTTTAATTTTGGGCGCTACCTAGTTATAAATTTCATAAATGTGATATAGTTTTTTCGTAAAAGATATGAAATGGTATTTTATTCTCGTCATTGTCATCGCTAGTTTAATGGTCCTATTTGGTATCTATCTCCTCTTAGGAGCTTTTGTGATTCATTCATTCTTATCGAAGAGAGCGATCCGCAAAATCTTTAAGCACAATGCGGCGATTCCAAATAACCCGTTTTATAACCAAGTCGATTTAGAATGGTTTAACGATGATGAAGTGTTCCGCATTGTCTCTATCAAATCTTTTGATAAAAAGAAACTGAACGCTCACTATGCGGTCAACCCGAAACCAAGCCATAAATATATTATCTATGTCCATGGTTGGGCGGGATCGCCAGATGAAGAGACAAAAGTCTTAAGAGAGATCTTTGAGAAACACGATTTCAACTTATTAAATATCGAACAAAGAGCCCAGTGGAATAGCGATATTAAACTCTGCACTATGGGTATCCGCGAGTCTCGCGATTTGCTGAGCTGGGTGGATTATATCATCAAGAACGATCCAGACGCCCAGATTGTCTTATACGGGATGTCGATGGGAGCGGGCACAGTCTCACTAGTTAACAAATATGATTTACCCTCCCAAGTAAAATGCTTAATTGCGGATGCTGGTTTTACGAGCGTCTATAATACCTTTATAGATTCTAGCCAAATGAGATTTGGTAAGTTTCTAGCTTCGATCTTCATGACTAGCGCTTATCTTGTTTTAAAACTATTCTTCGGTTTAGATATCAAAAAAGATTCGCCAATCAATGCCTTAAAAAAATGCCATTTACCAATTCTTTTTATCCATGGTGATCAGGATCAAATGGTTCCTTATTCATCCATGGCGATGCTTGCTAGTTCACTCCCGAAACATATCTATCGTGAGATGGTTACTTTTGAAGGCACAAAACATGGTCTATGCGCCGTTGATAATTATCCAAGATTTTATCAAGTCATCGTTGATTTTATCGCAAGAGAAAATAAATAACTAAATTCATATCGTTAGTTTATACTGGAAATAATCTTGGGGGTTGTTTATGTCTCGTTCTAAAGCTGTCATTATCTCTTTGATTTTGCTTTCGATTGTTTTTATTTTGTCTTTGACTAATATCATACTCAATGTCGTAGAAGGATTACCTTATCCCCTCTACGAGACTATATTTTGTGGCTTAGTTCTTCTGGGTATTATTCTGCCCTTCATACCTAGGTTTGCTGAATTCGATCGATACCCGAGAATATTTCTTCCTTTGTTAGGTTTTTTACTATCTTCGGCTTTTTATGGCGTTACTGGTATCCAACAAGGTGGCGGATTTAATATTGCGATTGGAATCCTTGATTTTGTTATGGCTTGTGTGATTGTATCCTCTTTGGTCTTCATGATTCGTAAAGAAAACTCTGATCGGTCTCGTTTATATTCATATATCGCATTAGCATCAATTGCGGTACTTTCCCTAACCATTGTCATCTTATCAGTCATTAATTTTGCTCGAGAAGATACTTTATCCGCAGTTCGTTCTGTTGGTTTGGTTAGTCTCCTCTTTGCCGGATTAGCCATTCCCGGGAGTACCTATTTAACGATTAGGAAATAATCATCATTTAAAACCTCTACTTGTTAACAAGAGTTAAGAAACACAAAAGATTTGATATTTAATCAATAGATATGATAGTATCTAAAGGCAAACTTACTTTGGGCGACATAAAGCTCAAGGCGGAAGGAGAAAAAAGTTATGAAAAAGGGAATTCATCCAGAAACACATCGCTCAACAGTGACATGCATCAGCTGCGGTACAACCTTCGAAGTGGGATCCACTCTCAAGGAAATCAAAGTCGATACTTGTTCAAACTGCCACCCATTCTACACCGGCAAACAAAGATTTGTTCAAGCTGACGGTCGTGTTGATCGCTTCAATCGCAAGTACAACATTAAAGACGAAAAGAAATAAGAAAAATAAAAGCCGGTTCGAGCCGGTTTTATTTTATAATCTTAGTTAGGAGGCTCATTTGCCATGAAAAAAAGATTCTATATTACTACCCCCATCTACTATCCGAGTGCGAAGTTGCACATCGGTCATGCCTATTGCACGACCTTAACGGACATCTTTGCTCGTTACAAAAGGCTTCGCGGTTTTGAATGTCGCTTCTTAACCGGAGCGGACGAACACGGACAGAAGATTGAGAAGAACGCCGCTATCGCCGGCAAATCTCCTCAAGAGTTCGTCGATGAAATTGTCGAAGGGTTTTATAAGCTTTGGGAAGCGTTAAAAATCTCAAATGATGATTTTATTCG
>JAAYDH010000018.1 GCA_012729405.1 Erysipelotrichaceae bacterium
AGCGCTCAACTTGTTTTTCCCAATATGCCTGTCTTTCTTCAGTCGTCATATCCATCACCTCTGATTTTTTACATCAGTGTAACGGCTGCTTCTTTCATCGACCAGATGCTGTTATTTGTCGCTTACGATAGAGGTAAAAATCTACGAAGCAGAAATGAGCCGGAAGAATCAAATCTTAGAAAATGAAGCAAGTTTATCGTCGCTGAAAAATCCGGCCAACACAAACACACACGCCAGCAAACAAATTAGTGAGTTACTTCAGACTAAAAAGCAGCTGTTAACCAAATATAGGCAACAAAAAAATGCTATGAGAGATCTTCAAACAGTTTTAGCCAACACCAAAGCAATTATAATAGATAACCCTCATGACAAATCTGGCAAATCGGTTTACCGGTAATTAATCTTATTGATTGGCGACTTTTATCAAGCCGTCTCTAATAGAATCACCCATATTAACAATGGCTGAATGCATGTTGCTGAATCCAGCAGTTAATGCACCGGCAACTACAAATCCAAATATAACTATGGCTATAGCAATGGCAATCTTGCCAATTAAATCTTGATACTCTTTCAATCTGATGCCTCCAAAAATCTGTAATGGCTCAATTATATACTAGTTTGGGTCGGGTCCCAAACTCATACAAACGCCCGTGTGCATATGCACGGGCATTGCTTGCCAATTATGTCTCCTTTAATTTGCTCAAAGCATCTGCATCGTGAAACTCTTTAAGCGTTATCCAAAACGGCGATGGTTCTTTTGAGAACCATCTGCCATATTTGTTTGGCAATTGTTTCGATCTAATTAGAATACAGGCTTTCCTTGCCCTGCTCACAGCCACAAAACAAAGCCTCCGAGCTTCATCAATTTTTCGTTGGGTTGTATCATAGTAATTTGGGAAACTATCCTTCTCCATTCCAAGCATTATTACTACGTCAAACTCTAGTCCTTTTGCACTGTGTCTTGTCGATAAAACCACTTGATTGTCGGGCACACCAAGCCGTGTTATGAATCCTACAGTCAACATCGGTTCTGTTTGTTTTGCAACTTGGAATAGACTTTTGAGATTTTCGATTTCATCAGGGTAACGGTCTGAACCATCAAATACCTTTAATAAATCTAGTTCAGTTAATACAAACTTAAGCCATTCAAAAAGATTATCTCTATACTGATTGCTTGCTTTTAATACTTTCAATAGCGTTCGACGCACAAGGAAATCATACTCATTAGAACTTGCGCCTTCCTGTGTATGTAATAAAAAGTTCATCCACACCCGATAAATATCATCAAATGATACCCTGGTTTTATCCTCAACCCAAGATGCGCAGCTTTGCAACCAGAGGATAAGCTCAGTGTTTCTAAAGTCCTGACGTGCCAAATATACAGGGATCCCTTGTATATCAAATTCATCCTTCAGTTCTTTTACTTCATTGTTCTTACCAACGAGTATTGCGATTTCGTGGTAAGGAATTCCTTCTGAATAAAATCGTCGAACCAATTTTATAGTTTGCTGATATTGTTCGTTCATACCATTATCGCACTCAATAAAGTCCATGATAGCAGGGTAATCTCTCAATATACCGGACGCTGTATACCCCCGTTGACTATTTAATACATACTCCGAAGCATCCACTATAGTTTGTGCGCTTCGATAGTTGTTTAGCAAGCGAATACCTTTAATACCATTTTTTTGAGACAGTTCATTAAGATAGTCTGGAGCTGCGCCTTGAAAATCATATATCGACTGGTCGGCATCACCTACAGCAAATATCTTAATGTTCGACTTATCTAGCAAAGACAAAACAATTTCGTGCAATGGTCTACCTAAATCCTGATATTCATCAATAACAAACCACGGAAATTTAGCTTCAATAGCTTTTTGCACGAAAGATTCGTTTTGAATGAGTTCAACAGAAAATTTAACCATGCTAATAAAATCAATGAAACCACTTTTCAGTAAAGCCTCTTCGAATGAAATAGCTACCTTAAGGGCTACCTCATAACTTTCAAGAGCAACTCGGCTTATACCTCTAATGTTGCGAGTTCGCTCTTTATCCATTTCAGTTATTGAAGTTCCACCAGGTGGGTTGACAGAATCAAATAGCTTCTTTTTTTCTTTTTCCGAGATAATTTTTATTGGATTTGGGATTTCGTACTTTGGATAAAGTTTAGCAAAAGGTGTTAGAATTTCAGCGAGACAAAAACTGTGGACTGTACCTAAGAAAACATTAGTGCGTCCCCTGAGCCCCAATTTCGAAAGCCTTGTTTTGAATTCGCGGGCCGACTCAGTGCTGTAAGTCAAACAAGCCAAACCTCTTGGTTCAGCAATCACATTATCCAAGAGACGCATGACTTTTAATGTTAAAACTGTTGTCTTGCCACTTCCAGGACCAGCGATAACAACCGTGCTGTCAGTTGAATTGTATGCGCGAAGCTGTTCTGGGTCGTTGTTGATCTCCGTGACTTTTTGCTTGAAATGATCGTTCAATTTGTTCTGCTCCTCACAAGCTCAGTAATCCTTATAATAGCTGCTTCTATATAGTCAGGCATCATGGGGCGCGTTACGCAGGAAGAAAGGCGCTGCGAAAATCGTCCTTTACCAATTTGGCTATGAGAGGACTCTATTTGTGCCAAGCATTTATTGTATTCGCCATTGGACATTTTATCTTTGAAATTCCGCTTCTGCCGTTCCCCTCCCGCAGTCAATTCGTCAAAAACACGGCAGATAATCTGTCCTTCCGTTGTTGTTGCATTTTCGCATTTGCAGAAAATATCAACTTCAAAAGTATGTCTACCGATGAAGATTCCGCTGAACTGAAATAATTCAATCTGATCTTCAATTTCTAAATCATCGAAGGTTGTACCTTCTTCGTATTCGGAAGCTAAGTATGCCTCTATTCTGTCTGAAATGCCCGATAATTTAATTGAGCGATCAATACCAGCATACCCATATGCAACATCATCTTCCGAGGACAAATCCCCGAACTTATTTTTCCCATCAACCTGATGGTAATAATCGCCATCGGTGACGATAATATATGGTAAACCCAATGCCTCAGCAAATTGGCGATACGGCTCAAAATTCGTGGAATTCACATTACAGACCACAATACCCAAGCGGTCTAATTCATACCCCATAACCTTTGCAAAATTGGGAATCAGGTATTCCTCTGCAACACCTTCGACAATAATGATGCCTTTAGCCAGGTAAATCTCTCCGCGTTTGACGTCTATGTATCTTTCTAAATCAGAAAGATCAGAGTCTGAAAGTCGTAATCGCGCAGTTGTCTTTACG
>JAAYDH010000086.1 GCA_012729405.1 Erysipelotrichaceae bacterium
GTTGTAAATCCATTAACTGACGAACACGAAGTGATGAGAACTCACGTTCTTCACAGTTTGTTAGAGACTGCTGTGTTTAACGTTTCTCGCCAAAATAAAAATCTTGCCCTCTTTGAAATTTCAAATGTTGAAAGCAAATCTTCGCGTAGCGATCATCTGGCGATTGTCTTAGTTGGCAATGATGAACAACAAGGTTTGATGAGCAAAATTCCTTATGACTTCTATCATGTTAAAGGTATTTTTGATGGATTGATGTCTATTCTTGGTGTCGACCCGTCTCGTTATCAATATCAAAAACTAGATGATCATCTCGAGGAAATGCATCCTGGCAAATCAGCAGAGATCCTCTTCCAAAATAATCGCATTGGCGTTCTTGGTGAACTCCATCCAAATAAGATCGATGACTATGGATTTGGAAAAACCAGTGTTGCCGTTTTAGAGGTTAATTTAACTCCATTGCTCGACAGCAAGGTTAACGGTATTAAAATGATGCCTATTTCCAAGTTCCCTTCCATTGAAAGAGACCTCGCTTTTGTCCTTGATAAAGGTGTCAAAGCTCACGATATTTTAAAGACGATTAAAGTGGTGGGCAAGGGTCTTGTTAATGATGCAGCCATCTTTGATGTCTACGCCGGACAAGGTATTTCAGAAGAAAGAAAATCAATTGCGGTCAAAGTCACGTTTAGAAGTGATGACCATACCTTAACCGATAAAGAAGTTAGTGATTCACTCGATAAGATTAAGGCGGAATTAACCAAAGCATATCAAGCCGAATTAAGGAGTTAAGGATGAAGATCAATCGTCAGACCATCCCCCTAAATAAAGAAGTCCCATTTGGCGGAGATATCGACTTTTCAAACGCCAAATTTGATCCGCTTTTTCTTCGCGGAATTGCTTCGTGCCACATCGAAGGAACCGCTTTTCAAACTGATAAGATTCTTCGCTTGACGATTAATATCATTGCCAAGGTCATCGCTATCAGCGCTTACACCTTGAAAGATGTGCCTTTTACGATCAGAGTCAGCGATGAATTAGTCTTCTCTGACGATCGAGAAGATGACACCGCGATTTACGAAGAAAAAAATATCTTTGATGTCGATGATTATGTCTTGGGAATCATCCTGTCGCACATTCCAAATAAAGTGGTGGGAAAGGGCGAAAAATTACCTCCAAGTGGGGAAGGCTATCGAATCATGACCGAAGAAGAATATCTTCAGGAAAAAGAAAAGAAACCCGATCCTCGTTGGGAAAAATTAGACAGTGTCAAAATAAAATAGTGCCCACATTAACATTATAAATGTTAAAAAATATGAACTTCGCTGAGAGGCGGAGTTTTTTATATTCCGGTTAATCTTAATTAAGAAAAAGTTGTTGTTGAAATTTGGCATATCTGTCTATAATGGTGGTGCAGTGGTAGAAAGTGGGAAATAGTGGGAATTATGTTCTTTGGTAGTTTTGCTCACACACTAGACGATAAAGGCCGCTTGGTTATTCCTCGCAAAATGAGAGAAGAAACCGGTGTCAAAGTTTTCATCATGAAAGGTTTTGATGGTGCTTTATCGATTTATAAAGCTTGTGAGTTTGAAAAACTTGTCAACGAATTTAACACTTTACCCTTTAATAAAAAGAGCGCCAGAGATTATCTCCGTGTTCAACTAGCATCAACTTGTGAACTCGAGATCGATAAATCCGGTCGCGTTCAAATCCCTTCAATGCTTTTGGATAAATTCCAAATCGGCAAAGAAGTTATCGTCATCGGCATGGGAGATCATATCGAAGTATGGAACCGCAAGGCCTACGAAGAATATGAAAAGAAGGCCATCGCAGGCTTTGAGAACACCGCCGAAAATCTGGACGAAGAAAATTAATCATTATGAGCAAGCATATACCTGTCTTGCTTCATGAAACTCTTGATGGTTTAAAAATTAAACCAGACGGGGTATATCTCGATCTTACACTCGGTCGCGCTGGGCACAGCTCCGAAATCTTAAAAAGATTAAAGACCGGCCAACTCATCGGCTTCGATCAAGACGAAGAAGCCATCAAAGAATCACAAGCTACTCTTAGTAAGATTAGCGACAGATTCACTCTCATTCGTTCTAACTTTCGAAACGTAAGTGAAAAATTGAGAGAACTCAGCATCACTCACGTCGATGGCATCCTCATGGACCTCGGTGTTTCTTCACCCCAGTTTGATGAGGGAGAGCGAGGCTTCTCCTATCGCCTCGATGCCCCTCTCGACATGAGAATGGACCAAAGCCAAACTTTAACGGCTTATCAAATCATCAACACTTTCTCTTTACAAGATCTCGAAAGAATCATGAGAGAATATGGCGAAGAACGCTTTGCGTTAAGTATCGCTCGAAACATCATTAAACAAAGAGAAGTCTCTCCAATCAAAACAACGTTTGAACTAGTAGAGATTATCAAAAAGAGCAAACCAGCTAAAGAGCTCAAGAAAGTGGGTCATCCCGCTAAGCAAGTCTTCCAAGCGATTCGTATCGCAGTAAATGACGAGTTAAATGCTCTCCAAGTCGGATTGCACGAAGCCATTCATCTATTGAGACCTCATGGAGGTCGTCTTGCCATCATTACCTTCCATTCTGGAGAAGACCGCATCGTAAAAGCTTTCTTTAAAGAACTGACGACGACAGTTGGTAACCGCATCGACGGACCAGTAGCGGAAGAGGAAAAAGATTATCGCCTCATCACTACGAAACCGATTGTTGCCACCGACAAAGAAGTCTCCAGCAATCCTCGCAGCCAAAGTGCCAAATTAAGAATTATCGAAAGGAAGTAACATTATGAAAGACAAATTAAGCAAAAACGGACATAAAGGTATCTACTATTTTGTTCGTCGTTTATTCGTCGGAGTCGCCGTCTCTGCTTCCCTAGCTGCAGCGATTGGCTTCCCAACCTACGTTTTAGTAAAAAACTATACTGATAAACAAACTTTAGCGGAAGATTCCACCGAGGAAGAACCCGCTGAAAAAGTTCAATTACTCTCGTTTTTTAACTGACGATGTCCTCCTTCAACGTCAGTGTGGAAGCCGCTAATTGAAGTGGCTTCTTTTATTTTGGTGAATAATTAGTAGATTTTTAGTAGTTTGTCAAAAAAAGTGTTAACAATAAGTTAACCCTTGTAAGTAGCGATAAACCCTTATAAAATAAGTGCAAGCGGTAAATAAATATGGAAAAACCAGTAGCAGCTATTGAATTTGGCTCTAAAAAAATTAAATTAGTCGTCGGCTATGAACTCGATGGACAAGTCTATGTCCTTTATGCTTTGACAAAGCCTTATGGGCACATCGTCGAGCCAGGGAAATTTTCTGACTTTGCGAAACTAACCCAAAATGTTAAAGAAGTTCATGACTTTTCTGATCCTTCTGCGAAACTCAAATTAACGATTTCGGAA
>JAAYDH010000066.1 GCA_012729405.1 Erysipelotrichaceae bacterium
ATGAGCGAGTCTTTCATCGACTCACTAGTAAATATGAAGGGGAAGAGTTAAAACGCCGCCTTTTCACGAGTTTAAAGAACAAAGGATATCGCTATCATGATATTCTCAAAATAATGGAGGAAAAAAACTATGCCGATGATTAATGAATTTGTTGACGGTCAACGCTTGACTGGTCAATTCCTTGTCGGGAACATCACAAAGGGTACGAACAACTTTGGGTCAACATACCTAACGATTGAGTTTCGCGATTCTACGGGCACGATAAGTGGCAAGAAATGGGATTCCACTGAAGAAGATGAAACAATCTATGCGACAGGCAATGTCGTCAATATCGAAGCGGAAGTCTTGAAGTATCGCGATGCTCTGCAATTGAAAGTCCTATCGGGCAAGTTAGTGGCTATGGAAGACATCGACATCACCAAGTTCACTAAAGCCCCTCCAGTGGCTTTTGAAGAGCTATGGGAGAGACTTAATTATTATGTCAGTTCTATTAAAGATGTAGACTGCAAAAAGATTGTTGCTCATTTCTTGAAGAAGTACGACGCAAAGTTGCGAGTTTATCCAGCTGGAGTGAGCGTCCATCACGAGTATGCGAGTGGCCTCTTGGTCCATATTACATCAATGGCTAAAATTGCTGACTTCCTCGCCCCTTTATACGATGATATTAATCGAGATGTCCTCATCACCGGAGTCCTCCTTCACGACTTTGGCAAAATGGAGGAATTTGAAGGGCCGGTGGTCTATCACTACACGCTTGAAGGCAAATTGCTTGGCCACATTACTATGATGGTCAGCGAGATTCGGAAAATCGCCGAACAAGAAAAGATTACGAGCGAAGTCCCTCTGCTTCTCGAACATATGGTTCTTTCTCATCACGGAGACCCCGAATTCGGATCACCGGTCATTCCGATGACAAAAGAAGCGATGCTACTCTCGCTAATTGACAACTTAGATAGCAAGATGGTGATTACCTGCAAAGCTCTCGAAGGTGTGAAACCAGGAGAGTTCTCACAGAGAGTATTCCCCCTTGATGGCCGTGTCTTATATCAACCTTTAAAGAAATAAAAAAAGATTCCCTTCCGATTGAACTCAGAAGGGATTTTTTTATTTAAGATTTTTAACGATTTCTTCAGCGAGAGCTGGAAGATTAAGGCCATCGGTATGTGATTTCATCTCGAGCCGGAAGCCTTCTTCCTCTTCGTACCGAGGAATGACATGAACATGGAAATGCTTGACGCTTTGACCAGCTGCTTCGTAGCAGTTTGTCAGAATGTTCACCCCCTTAGCTCCGAGATATTTAATTGCAACCTGGCCGACGCGCTGAGCGACATCCATCACCTTGTGCATCACATCGTGAGGAGTAGATAAGAAGTTATCATAATGTTTCTTAGGAACCACCAAGGCGTGTCCCTTTGTCACCTGGCTGATATCTAAAAAGGCGATTACATCGTAATCCTCGTATAGTTTATAACAGGGAATCTCTCCATTAATTATTTTGCAAAAAACATCCATCTCTTTCATAACCAATGTTCCTTCTTTCTTCACGTATATTATAGCCAATAATATAAATGACAATCGACAAACAAAAGAAAAGACCAGAATTTTTCATCTGGTCTTTTTGGTTTTACCAACTTTGATTTAGTCGAATAGATCAGGGAAGTTGTCTTTGAAGTAATCGTAGACGACCTCATCATGGTATTCGAGATCCATCTTCTCGAGCCAGTGTTTTTGAGCGAGAGTGACGTAGGAGTCATTTTCCGCTAAAATTTTGGCCACTTCGTTGACGTATCCTGCTAAAGGATTTTTCTCATTGGGATCGGTAAGATTTTCACGAAGTCTATCGTAGTTCCAAGCATCTGGGTTCTTATTGAACTTCGAAGAAGAGACGGCTTCAATGATTTGCACAAGGTAGTAAGTCTTACTATCAGAATTGTAGAAGACGATATCATCTTTGCTGGAGACACTTTCAGATGTGGGTTTCTTTAGGAAGTAACTGCCGTTAATACGTGCGACATAGCTGTTGAAATCACGTGTGGTATCAATTTTCCAATCAGCTCCATCGAGATAGAAACGATCATACTGGTCATAGTCTAAAGTGACCCCTTCTTCAGGTTTGAAATTATCAAGCGCGCCTGCAACGCCGATGTTGAATAAACGATCGCGGAACGTACTGAAATCAGATAATCCGCCGTTCTTGATGAACCAACCCTTGGTCACATAAGTGGTGCTGGCAAGGTTGCGAGTCTTTAATTCAAGTCCGACTTCTTTAAGATATGAACCATTGTTGGTGAAGTCGTTTTCGATGGATGTATCGGTGATCAAGAGATTGGAATCAATCTTGGAGTATTCTTCCATTAAATCACCGTAATCGGTACCGATGTAGTAATCAGGAGCGATTTCAGCGTTTGGATCAAATGCTTGTGAATTCTCAAGGTAATTTTTCGCTAGAACGGATAAATCAGCATTGTAAATTCCTTTGTAAGCATCGGATAAGGCGATGAATTGATCTTCGCCAACCCGGTTGTCGCTAACAGGATCGCCATTGACATCAGTGATTCTGGTGGCAGGGACATCTGCGGTGGTTGGAGCGGCATAAACCACATTATTGACGAAATAGTTCATCAAATATTGGGCGCTCTTGTCACTCTTTTCCTTCGTTGAAAGAGAGATAATGTTAACTTTGCGAGCGTAGCTGCGCCCGAGAGTGTTGTAGGTTTCTTCGAGCAAGTATTGCTCAGTTAATAATTCACGGTAGATTTCTTTAATGAAGGAATCTTCGATATAAGAGATAGTGCTTCCGGATTCATCTTCACCTAATTCGTAATTGGTTTGATAATTCTCGCGATGTAAGTATTGTGTAAATACATCCGTGTAGTCATATTTAGCATCGAATACTTTTGGAGCGAAGTAGCCAGCGGAAGAAGCGAGTGTGACTTGATTCAAAGAATTGTAGTCAGCGACCTTCTCAAGGCCGGCATATAATGACACTAGATATGTTCTTTCAGAAAATTGAGAACGGTAGGAGTAGGCACCTTCTCTAATTTCGGTGTAAATTTTTTCTTTAATGCGATCTTCAATGGTGTTCCATTTCGCGATTAAAATTTTGATTTCGGTGTCGCTTGCGACATTGCCGTTGTCACTACGGACATCGCCACTGTCGTCTACGCGGTCTCCGTTGGAGTTAACAGACCAGTATGCGTGGTGTGCTTTGATGAATGCATCCGCTACTGAATGGTCAGCACTCTCTGCTGAAGCAGCCGCCTCTTTCAAGGTGACGCCAGAGGAAAGTAAAGAATCTTCATTGGAAGGACCAACTAGTTTGTTGTATCTTCCAAACATGGAAACTGCATATTGATAAAGAACTTCGTTTAAGACATCAGAAGGAAGATTTCCTTCACGCAAAGCGTCATAAACGTTGCTCATGATGTTGTTGTATACTTCACGATTATCCCCGAAAGAAACAATTTCTTCTTTGTAATCGGAAGGTCTAGCCACAATTTCACTACAAGCGGTTAAACCGACAACACTTAACAAGGCGACAGCTAGAAAGCGAGATACTTTTTTATTTGTTGCCATAGTAGCATTCTCCCCCTTTATCATATTCACTTGTATCACCATCGGTGAATGCAATAATACATCCTTCTGGAACCATGCGGTCCACATTGTATCTTGCATCTTTTTGGGCCTCGAGTAATTCGAGATATTTTTCCCAAGCGCGATTCATACCAAGAGTTTGTGAGACGTAGTTGTTTTCTCTTTGCTTCTCGAGATATTCGATGATTTTGGTGTCTAAATCTTTAGCGAATTGGAGATCGGCTTTGTTTTCTTCATAAAGGAATTCGTATAAACGATAATCGTATGTTGAGTCGAATCCTTTAATTGCTTCCTTAACTTCGTTAGCGCGAGCGTTATAGCCGGCCTTATCAGTATTGAGGAAGTTGACATAAGTAGCTTTTGGATTGTCGTTCGAATCTTTTGGATAAGAACTGTCGCTCGGAACTGAAGTCGTGTAGTATTCTTCTAAAGAAACTTTATCTTCGTTTCCTGCGACGGAAGTATCAACAAATTCATAGATGGATTTTTGAATAACCATGAAGTGGATTCCGTATTGGCTGCGAACGCCAACGATGACACGGCCTTCTTCGTCAGTTAAAACACCTAATGTTGGCGAATCACTTTCTAGTTGAGTTCCTTGTAATGATGGAATGTCCTCGACTTTACGGAAACCGGTCTTCTTTTGAGTTGAATCAGCCATCAACAAAGCGCTGTTTTCTGGACCAACCAAATCAACAGGATCGTCTCTGTCGGGAGCGACACTAAAGGATCTCTCATTATTAGTGATAATAAACACACTGCGGCGGTTAAGATATTTGTTCCAGAGGATGTTTCTTGGATAAATCATTGAATCACCATCGTAGAGAACTTGGCCATCAACGGTTTCTTTTTCTCTTAAATCGTATAGTGCTTCAAAAGCTTCATAAGGAACTTTTGCCAAGCCAGCGATTTCTTCGTAGGCTTCGCCAACCTCTTTGGTGGTTTGCTCTTTAATGCTTGTGTAGCTTCCAGTAATTCCTAAACCTTCGCTAATCGTTGGGTTTTTAGTTACCTTAGTCATAATTGCATCGTAGGCATACACGCCGAGTTGGAACTCGTTGGCCATCGTGAGACTGCCATCAGAGTTGGCTTTGTTGGTAACAATACCTACATCACCATAAGATGAAGCACTTCCGTCCGAGCTGTTTGATGCGGCAATTGCACCAAAAGTCAACGAACCATCCTTTAATTTTGAGACGACGTTGTACAAGTTGCTCGCTTGTTCGACCGAGATTGTCTCTCGATTGAAATTAGGGTTAGAACCATCGATACTCACTAAGATGTGGCGAAGGTGATAGGGAAGACGAGAAATAATTTTTCCGTTATACTCTTCTTGCTTTTCAACCTTTTCACCGTCAGGAGCGATTCCTAAATACTCGCTTCTTAGAGTGTCGGCATTTTGTTCATAATACCAATCCTCTAATTGTTCTTTTTCTTTTTCATAGATGAACTTTTGTTCAAGTTCTTCTTCAGTCTCAACTCCATTACTTTCGAGAATGGCTTCCCATTCAGTGCTGTACTTGGTGCCGTTAGAATTAGCATTTTCTTTTGCTGCTTCTTTTTGATCTAAGACATCATCCTTAGCTTCTTTTTCGATAATTCCCAAAGATTTCTTTGTTTAGTACTTACCTTCATTGAACGCATCCCGAATCATCACTTCGAGAATACGCTCATAAAACTTGGAGATGCCATTGGGAGTTTCGCGGTATTGGTCATACATTTCGTCAGTGATAACTGCATACGGGGATTGTCCATCATAACCTTTGAAGGTCACGACGGCATCTTTGTTCGATGTAACACTGCTACATGCCGACATCGCGATAACGCCAATGAGACCAGTAACTAAACCTAGGGATAGTTTACTTTTCTTCATGTTTTTTCTCCTTTTCTGAAATATAGCGTTAATATTCTAAATATTATTACGTTCTTATGCAACATAATTCTTGCCAATCTTCATATATATGCGGTGTGAAAAATCAAAAGATTAGCAAATGTCTAAATCCAGTAACTTTTTTATCGTATCAATTGATTAGCATCTTTAAGATGATTAAAATATGTAAGATTCGAGGTGAACTCTATGGCGAAATTAGTAATTAAAGATCTCCACGCTGAAGTGGAAGGCAAGGAAATTCTCAAGGGAATTAACTTAACGATCGAACAAGGAGAAACAGTGGCTTTCTTAGGTCCTAATGGACATGGAAAATCAACTCTTTTAAATATTATTATTGGACACCCCCGTTATCATGTTACTAAAGGTTCAGTTTATCTTGATGATAAAAATGTATTAGAAATGAGTGTTGATGAAAGATCAAAAGCTGGTCTCTTTTTAGGAATGCAAAACCCAGTAGAAATTCCTGGAGTTATTAACTCTGATTTCTTAAGAGCTTCACTCAACGCCCACCGCGAGAAACCCATCTCTACATATAACTTTTACAAGATGCTTGATTCCTCCACAAAAGAGCTAAAAATGCCTTTCGATTTAGCCACCCGATCTCTTAACGAAGGGTTCTCGGGAGGAGAGAAGAAAAGGAATGAAATTCTTCAACTACTCATGCTCGAGCCAAAGATTGCTTTATTAGATGAAATTGATTCTGGTCTTGACGTTGACGCGATGCAGACAGTCGCAGAGGTAATAAGAAAAGAGCAAGAAAAAGGAACGGGATTTTTAATCATCTCTCACTATGCGCGTTTATTCGAATTAGTTAAACCTACAAGAGCGATTGTTATGATTAACGGAAAAATCGTTATTGATGGTGATCCGTCCTATATTAAAAGGATTGACCAAACTGGTTATGAATTCATAAAAACCGAATTAGGCATTGAAATTGAAAAAGACGAAGTGGATATGAACAAAGTTTCGATTGGCGAGTGCGGAGTAAAGGAAATTATTCGCTAGATGAAAAACGAAATACTAATCTCTGAGTCTGAGCTGCTAAAATGCGAGCCAATTGTTCTTTCCCTAAAAGAGAATGAAACCGTTCAAATAAACATCAACTCTAATGACACTAGTTATATCTTTGTCAGAGATTTTTCGATTGGTTCAATTTTGAATATCCATCTAAAAGAGAATGCAAAACTACAGCTATCATTATTAGCAAAAAACGTTTTTGACAAAGCGGAAATTAATGTTGATTTGGAAAAAGGAGCCTTTTTTGCATCTTATTTTGCTGATTTTTCAAAAGATAAAGAAAAACTAAAAGTAACGATTAAGTTAAATGGCGAAGGATCATCGGCGTACTGGCACCTCGCTTCTCTTACTGCGAATAAAGACAACAAAGAATTCAATATTAATATTAATCACAATGCTGGCCACACCATTGCTTTGAGCAATAATTTTGGCGTGTCAAAGGATGAATCAAAACTCATATTTTCTGGAAAATCAGCAATTTATAAAGGGTCTCATGGAAGCCACACTCGTCAGAATTCAAAAATCATGGTTTTTGATCCGTCCTGCGATGCAATTGCTCGCCCAGTATTAAAAATTGATGAAAAAGATATTGAAGCCAGCCACGGAGCGGTGGTGGGAAGAATTCCTGAAGAACATTTATTCTATTTAACCTCTCGTGGTCTTGATGAGTCTCAGGCGAAACGCTTGATTACATATGGGTATTTGAAGCCAATTACCCGTGGCTTTATCGATGAATCAGTTCGGAATGAAATCGTCGAACTGATAGAAGGGAGAATGTAGACATGGGATACAACGTTGATTCCATTCGCAAACAATTTCCAATGCTTGATGAATCCAAGAAAATGCAAGGTCATTCCCTCGTTTATTTGGATAATAGTTCGACAACCTTTAAACCCCAATGCGTCATCGATGCAATATCTTCTTACTACACCGATTTAACAGCCAACGCCCATCGTGGTGATTACGATCTTCTCTATCGAATGGATGTGGAAGTCTTAAACACCCGCAAAGCTGTGGCTAGATTTGTGAACTGTGATGTGGGAGAAGTAATTTTCACTTCAGGAACAACTATGTCGCTCAATCAAGTCGCTTACGGATATGGACTGAAGCATCTTTCTAAAGGCGATGAAATTGTTATAAGTGAAGAAGAGCACGCATCTAATGTTTTGCCTTGGTTCGAAGTTGCCAAAAAAACTGGAGCTATTATTAAGTTTGTTCCATTAACTGAAAGCGGAATTATAACAGAAACCAATTTGCGATCCGTGATGAGCAATAAAACGAAAATTGTCTCCCTTGCTCATGTAGGAAATGTCCTCGGGAACATTCATAATGTTTCCATGATGGCGAGAGTGGCTCACGAATACGGAGCAATCATTTCGATTGATGGTGCGCAATCTGTTCCTCACCTCAAAACAGACTTTAAATCCTGGGATATTGATTTCCTTTCCTTCTCAGCTCACAAAATGTGTGGGCCAACCGGAATTGGTTGCTTAATTGGTAAAGCTAATCTTCTCACCGAGATGGATCCCCTGATTTCTGGGGGAGGAAACAACGTTGATTTCCATATTGATGGAAGTGTTGAATATCTCTCTGCTCCGGCCAAATTTGAAGCAGGAACGCAAAACTTATCAGGAATCGTCGGTTTCCGCACAGCGATTGAATTCATCGAATCAATTGGAATCGATAACATTCACAAGCACGACCGAGAGATGGCCGAATACGCGATGGAAAAAATGAAAAATATTGATGACATTATTATTTATAATAAAGAAGCAAAAAACGGCATTATTACTTTCAATCGCAAAGACGTTTTTGCTCAAGATGAAGCCACATTATTAAACTCAAAAGGAATTGCGGTTCGCTCTGGGCAACATTGTGCGAAGATACTAGATAATTTCTTGAAATGCAAGGCGACAGTCAGAATATCAACTTACTTGTACACCAACAAGGCTGATATCGATAGATTCGTCGATGTTTTACTAGAAGGAGGCGACATTTTAGATGCCTATTTCTCTAACTAATGACATGATGCGTCAAATCATCATGGATCACTACTCAAATCCAATTAACAAACATCAACCAGCTGATGCGTCTTTTATCAAGGTTCATATGCATTCCGACAACTGCATCGATGATTTGGATATCTTTTTGCAAATCAAAAACGATATAGTGACTGATGCCTGTTTCGATGGCGTAGCCTGCACAATTTCCACAGCCTCCACAGATATTATGTGTGATTTGCTTAAAGGAAAAACTAATAAAGAGGCTGAATATATCATCGACCAGTTTCATCACATGATGCACGAACAACCATTTGATGGCGAGGTGCTTGAAGAAGCTTTAGCGTTTATTAATACTTCTAAGCAAGCTGCCCGTGTTAGATGTGCCTCCATTGGATATTTAGCCGCTCAAGAAATATTGAAAGGCAACAAATAATATGACTGAGAAAGATATTAAGTTCCAGTCTGAATATAACTACGATTTCAAAGACGAAGATGTATCGATTATTAAAACCGAAGTTGGTTTAACCGAAGATACCATTCGCCAAATTTCCGCTCTCAAAGATGAGCCGGAATGGATGCTTGAGTTTAGATTGAAATCTCTTAGAGCATTTAATGCTATGCCTCTTCCCAAATGGGGGCTTGATTTAAGCTTCCTTGATTTTTCCTCATATACTTATTTCACACGTATAACAAATAAAGAATCCCAAGACTGGGACGATGTACCTGAAACGATTAAAAATACATTCCAAAAACTGGGAATTCCCGAAGCAGAACAAAAATTCCTTGCCGGTGTCTCCACACAATATGAATCTGAAGTTGTCTATCACAATATGTTGAAGGAAATCAGTGACAAAGGTGTCGTTTTCCTCTCCACTGATCAAGCACTTAAAATGTATCCAGAAATATTTAAAAAATATTTCGCAACTGTTGTTCCAATTGCTGATAACAAGTTCTCCGCATTAAATAGTGCGGTTTGGTCGGGAGGGTCTTTCATCTATGTTCCAAAGGGAGTCCATCTAGAAAAACCACTGCAATCTTATTTCCGTATTAATAACGAAAAAACCGGCCAGTTTGAAAGATCTCTAATTATTGTCGATGAAGGTGCGGAAATCAGTTATGTCGAAGGATGCACCGCCCCGACATACACGAAAGAATCACTCCACGCCGCGGTTGTCGAAATTGTAGTTATGAAAGGCGCTAAATGCCGCTATACAACAGTTCAAAACTGGTCCACAAATATTATTAACTTGGTCACTCAAAGGGCTCTCGTTCATGAAAATGCGCAGATGGAGTGGATTGATGGCAACATCGGTTCACAAATGAATATGAAATATCCAGCTTGCATTCTTGCTGGTGAAGGTGCAAAAGGAACCGTTATTTCTATTGCTGTGTCAGGAAAAGGGCAACAGCAAGACGCGGGCGCAAGAATGATTCACCTTGCCCCAAATACTACCTCAACGATTATTTCTAAATCAATCGTCAAAAATGGTGGTTTGACCAACTATCGTGGCACTGTAAGACACGAAAAGAACGCTCACAATTCTCGTAGTCACGTTGAGTGCGACACATTAATGCTCGACGACAGGTCATTAAGTGATACCATTCCAAATAACGAAGTAAAAAATAATACATCTTATATCGAACACGAAGCAACTGTCAGCAAAATTAGCGAGGATCAATTGTTTTATCTTATGTCTCACGGAATTAGCGAAAAAGAAGCCGTTCAAATGATTGTCATGGGCTTTATTGAACCATTTGCTCGTGAATTGCCGATGGAATATGCTGTTGAACTTAATCAATTAATTAAGTTAGATATGGAAGGTAGTGTCGGTTAATGAATGATTTCGAAATCATTGTCGTTGGTGGCGGTCACGCGGGTTTGGAAGCCTCTTTTGCTGCTGCTCACAAAGGACACAAAACCCTTCTTATTACTTTAAATAAAAAGTTGATGGGAAACATGCCGTGCAACCCTTCGATTGGAGGATCGGCAAAAGGGATTGTTGTCCGTGAAATTGATGCTCTCGGCGGAATGATGGGGAAAGCAGCAGATCATCATTACTTGCAGATGAAAATGTTGAATACTGGTAAAGGCCCAGGTGTTCAATGTCTACGTTCCCAACAAGATAAGGTTGAATACCCTGAATATATTCAAAGTCTGGCCTACGAATGCTCTAATCTTGCGATTATCGAGGGCATGGTTATTGGTTTGCTTCACGACGATAACCATGTTTTTGGAGTGAAACTAAAAGATGGCACAGAAATTCAATCTAAGGCAGTAATTTTAGCTACTGGAACTTACATGGAAAGCAAGATTTTCCGCGGAAGTGAAGTTAAAGAAGAAGGACCTGATGGCGAACAGCCTTCAAAAGGTCTGTCACCCTATCTAAAGAGCATGGGAATTGATATCATTCGCCTTAAAACAGGTACCCCACCAAGAATTAAAAGCGAAACAATCGATTTTTCTCAAGCAAGCATCCAACCAGGTACCAGAGGTGAGTTAGCTTTTTCCTATGAAACGACCCATTTCATACCCTTTGAAGAACAGGTTCTATGTCACTTAATTTATACTACACCAGAAACACACAAACTGATTCGTGAACACCTCGACCAAACATCCCTTTTCAGCGGATTAATCACTGGAGCGGGCCCCCGCTACTGTCCTTCAATTGAAAGTAAAATTGTAAATTTCCCCGATAAGGAGAGACATCAATTATTTTTGGAGCCTGAATCACGTTTCACCGACTCGATTTATCTCCAAGGATTTTCTACTTCCATGCCGAAGAACATTCAAGAAGAAATGGTCAAAACTCTTCCTGGATTCGAGAAGGCTGAACTTCTTAAGTATGCTTATGCTATTGAATATGATGCAATACAAACATACGAATACGACGCGACACTAAGAATCAAAAAATGGCCGGGGCTATACATCGCTGGACAAATTTGTGGAACTTCTGGATATGAAGAAGCCGCAGCTCTGGGTTTAATGGCAGGAATAAATGCATCTTTAAACATCGAAGGTAAAGAACCGTTTATATTAAGAAGAGACCAAGCCTACATTGGAGTTATGATCGACGACTTGGTGACCAAAGGAGCGAGCGAACCCTATCGTTTAATGTCGTCTCGAGCTGAATTTCGTTTACTGTTAAGACACGATAATGCGGATATACGTTTAACTGAAATCGGTTATCGGCTGGGTTTAATTTTTGAAGATCGATATCATAAGCATTTGCAGAAAATTGATTTGATTAGCCAAGCTACTCAACTATTGCAGAAGACCTATATTGGAGCAAAAAAATCTGTAAACCAATTCCTCGAATCAATCGGCTCAGTCCCTCTCAAAGGGGGCGTTCAAGCCTACGAGTTGTTAAAAAGACCCGGCATTAATTTCGAAAATGTTATGCAATTTATGGACGATTTGCAGGCTTTAAACCTCAAAAAAGACGTTATGGAAGAGGTTGAAATATCAACTAAGTTCGAAGGATATATCGCCAAACAAAAACGCGAGGCAGACAATCTTAGAAAAATTGAAGAGATGCGCATACCTGATGGATTTGATTATCTGCACATGGATGGCTTGCGTTTAGAGGCTCGCCAAAAATTAGATACGGTTCGACCAATGACTATCGGACAGGCATCACGCATATCTGGAGTCAATCCGGCTGATGTCACTATATTGGTATTAAATGTAAAAAGGAGTTTAGGTTATGAATAATGAAACTTTCCAAAAATTTCTCGATTCTCGATGTATCTCTTGTTCAGATGAACAGGTAAAACAGCTTGAGGAACTGATGAGATCAACCTTAAAAACAAACGAGGTTTTCAATTTAACGGCGATTACCGAACCATCTGCTTTTATGGAGAAAATGCTTCTAGATAGTGCGCTTGGATTATTTGATATCGACCTAACCGATAAAAAAGTAATCGATATTGGAACCGGAGCAGGCTTTCCGGGTCTTGTCCTTTACATTTTGAATCCAAAAGTGAAACTAACTCTTTTAGATTCAACAAAAAAGAAGATCAACTATATTAAAGATTTTGTAAGCGATCACAAATATAACATCGAATGTGTATCCGACAGAATAGAAGATTTTGCGCGAATTCATCGCGGCGAATTTGATTTTGTTTACGCTCGCGCTCTCGCCCCTTTAAATATTTTAGTTGAACTAGCGATTCCTCTTTTGAAAAAAGGCGGCAAACTTATCGCCATGAAAGGGCCAGACTGGGAACAGGAGTACAACGCCTCCCAGGGCGCTTTAAAAAAATTAAAATCTCACCTACAAAAGGTATATGAGGAAAATCTTCCTGAATCAGAAGAACAAAGAGCGATTGTCATTATCGAAAAAGATGATGAAACTCCAAGCAAATACCCACGCGAATTCGCAGATATAAAGAAAAATCCTCTCTAATTTCTCTCTTTCTTTACTTTAGTATAGAGGCGGTTATATAATGTTCCACGAGGAACATATTATGACTAAAATTATCGCAATCGCTAATCAAAAAGGTGGGGTCGGTAAGACAACAACTGCCATCAACCTTTCTTCTGCTTTAGCACACTTTACAAGAAGAGTCCTTCTTATTGATATGGATCCTCAGGGTAATTCGTCACGCGGACTTGGCATTGATATTACTCTTATTAATAAATGTGTTTTTGAAGTGTTAACCGGAGATGCTGACATCAACTCTGTGATTAGAAAAACGATGTTAAAGACTCTCGATTTGCTTCCCTCAAAATTGATATTGGCTTCTGTTGATGTTATTGGAAATAAGACAGATAAGCCTTTTTTATTATTAAAGAGAGCAATAGAACAAATTAAGAAAGAATACGATTATATCATTATTGACTGCCCACCGAGTCTAGGGTTTTTAACTGTTAATTCGCTTGTCGCAGCTAACTCGGTTCTAATACCTGTTCAATGCGAGTATTTCGCAATGGAGGCTGTGGCGCAAATTCTCTCCAGTGTCTCTCGAATTCAGACCACCTATAACCCCAATTTAGGAATCGAAGGATTTTTGATGACAATGTACGATTCAAAAACCCGACTCGGTACGGAAATCACCACTCAAATTCGCGGCCTCTTTAAAGAAAATACTTTTTTAACTCAAATTCCTCGTAACATCTCAATTCCAGAAAGCAACGCTAAAGGTTTGCCTGTAACCGTCTATCGCCCAAATAGTAGTGGTTCTTTAGCTTATTTCTCACTGGCCAAGGAAGTCATTGATCATGAAGAAAGATAACAATCCAAAAATTCTCCGTTCTTCCCTTTCAACTTTGATGAAGCGGTTTTCGAATACAGATTTGATTTCTTCATTGGAAAAAGAATACTCGAGCTCAAAGCCAGGTTTTATTCCTCTCTCACTGATTGATGATAATCCGATCTTAAAAAAAGCTAGAATTAATGAACAAAAATTGGAATCGAACATTGCCCAAATTAAAGAAAAAGGCTTCGCCTCTCCCCTTCTTGTCTTACAAAAAGGCGAACGTTTTGAAATCCTGTATCCTCGCATTAATTACGTTGCTGCATTGAAGTCCAAACTAGAATCTATTCCTTGCAGCATTATTAAAATATCGGAAGAAGATATGCTCTTTTTCCTTGCTAAGCGTTTAGAGGAAGACAAAAACAGCAACATTATCGAAATGTCTTTGGTCTTAAATTATTTGCAAAAACGTTATCACTTTACGCAAAGCGAAATTGCGGAAATGATGCAACAATCAAGATCACAAATTACCAATATTATGCGCTTAATCAAGATGCCAGATTTTGTTTTAAGAGATATATCTAATGACATCCTTTCTTTCGGACACGCGAGAGCGCTTTCCACTCTTTCGGTTGAAGACATCAAAAAGATTATCCCTATTATTTATCGAGACAACTTATCTGTTCGAGAGGTTGAACGACTGGTGTATGCTATGAAGAAGTCTCCTGCTCTTCGAGAGGAAGAAAAGCGACTTAAAGAACTGCTGAACTGCCAAGTTAGTATTAGTCCCAAAACCGTCTCGCTTCGTTTTAATAGTGAAGAAGAAAGAGAAAAATTTATTCACTCCCTATCTAAAGATAGTGTATAATGGGTTCACTTCAGGGCAACGAATAACGTGACCGGCGGTAAACCCCGCGAGCTCAATGAGCAGGAACTTGTGAAATTCAAGTGGCGACAGTAAAGTCTGGATGAAAGAAGTTATAGTTTTTTAGCTCTGGAATAAGGAGCTTTTATTTTATGAGTGATTGGGAATTATGGAGAATTGTGATCGCCTCCGCAGGTTTAATCGGTATACTGAGTTATTCTTTGATTCGCGGATCTGATAGTCAATTCAAAGGAATTAACACAAAAATTTTAGCTCGAAGCGGTGTTTTTGCCGCCATTTCGATCATTTTATATATCATTCCTTTCTTTAATGTTAATTTGCCCGGCTTTCCATCGTTCCTTAATCTTCACTTCGACGAAGTGCCGGCCTTGATTTCTGGGTTTGCTTATGGTCCGCTCTCAGCAACTTTGGTTGTTATTGCTAAGACTATTGTTAAACTCCCGATGACTTCCACTTTAGGCGTTGGCGAACTCTTTGATCTTGTTGCTTCATTGGCTTTTGTTATTCCTGCCGCTCTCTTTTATCGTCGTAAAAGAAAAGTTAGTTCCGCTTTAATTGGCTTATCAATTGGTACCCTTTGCCAATTGGTGGTTGCCGCTTTCTTTAGTACGTTTGTTATTTTGGATTTTTATATCTTTGTGATGGGAATGAGCGAACAGATGCTCCTTGGAATTATCCAATTAGCAAATCCAAGCGTCACTTCCTTGAAATGGCCATATTTTTGGTATGTCGCAGTCCCCTTTAATCTTATTAAGGATGTAGCGGTAGTCTTCTTGACATTTGTCTTGTATAAACGAACGCACCTATTAATCGATAGAATTGGAACACAAAAAAACTAGGCCAAACAAGCCTAGTTTTTTATATCAGTTATTCCTCAACGGAAATTGCACCAACAGGGCAGACATCAACTGCATCTGCTTCTCCGACGCCGCTGATGGTTGCTGCTAGACCATCATCGTCAATCTTGATATCGTCGGGATATGTGCCTGCACAGGCACCACAACCGATGCATAAGCTTTTATCGATTTTAATCTTCTTTTTGTCCATCGATATGTCCTCCTAATTGCTATGCATTGATTATAAGAACAAAATTATTATTTTGCAACACAAGACATGAGAAAAAATCCTTAAAAAATTGTTTTTTTGAAGAAAAGTGCAAATATTTTAAAAAGGGTCTATAAATTACCTTTCTATTTTAGTAAACTAAAAGGGATTAGATTTATGGAAGAAACGAGAGTAGCAAAATACAAGAAATATCGCCAATCGCTCGATAAAAAAGATACTCCTGTTTTAGAAACCAGTAAATCGAATAAGAAAAAAGAAAGCACTGAAGGAACTTTAAACACCACTTCGACTCTCCCTATCGATCAAGTTATTGACACTATCGAAGAGGACAAGAAACAAGTGGCTTTTTTAAAGAGGAGAACGAGAAAGAAAATTCTTTTAATCTGTTTATTTTCTCTCGTAGTTTTAGTGATAATCGCGGCACTCGTATGGTTCGCCATCGTGGCCTTTATGTAGGGGGATATTATGACAAAAATTGCTGTTGCCATTGATGGCCCAGCCGCTGCTGGGAAATCTACGGTGGCTAAAAAAGTCGCCGAAATCAAGGGTTATACATATATCGATACAGGTGCGATGTATCGTGCTTTTACGTGGTACTGCCTTGAAAAAGGCATTGATTGCCAAGACGAAGCTGCTTGCGTTGCTTTAATCACCAAAGTGAACATTGAGTTAAAACCAAATCATGTTGTGATTTGTAATGGAAAAGATGTCTCACGAGAGATTCGCGAACCCCGCGTGTCGTCTCAAGTTTCATATATTGCTTCTTATAAGGATATAAGATTAGCTCTTGTTGAGTTGCAGAGAAAAATGGCAGACACCGACTCTGTCATAATGGATGGAAGAGATATCGGAACCTATGTTTTACCTAATGCCGATGTTAAAATCTTCCAAATTGCGAGCGTTGAAACTCGCGCAGTCCGTCGTTATGAAGAAAACATTAGCAAAGGCATTCAATGTACCCTGGAAGAAATTGATGCCGATGTCCGCAAGAGAGACTACATAGATTCACATCGTGAGTTCGCCCCCTTAAAAGCGGCTCCCGATTCTGTTTTATTAGATACTTCGTACATGACTGTCGACGAAGTCGTCCAAAATGTTATCGACATTATTGATGCTAAAATTGAGGAGAAAGAAAAACGTGCTTAATGGTATTGTTGCCGTTGTCGGTTCGCCTAACGTTGGCAAATCGACAATTTTCAACCGTTTAATTGGTGAGAGACACGCTATCGTTGATGACCAGGCCGGAATTACTCGCGATCGCCTTTATGGCAAGTGCGAATGGTTGGGCCGTTCTTTTTCTATTATTGATACTGGTGGAATCGAAGTCGCTAACCGCCCATTCCAAGAACAAATTCGCATTCAAACACAAATTGCCATTGATGAAGCTGATATTATTGTTTTTGTCACCGACAGCCATCTCGGCATAACTGCCGACGATCGCCTCGTTGCCAAAATGCTCTACAAAATAAATAAGCCAGTCATTCTCGTCGTCAATAAAATTGATGAAGGAATTCATATTTCGGATACCCAAGAATTTTATAAGTTAGGACTTGGGGACCCCCTCGCCGTCAGTGGTGTTCACGGAATCGGTATTGGTGATTTATTAAATCGCATTATTAAATTACTTCCTGATAAACAATACGAACTTAAATCTAACCAAATTACTTTCTGTCTTGTTGGACGGCCCAATGTTGGCAAATCTTCTTTAGTGAATACCCTTCTTAACGAAGAACGAGTAATTGTCAGCGACATTTCTGGAACAACGAGAGACTCAATCGACACACCTTTTGAAAAAGACGGGAAGAATTACATTGTTATCGATACGGCCGGATTAAAGAAGCGCGGAAAAATCTATGAAGCAATCGATAAATATTCTGCGATTCGTGCCTTAAAAGCGATTGAAAGAAGCGAAATTGTTCTTCTTGTTATTGATGGTGACCAAGGCATTATTGAACAAGATAAACATGTCATTGAATATGCAACTGAATTGCATAAAGCAATTATCATTGTGGTAAATAAGTGGGATGTAGTTGACAAAGAAACAAATACGATGAGCAATTTTACTAAACTAATTCGTAATGAATATAAGTTCCTTGACTATGCTCCGGTTTGCTATGTGTCAGCATTAAAGAAACAACGGATCGCCACTGTTTTTAAAGCCCTTGAACTTGTCCATGAGGCTTATTACACGAGAGTCAAAACCAGCATATTAAACGATGTCATTCAAGACGCCCAAATGATGAATCAAACCCCGGATTTTAATGGAGGGAGACTGAAGATTTATTATGCTTCTCAAGTGTCAACCGCTCCTCCGACATTTGTTTTATTCGTTAATAATGTTAACTTTATGCATTTTAGCTACGAAAGATATATCGAGAACCGCCTTCGCGAAACTTTTAATTTTGAAGGCAGTCCAATCAAGATTTTATTAAGAAATAAAAAATAATTCCTAGAGCGTACTTTTTGTTTATTTTTACTGAGTTATGGTAAAATGTTTCCAAGAGGAGATATTTTTATGAAAAAGCTAAACAAACGCGACCTAGTTGAAGTTGTTGCCGAAAAAGCTCATCTTTCCAAAAAAGATGCTCAAGCGGCAATCGACATGGCTTTTAAGTTGATTGAAAAAAGCGTACTAAAAGGGGAAGAAGTCAATATCTCGAATTTTGGTGTTTTTTCACCGAAAACTCGTCAGAGTAGAGAAGGAACTCATCCAAAGAAACACAGCCGCATTGTGATTGCTGAATCCAAGACCGTTGTGTTTAGACCCTCGAAAAGTTTAAAAGCAAAACTTAACAAATAGTATTAATTTTTTTCAAAAGAATGAGACAACTTGTTGTCTCTTTTTTTATGTCTTAATATAATAGAGACATGAACAAAGGACTCTTTGCTTTTCAAAAACTTCACGAGCTTTTCGCACATCACGGCTTTTTATTATATCTTGTCGGAGGAACGGTCAGGGATTTTCTTCTATCAATGCCCCTCACTGATCTAGACGCTGTTACTGATGCAACTCCGGAAGAGATGAAATCATTTCTCAATTTCGTAGATTGCGATTTTACCTTTGCAAAGTATGGCTCAGTCAAGATTAAATTTGAAGGTTATTTTTTTGATGTAACTACCCTGAGAAAAGAAAAACGTTATAAGGATGCCCGTCACCCCGACAAGATTCATTTTGTGAAAAGCCTAAAAGAAGATTATGTTCGAAGAGATTTTACTATCAACGCCATGTATATGGATGAACACTTTCGAGTGATTGATTATTGCCATGGTTTGAGCGATATCAACCGGGGCATCATCAAAGCAGTGGGGAGGCCATCAAAACGCATCAAAGAAGATCCTTTGCGAATCATTAGAGCCTTACGATTTGCAATAAATTTGGATTTGATTATCGATAAGCGTTTGCAAAAAGCAATTCGCAAGAATATCCCGCTCTTATCAAAACTTAATGTAAGTAAAATCAAACAAGATTTGCTCAAAATTAAAAGCCACAAAAAGGAACGAACTGCACAACTTTTTCAGGAATATGATATCCATCATTTGTTAGATATGATAGAGTAAATGCACGAATAAGATTATGGTTTCTGAAGCAATTGATTTCCGCTTTCTTCTCTTAGATAATTATAAAAAACTAAAGATCAGCGAAAAAGAACTGGTCACTCTTTTCATGATTGATCACTTCATAACTCTCGGGAATCCTTTTGTCACCGCGGATTTGCTGTCTTTAAAAATGTCCCTTGATGTCAAAGAAATTGACAAGACACTTGTCGCTTTGTTGACGAGAGGTTTTATTGAATACATTGCTCAAGGTAAAAAGACTATTACAACTCTCAACCCCCTTAAAGTTAAGCTATACCGTGAATTCCAGATTTCCCTTACCAAAGAGGATGAAGCTCAATCTTCAAAAGAAGTGGAAAAAGAACTTAATAATATCTTCGAAGAATTCAGCAAGTTGTTGGGTCGCGTTCTCGCCCCGGTGGAAATATCAAAAATTCGTGAATGGGTATCCTATGGATATTCCGACGAGATGATCATTAATTCTCTTAAAGAAGCACTAAGCAAAGGTAAAAAATCCCTTCGTTCGGTCGATAAAATTCTGCTCGTTTGGTCAACCCGTGACGATCGTGAAAACGAAGGCGTCTCACTGAAGAGCGAAGAGTGGAACAAGAGCCTAGAAGAAACTATTCGAATCGCGAAGACTCCGTGGATAGATAAAAAAGATGATTAAGAAACAATACCGCCTACTAGAAGACTATTTAAATAGTCTTTTTCCTAATGCGGGATGTGAACTAATACACGATAAAGATTACGAATTTGTCATCGAAGTCATGTTGTCTGCTCAGTCAACTGATGTGGCGGTTAACCTCGTCTCTAACAAATTATTCAAGAAATATTCCACCCTCGAATCACTAGCTAATGCCGATCTTTTTGATGTTGAAAAAATTCTCCATCCCTTAGGTCTTTTTAAGAACAAAGCGAAAAACGTTATCGGAATCGCCAAAACACTTATTGAAGAGTTCGATGGCATTATTCCTTCAGATAAAGATTTATTGCAGCGATTACCTGGAGTAGGAAATAAAACAGCCGGAGTAATCCGAGCAGAGGTTTTCCATATTCCCGACTTACCAGTTGATACCCATATTTTAAGAATTTCTCGTCGCCTCGGTATCTCAAAAGCTGGCGATACTCCGCTTCAGGTTGAACAAAAGCTAAAAAAAGAAATCGACCAGTCCCGATGGATTTTGACTCATCATCAACTAATCCATTTTGGTCGATACTTCTGTACAGCCCGGAAACCCAATTGTGAAAACTGCAAATTAAACAGTTTCTGCAAAATAAGGACTATTCATTAAAGTATTTTTCTTCAAGAGCGGGGAGATAATCTAGCCGAGGATTGAATCCTCTTTTTATTTGCGTGCCTTTTTCGCACACAGTCGTGAACGGTATCGACTTTCTTTTCCCATTTTCATAAAAATCAATGACATAAGAGGCATCCAGCAAAAACACCTGATCGTGATAGGCAAACTCGATGATAAAAAAGGCAATACCTCCAAACTTGATAACATTTTTCAAATGTTTGATTTGGTGGGAAGTGATATTTGAGAGAGGAAAACTACTCCGATTCTTAGTGCTCTTGGCTTCAAAATCAATATATTTACCTCTAAAGACCCCGTTATAATCTGTTGTTGATTGTTTCTCAAAAAACGCATTCACGATTTTCGCTCCATGCGAGTAATCAACTTTCGAGACGTGAATTGGCGTTGGCCGCTTGATAATTAACAGGGCTCCAGCACCTAGGTAATATTCGTTAGATAGGTTAATATCTTCTTCGAGACTCATTCCGCGATTGGCGGAAGAAAACGAAATGTCTTGGGCGCTTTTCTTATGTGCCTTTTGAGTAAAAATAAACTTTTGGCCGTTGGGATACTTAATCATGTTAGATACTTGTGAACTTCCTCGTCATACACTTCGGGAGTGACGGTTTCCCCTCTATTCAATTTTTTAAGCATTTCGTTAACCGGAGATGGAAAGTGGCCATACATCGGAAGGGCCTTTTTATATCTTTCCGCAACAAGAGATTTGTTTTTGAAAAATGCATCAAAGATATTGGCGAGATTTATTGCATCAACTGCAGGATCATGAGATTCTCCGGCGAGAGGAACACCGAATAATTCGCAGCAATGAACAAGACTGAATGGGTTTCCTCTTTCGTCCCGCAAAAATTCATTAATAAATGTGGCAAAATCAATGTAATTTTTTTGAATTTGCGAGCAAATTTCTTTTGGAAAATCGAGATTATGAGTGATTGATTGATTTAAAATTCTCATATCATGATTACCAAATGTAATAAATGAGCTTTTTTTAAACGAAAGCCCGACATACTTTTTCAAAGACTCCATAGCCACGGCAAAGGAAACGCCTTTCTCTGACAATAAGTTGTCATTAATACCCGTTAGTTCAGAAACATATTTTCCGACTTTATTTTTTGCTTTGACGAAGACTTTAAAAGGTTCTTTGCGGCTCTTGATGTAACCCTTTCTATCGAGTGTTACAGCTAACGCTCCGATGGCAATCATCTCGTGGCTGTATTGAGTGCCTTCAAAATCTAAAAATACGACTTTTTTGTGATGTTTTAATAATTTTTCAAATTTTTTCATTGTTACTAGTGATTTAAGGTGGGTTTGTTACGTCGGCTTTTTTCTATTGAAAAAAGATTGAAAAGACCTCTAATCTACTATATTATAAATGATGAGGTTTGCTTATGGCAATTAAACTTACTTTGTGTTCTAAAGAAATTCTCGATACAGCGTTTTCGGGAGCAACCCCGGGATATAGTTCCTTAGAAGTCGATTCTTTCCTCGACACTGTCATCCGCGACTATAAAATCGTTGAATCAAACTTCTTGGTAACAAAAAAGGATGTCGAATCGACGCAGGTCAAAATCAAAGAACTTGAAGAAAAAGTGAAAAACTTAGAAATCGAGAACAAACGATACCAAACTCGCTTCGAAGGAATTAAGAACAACGATAAGAACGTTTCTGCTGATAACATCAACCTCGTAAAAAGGATTAGCGCTTTGGAAAAGTTTGTTTGGAAACAAGGCTTCAATCCTAACGACATCAAATAACTTTCGATCCGGATAATTGCTGGCTTCGGCTAGAGGAAAGTCCATGCTCGCACAGGCTGTGATGCCTGTAGTGATTGCGCTAGCGGAAAAAATAACGCTAGGCACGCAGGAGTGCGTGACGGCGGTGAATCACCTAAGGGAAACTATGGTGTGAAACCTGAAAGTGCCACAGTGACGTAGCTTACGGGAAACCGTAAGGTGGAACGCGGTAAACCCCACAAGCGAGAAACCCAAATTTTGGTAGGGGAGGCAGGAGGCGAGAAATAGAATCGTCTCAGGCAAGCATTTGCTTAGATAAATAATTATCCTAGACAAAACATGGCTTACAGGATCGAATACTCACTAAAGGAGTACACATGAATCTTCCAACAAAAATTACGATCACACGTATCGTTGCCATCATCTTGATGGTCATCGCATTATTTGTGATGTCTCTTTTTTCTTTTAACACACCTTTGTTAGGAGACACGAGGATCAATCTTGTCTTCTTAATACTTTGTGCCTTTTTCTTACTCGCTAGTTTTACTGATTATCTTGACGGCCATTTAGCAAGAAAAAACAACCAAGTCACTGATTTAGGTAAATTCCTTGATCCGGTTGCTGATAAGTTGTTGATTAACTCGATGGTCATCTTTTTGGTTGCTCCCAAGCTATTTGCTACTTATGCAGTAGAACAAGCAATATCTTTTAATATTTGGTGCGCGATTATCTTAATCGGAAGGGACATCGTTGTTGATGCGCTTAGATTCATCGCTGCTCAAAAGAAAATTGTCATTGCTGCCAACATTTTTGGAAAAGCCAAGACCGTTCTTCAAATGGTGGCCATCACTTTTGTCTTATTGAACGGATTCCCATTCAACTACTTTGATTCCAGTTGGCCGGCGGGTCTACATATCACTGATTTTATAGTGTATATTGCCACCGCCGTTTCACTCCTTTCTGGTATCATATATGTAATTCAGAATCGACAAGTTTTTAAGGAAGTAAAGAAATGATAACCCCTAAGGAACTATCTTCTCTTTTCATCGATAAGGGTCGGACGCTCGGGTGCGCCGAGTCGTTCACGGGTGGATTGTTTGCTCACGAAATCACTGCCATTCCTGGTGCCAGCCACTTCTTTAAGGGCGGCATCATTACCTATACAAATGAAGAAAAGTGGAGAATTCTCGGGATTAGTTATGAACTGATTGATCGCTGCGGAGTTATTTCTCAAGAAATAGCTCAAGAGATGGCTAGTCATGCCCGTCAACTTCTCAACGTTGATTACTGCGTCTCCTTCACAGGTAACGCCGGTCCAGCAGCGATGGAAAATAAACCTATTGGAGAGATATATATTGCCGTTGCCTGTTATGATTTGGCAATTGTTACAAAGCATAATCTCTCAGGTTCGCGTAGCGAGATTCAAGACCAAGCCATTCAAATTGCCTGTCAATTGCTCTATGAGCTTTTGCAGCAAAAAAATTAATTTTTCCAACAAAATGCAAATATCTAGATTTATATAAAAGAGGCACATAATATGACAAAAATTGAAAAAAACGAAGCCGTAGCAGTCAACCTTGAAGAAACGTTAAAACAAATTCAAAAAATATTCGGCAAAGGCGCTGTGATGAAACTAGGAGAGAGACAAGCCGTTGATGTGGATGTTATCCCTAGTGGATCTTTATTATTGGATGAAGCCCTCGGAGTCGGCGGATATCCAAAAGGAAGAATCATTGAAATCTACGGACCAGAATCAAGTGGTAAAACTACCCTCGCTCTCCACGCGATTGCAGAATGTCAAAAACAAGGTGGACGTGCGGCATTTGTTGATGCTGAACACTCAATCGATCCTATCTACGCGAAAAATCTTGGCGTCAATATTGATGAACTCATCCTCTCACAACCTGATAGTGGAGAGCAGGCCCTCGAAATTGTCGAGATGCTCGCCAGCTCTGGAGCTATTAATTTAATCGTTGTCGACTCTGTCGCCGCCCTTGTTCCACAAGCTGAACTGGATGGTGAAATGAGCGATAACTCCGTCGGTCTTCAAGCCCGTTTGATGAGTAAGGCGATGCGTAAGCTAGCAGGTATTCTCAATAAGAAAGAGTGTGCAGTAATATTTATCAACCAACTTCGTGAAAAAGTGGGAATTATGTATGGCAACCCAGAAACAACTTCTGGTGGTCGAGCGCTCAAATTCTATGCCTCCATTCGCCTCGACATTCGCCGCAATGAAGCTTTGAAAGCCGGCAGTGAAATCTATGGAAATTCAGTCCGCATTAAAGTGGTGAAAAACAAAGTTTCTCCCCCATTCAAGCAATGCATAGTTGATATCATTTATGGTCAAGGAATCTCCAAGGATGGCGAAGTTCTCGATCTTAGTGTCGAAGCTGGTCTCATCAAAAAGAGCGGCTCGTGGTTTGAATATAATGGCAACAAAATTGCTCAAGGACGCGATGCTGCTAAGGAATATCTAAAAGCCAACCCCGATATCGCGCAGGAACTAACCAAGAAAGTTAAAGAAACATTACCCACGCTTCGCGGAAATGAATAGCCAATCTCGTATTGGCTTTTTCTTTAAAAACTAAATAAAGACTTTTTTGATTTTTGTCGCTATAATAAACTCGTACCCCCGAAGGGTACTTACCTATATATTCTCATTCGAGAACTGATTTATCAGGCCATGCCTGTTACTTATACACAAAAGATCTCTATTACATAATAGGGGTATTTTAGGTAATTATAGTTACGTAGTAACTATTTAGTCTTTATGACATAATGAAAGGACCAAATAATGTTTACTGTATTAGCAGATGCTTTTTTGAACATCTTCTTGCCCATTATTTGCGGTGTTGTCGGTCTTCTTTTAGGAGCCACAATCATTATTCTCATTCCTGTTTTTAAGAAACATAGAGCGAATGCGAAGGCCGCTAAGATAATTAGAGAAGCTGAAATTAAAGCCGAACACATTACGAAGAACGCACAGTTGGATGGCAAACAAACTGTGTATGAAATGAAACAAGAAGCCGAAAAAGAAATTCGCGAGAGAAAGCAAGAAGTCATCTCTCAAGAAAACAAACTTCTCCAAAGAGAACAATCAATCGATCGCCGCGATACTGCCCTTATTCAGAAGGAAAACATGCTCGACGAGAAGAACGAAAATCTCAACCGTCGCTTAAAAGAAGCCGACAAAAAAGAAGCCGTTCTTCAAGAGAAAATTGATGGCATTATCCAAGAGTTAGAAAAAGTCTCTCAAATGTCCATTCAGGAAGCGCGCGATGAATTATTCAGCCGCGTCGAGAGCAAGATGAGTAAAGAAATCGCAATGTTCATCAAAAACAAAGAAGACGAAGCAAAAGAGGTCGCTGAAGATAAAGCAAAAGAAATTCTCTCTTATACAATCAGCAAATATGCTCAAGAAGTTACAACCGAAAAGACCGTCTCCGTCGTCTCTCTTCCTAGCGACGAAATGAAAGGTAGAATTATTGGTCGTGAAGGACGCAACATCCGCTCACTCGAACAATTACTTGGAGTTGACATCATCATTGATGACACTCCAGAAGCCCTTACTATTTCCTGTTTTAATCCGGTTCGTCGTGAAATCGCCCGCATTGCTCTTGAAGAGTTAATTAAAGATGGACGTATTCAACCTGGAAGAATTGAAGAAATCGTTGAAAAAGCTAAAAAAACTGTCAGTGAATCCATCCACAAGACTGGACAAGATGTTGCTTTCAAACTTGGATTACCCAAGATTAATCGTGAATTACTCGACTATGTCGGTCGTTTAAAATATCGCACCTCATATGGACAAAACGCACTTAACCACTCGGTTGAAGTGGCTATTTTGGCTGGCACGATGGCGGCCGAACTTGGTCTTGATCAAAACCTGGCTAAGAGAGCTGGGCTTCTCCACGATATCGGAAAATCCGCCGACTTTGAGATGGATGGAAGTCACGTTGAAATTGGCATCCGTTTAGCCAAGAAATATGGTGAACCTGATGTTGTTATTAACTCCATCGAATCTCATCACGGAGACGTCGAGCCTAAGTATGTTATTTCTAATCTCGTTCAAGCCGCTGATACTTTAAGTGCCGCTCGTCCTGGTGCTCGCAGTGAAATGCTCGAGAACTACATCAAGAGAATTGAACAGTTGGAAGAAATCTGCAAATCTTACGATGGTGTTTACCAATCTTATGCTATGCAATCCGGACGCGAACTGCGCGTCATGGTTATTCCTGAAAAGATCGACGATCTTACCGCTTTTAAATTAGCCCGCGAAATCCGCGAGAGAATTGAAAATGAAATGACCTATCCAGGCCAAATCAAAGTTTCAGTCATCCGTGAGTATCGCGCCATTGAAACCGCGAAATAGCCACCCTATTTCATAGAAAGAATACCTTTTGAACATTTTATTCATCGGCGATGTTGTCGGCCGCGTTGGCCGAAGAATGCTTCGCGAAAAATTACCATATTTTGTTAAAAAATACGATATTGATTTTGTTATTGCTAACGGAGAGAATGCAACCCATGGAAAGGGTTTAATTCACCGTCAGTACGACGAGTTGATTGAGTCGGGGGTTGATGTGGTTACATTAGGGAATCATTACAATTCCAAATCAGAAATAAACAAGTATATCGATAAAGTCGATCGCTTAATTCGCCCCATTAATTTGATCAACGAATTTCCTGGTGAAGGGACCGCCGTTTACGATGTCGACGGAGTCTCGGTTCGCGTTACTAATGTCCTCGGCTCTGCCTTTATCAATGAACAAGTTAATTCGCCCTATTATTCAATGCTTCAAGTTCTATCGGAAGAGGAACCAGCAACAGTTAATATTATCGACTTCCATGGCGAAGCAACCGGCGAAAAAATCTGTTTTGCCCGAGCTTTCGACGGCAAGATTGCTGCTGTCCTCGGCACTCATACTCATGTCCAAACCAACGATGCTCGTATCCTTCCAAATGGAACCGCTTTCATCAGCGATGTCGGCATGTGTGGTTTGTACGAAGGAGTTCTCGGCTTTGACAGCGAATCAGTAATGAAGAAAACTCTTTACGGAGAAACAAGCCATTTTAATACTCCTGACGAAGGAAGAGGATTGTTCTGTGGAGTCGTAATCAGCGTCAATCCTGAGACCGGTCTTGCGAACTCAATCTTTTCCATCTACTATGTGGAGGACAAAAATGAAAAGTAAAATCATCCACACTCCTGATCTTAAAAAAGCTGCTTCTCGAAGAAAAGAAGAGACATTTTTTGATGTTCTTAAAAGCGAGCATCTTTCATCCTTGACCGAAATGGTCAAGGGTTGGCATTACTATGTAAAAACATATGGATGCCAAGCTAACGTGCGCGATGAAGAGACAATGAGGGGTATGCTCCAAGGAATTGGGTTGTACCCAACTGAAGAAGTTGAAAGCGCCGACATCATTATTATCAATACCTGCGCTGTACGGGAAAATGCGGAAGACAAAGTTTACGGAGAAATTGGTAACATCAAATATCTCCGTAGGAAGAAACCCCATCTCGTTCTTGCGATGTGCGGATGTATGGTTGAACAACCAGAAATTCTCGAGAAGGTGGTAAAAACTTATCCTGAAGTGAATCTTTTCTTTGGAACTCACGAAATACCATCTCTCTACGATTTGCTTTTTGAAACCATCATGAGCAAAGAAAGAGTCATCGATGTCGAAAGCAAACCAGGTGAAGTAGTGGAAGAACTCCCTGTCAGTCGCACGAACAAGTTCAAAGCGTATGTAAACATCATTTACGGATGCGATAAATTTTGCACTTACTGCATTGTCCCTTACACAAGGGGCAAAGAGCGAAGTCGAAAATTCGAAGAAGTACTAAAAGAATGCCAAGAACTAGTTAACCAAGGTTATCAGGAAATTACTTTACTTGGTCAGAATGTCAATGCCTATGGAAAAGATCTTGCTGATGAAGTTGATTTTGCCGATATATTAGAAGCTGTCGCAAAATTAGGAATTCCGCGTTTGAGATTCACCACCTCACACCCATGGGATTTTTCTGAAAAAATGATTGATGTCATTGCAAAATACCCCAATATCATGAAAGCAATTCACCTTCCAGTTCAATCAGGAAGCGATGAAGTTTTAAGAAAAATGGGCCGAAGATATAATCGCGAGCATTATCTTAAACTCGCTCGGTCGATGCGTGAAAAAATTCCAGGATTATCTCTTTCAAC
>JAAYDH010000033.1 GCA_012729405.1 Erysipelotrichaceae bacterium
AGGGAAATTTTCTGACTTTGCGAAACTAACCCAAAACGTTAAAGAAGTTCATGACTTCTCCGATCCTTCTGCGAAACTCAAATTAACGATTTCGGAAGCTTTATTAGCTATACCACCCTACGGGTTGGATGTCTTTGAGACCAAACAAGTGACGACAGTCATCGGCGAAGAGAGCAAAATTAACACAATCGACATTCGCAATATTTACGCGCTCATCCGTAACGCTTCCAACGAAATGGAAAACGCGCTTATCGATGTCATCCCTGAAACATATATTCTTGATCAGGGCAGAACTTTTACGCTCCCTCCGATTGGCGTCTCTTCGAGCACCCTCAGCATGGTTGCTAAAGTCCACACCTTGCCACATAAAATTCCAACTGCTTATCAAACCGCTTTAAATTCCGGAGGCATCAATGTCAAGCGCTTAGTAATCGCCCCCTTTGCCGCCGCGAAATTGCTCGCTTCCTATAGCGAAATCCCAAATGATTACATCTTGGTGGATATCGGCAGCGATATTACCATGGTTTCCTTAATTGGAAACAAAACCTTATATGCTTCCCGCACCTTTGAATGGGGCGGTGACCATATTACCGAAAGAATTATTGAAGCATTCAATATCAACGAAGCCGATGCGGAGAAATATAAAATTCTCTACGGCATCGATAAGCGGGAGATGAACTTCCGCGCTCCGGTGTGTAAAACCGATGATGGCGAAGGCCACGAAGTCAAACATTACCGGGAAGAGTTGAATAGCTTGATTAAATCCGAACTTGAAACCTTCACCAAACAATTGAACTCGGCGGTTGATGATCTCTTAACCGATTACGGAACCACCTATAAGAAACTCCCGATGATTCTCGTCGGTGGTGGCTCTCAGCTCCATGGTTTAGTGGAATACATCACTCCGAAAGTTCCGAGTGAAACCGTGAAAGTTGTAACACCACGCTCCTTTGGAGCGAGAAACCCGACCTTCACCAATTGCTTGGGAATGATTCTCGCTCATGCTAACAATCCGTCTGTCTATGATGAAAACCATCCGCGATTCGGACAAGTGACTCGCGATCCGATAAAGTAAAGGAGAACCTGCAATATGGAAAACTATGACTTAGACAACTTCGAACCAGCAGCCAAAATAGTCGTCATTGGTGTCGGTGGTGCCGGCAATAATGCCGTCAACCGCATGATTGATGAAGAAATCAACAATGTTGAATTCTGGGTAGCTAATACCGATAAACAAGCTCTTTCAACGAGCAAAAGTCCCCATCGTCTCATCTTAGGACAAGATATCACCGGCGGACTTGGTGCCGGAGGAGAACCGGAAATCGGTGAAAAAGCTGCCGAAGCTAGCGCCGAAGATATTAAACAAATTGTCGCTGGAGCCAACATGGTCTTCGTGGCAGCCGGCATGGGAGGTGGCACTGGAACAGGTGCGGCCCCAGTTATTGCCCGCATCGCGAAAGACGCTGGCGCCTTAGTGGTCGCCATTGTTACTCGCCCATTCACCTTTGAAGGCAAAAAGCGGATCGTCAATTCAATCGACGGCTTGAATAAATTGAAATCCTGTGTCGACTCGATCATCGTTGTAAGTAATGATAAATTACTTATGACTTCCGGAAACGCTCCGATTAGCGAAGCCTTTTGCGATAGCGATAAAGTCTTGACTCAATCGGTTAAAACCATTGTTAATTTAATTCTCTTACCTGCAGTAATCAACCTCGACTTCGCGGATGTGCGCAACACATTGAAAGATTCCGGAGTCGCTTTAATCGGGTTTGGTATGGGTTCAGGTGCTAACCGCGCGAAAGAAGCCGCTAGCAATGCGATTAATTCACCTTTACTTGAAGCCTCAATCCGTGGAGCGAGACGCGCCATCGTCGCTGTCACCTGCGGAAAGAATGTCTCGCTATTTGATGCCCAGGAGACGGTTAACCTACTGATTGACGCATCAGGACATGATATCGACGTCAAATTCGGAGTTGCAATCAACGATCAACTAAGTGATGAAATTCTCGTCAGTGTCATCGCTAGCGACTTTGAAGAAGAAATTAATTTCACCGTTCCTTCTCCAGTTGTCCTTCAGAAAGGCGATAACGGAGGGGCGGGACTCATCCTTACTGATGACAGTGAGGAAGATAAGAAAGACAAAGAAAAAGCCTCATCTAGTGATGACCTCAGCCTTGACGACGACATCTTACCGAGCTTCCTAAAAGACTAAAAAAGAAGAATAAACGATAAAAAGGGCTTGAAAATGCCCTTTTTTATTGCGCGTCAATGTGCGATAATAGACCCGTTAAGGATAGCCCTATGAATAAAATGTTGAAATTCCTCCTACTTCCCATCCTAGCTTTCTCTCTGATGTCTTGTGATTCAAACAATGATACAGAAGAAGATACCGGTTACGGTATCCATTTTTACAATGGATATTATGAAGATATCGCAACTTGGGAAGATGGTGAAGATTTAAAACAAAAACTCTACACGATTCTTCATGATGGCTATCAACCACTTAAATATGCTTCTCCCACTAACTGGGAAACAAACCAATATGCTGACCAAGCACTCGATGATTTTGAAAAAGTTGATATTTTATATGACAGCGAAAATAAAGATAAGTCGAATACTAATACTGGTTGGCAAAGAGAACATGCTTTCGCGGCATCTTTGATGACCGGAAAGTTAACTTCTGAGGCTGTCGGAACATTAGGAAGAGCTACCGATTTTCATAATTTGTTCGCTGCTTCTTCAACCGGAAACGGATCACGTGGCAACAAGAACTTTGGAATGGCTAATCCTGAAAATGAAAATTATACGCCTGTTAGCAACTCTAGTTCCCTTGACTATTCATACGACGATATCAATTTCGAACCAAGCGACTATGATAAAGGCAGATTAGCTCGCTCCATATTCTATATGGGAGTTATGTATTCCGTATCGGAAAGCGTTCTCTATCAGCCATTAACCATACAAGAAGAACCCGTCGTGTATTCTCCTGGCAATCCCCCATACGCAATTGGAAATCTTTCCACTTTATTGGATTGGAATAACTTCTCAGTCGACCGTTTAGAGTATCAACACAACGAAAGTGTCCATTCTCACGTCCATTCTGGAACGAACAAAGCGCAAGGTAATCGTAACCCGTTCGTTGATTATCCTGACTTAGTAGATTATGTCTATGGAGATAAGAAAAACGAATCAGGCGCATTGACTGATTTAAAACCATCCTATCTAGAACTCGAAATTGACAAAGGAGATGAAATTGCTAACTATGCGATTTCAAATGCGAAGAGAAATTATAATGTTGGCGAAACTTTCAGCAAAGCTGACTACACATTAGTTGAAGTTACTAAAGACTTCACCGTGAGACCAAATACGACATTTACTGATACAACCGCCAACTATTCATTCTCAAGCTCGGATATTGGAATTAAAACATTTAATATTGTCACTCCGAATAATACGATTAAGCTGCCTGTTAAGGTTGCCGATCCTGACCCCATGAATAGCACAAGTTATCTCCACGTCTTAACCGGCAAAACTAATGGTGGAGACTTGACCGGCTTCTCAAAAGGAGGGACTGTAACACTTAGCGGAACCTCTTGGAAGATTGACTGGTCGAACGCAAACGCTGGCATTTATCAATATCAGCCACAATGGGGAGTCTTGTTTGGAACGAGCACTAATCCGGTTAACTCGTTTACGATGGAGACTATTTCAAGTATTTCGGTTGACGCTTTCTATGCGAAAATTTCTTGCGCTTCAGGAAAGACGATTAATTACTCTTTGACTATTGGAAATACAACAATTGCTTCCGGTTCAGTTACGAGACCTTCCGGAGCTGATGGTCCAGTCTCCGTCGGAACTGAGATTGAAACCCCAATTAACGGAATATTAAAATTGACGATTAACGGAAGTGGCGCTACGCAAGGGTACATTATCGTTCACTCCTTAGCGTATAACGCTATTTAAACGAAATGATTAGAAAGAGGTAGAAACACCTATGGACTATAAAGACACTTTATCGATGAATAAGTCAGCCTTCGAAATGCGAGGCAATTTGTCGATGAAAGAACCCATCTTAGTAGAAAAGTGGAAGATGGAAAACATTTATGAATCAATGAACGATTGGAGAAGTGACGCTGAAGAATATGTTCTTCATGACGGACCTCCTTATGCCAACGGAGACATGCACTGTGGGCATATGCTCAACCGCATTCTCAAAGACTTCGTCGTTCGTTACAAGAATATGCAGGGCTACAAGACTCCCTTTGTTTTTGGCTGGGACACCCACGGTCTGCCAATCGAAAACATGGTCACTAAATCTGGAGTCAACCGCAAGAGTATGCCGGTTCAAGATTTCCGCAAGAAGTGCGAGGACTATGCCCTCACTCAAGTCAACAGACAAAGAGAGCAAAT
>JAAYDH010000023.1 GCA_012729405.1 Erysipelotrichaceae bacterium
AACAGGAAGGCTCTTTATGACTGTATAACAGACTGCGGGTTCCAATGTGTAAAACCACAGGGGGCTTTTTACCTTTTCGCCAAATCCCCGGTGTCCGATGAAAAAGAATTCTGCAAGACAGCAAAAAAATATAATATAATAATGGTGCCCGGCTCATCATTTGCATCACCCGGGTATGTAAGACTGGCATATTGCGTTTCATATGAGACAATACTTGCTTCCATGGATGCCTTCAAAAAACTTGCAGCGGAATATAAATAGATGATTTGGGGAGAGAAGATGGTTATAGAAACAAAAAATATGATAATAAGAGAATCAAGTTTTTATGACTGCGCTTTTTTCCGGAATGTGAAACAAAAAAATGCATAGGCCATAGATTCCACTTATTATTTTTAGCCATGTTGCTTTATCAACATTCAGATAGAGAATGCATAATATTTATTCTAATTTATTGCTGAAATCAGCATAGAGATGCATGCAAATTTCCATGAGAAATATATCCTCGGTGTTTTTGAGAGATAAATCGGTCAGTTCTTCGATTTTATTAAGCTTGTACAGTAGTGATTGGCGGTGCATATTAAGATTACGGGCAGTTTCTGATATGTTTCTATAGGAGAGATAAGATTTAAGGGTGTTCATAAGACATCCATTGCTGGTTTTGTCATATTCGATTAGAGGACATATTATATTATACAGAGCCTTCATGATTTCTTCGTTGGTGGAAAGTGCCGACATTATGTTAAAAATTATTGTGTCTTCAAATTGAAAACGCTTTCCGGTACCGGTATTTCCGGCACACAGTTCTTCAGCCAGTTTTGCATGAATAAAATAAGTTCTAAAATTAGTGAGATTGGTTTTTATCTCACTTATTCCCCATGAGAAAAAAATACGCGGAGATGATCGACGCAGATATTCCTCAGCCCTATCGAGGAATCTATTTACACTTTCTTTTGCTCCTGACATTAAATTTTCAAGGTAGATAATAATCAGATCTTTTTGGTGTGTGATCATTATTTCACAACCCATGCTTTGGGCAATAAAAAGCAGATCTTTTTTTAGAGAATTTATATTTGATGTCATCCATGAGTTGCCCCATGCCTTATCATGGGATCCGTCTAGCATAGGACGCCCGACGATGCAAGTGTATGGACATGAGAGGTGAAAACCCATAAGTTCTGCACTTCTGATTGTATTTTCGGATTTGGGATCTTCTCCACAGGCCAAATCCCAAACGAAATCATCCCGGGCCATTCGCTGCGCATTGGAAATAATATCATCTTTGTAAAACCACAGCATGAGTAAAGGTGAGAGAATACGTCGAAGAAGAGAAACAATCTTAATGGTTTTTTTGAGATTGAAACAAAAATAACCGTAGAGGTGGTTATCAGACTCAAGCGAAATTGAATACATCTCCGCCGGATCATCCTTGCCGCAGATGATGTTGCCGTTTAGGTCCTGAATAGTAACATCGCACTCTAGGCTTTCCGAAATAATTTTTGCCGCTTCGGAAATTTCGGAATTGCTGAGGAATGCTTCTAAAAGCTTTGTCTGCAACTCTTTGAGCCCATCAACTTCCTTATTATATGTAGTATGAATTTCCGTAAGGACAGCTTCCAATATATCTGCGAATCTGATCTCCCATGGAATTTGAAATATAGGCAGATCATTTTCCTTTGCAATTTTTATATTTTTGTCGCTCAAAACTAATTTATTGCTTGGAGTGGCAAGCAAAAAAATACTTGCATTTGCATCGATCAAACCATTGATAAATTCGGTCATGAGCTTTTCATCTTTCATATAAGGGGTTGCAATTGATATGACCATCTCATTTTCTCTGATGAAATCATCCAATGGCAGATCATTGACAGAAGCATACTCAATCGGCTTTGTCATAGGGATGGGGGCATCTGTAAGATTTCGATACCACGGTACAAGTTTCATTTCCAAAAAATCTTTAATTGTAAACATGTTATTTTCCCCTTCTTTCTAAAACAGATTATCATATTATGTGAAAAGTGTATATAAAGAACTTGATAATATAGTACAAATTAACTATTGCATGAAAATTCAATCAAATATAAGTTTTACTTGAGCCTTGCAGATTATTTCAGGAAGTAAGAGAGCTGGATTATTTTTTTATGGCAGGGCTAATGAGAGGAGGAAAGTATGGATACTGTATTAACTGTCAATGATACCATTAATGGTCTAATATGGGGACCGTTTGCCATTTTGCTACTTATGGGGACAGGTCTTTACCTTGGGATCCGTCTTGGTTTCCTGCAATTCACACATATAAGATTTGTGGTCAGCAGGACACTAGGAAGAGCATTTTCAAAGAAATGGAGAGCAAAGTCTAAAGATTCGGAAGGTGACATAACGTCGTTTCAGGCGGCAATGACTGCTGTGGCAGCTGTAGTTGGTTCCGGTAATGTAGCCGGTGTTGCAACGGCAGTGGTAATGGGAGGACCGGGAGCCCTTTTCTGGATGTGGGTCGCAGCATTAATAGGTATGTGCACCAAGTTCTCGGAAATCACGCTCGGAATCAAATTTCGCGAGATCGACAAGGATGGAAATGTTGTCGGCGGGCCTATGTATTACCTAAAAAATGGTTTGCACCAAAAATGGCTGGGAGTTATTTTTGCAATTTTAACTATACCGGCAGGCCTTGTAATTTCTGCAGTAGTTGACACCAATACAATGACAATTGCATTACAGGAGAAAATCGATTTGCCGTCATTTGTAATAGGAATAATTTTTGTAGTACTTACCGGTATTGTTATTATAGGCGGAATAAAGAGGATAGGCGAAGTTTGTGAAATTATTGCTCCGTTTATGGGGGCTGCTTACATATTATCCGGGCTGGTAATAATTTTTACCAATTTTACGGAAGTACCCCATGCATTCGGTCAGATATTTGAAGCGGCATTCAATCCTGAAGCAGGACTTGGCGGCGTTGCCGGAACATCTGTATGGATGGTAATGCGTTATGGAATGGCAAGAGGAATATTCAGTAACGAAGCAGGATTAGGTACAGGCGCTATAGTGCATGCAAGTGCGAAGGTGGATCATCCGTGCCAGCAGGCATTATGGGCACCTGTTGAGTTGTGTATAGACACACTTTTAGTTTGTAGCGTAACGGGACTCACGATTGTAATGTCGGGGCTTTGGACCGTAGGTGAAGAGTTATCCGGTTCGGCACTTACTATGGCAGCATTTGATTCGCTCTTGCCGGGTAAGGTTGGAGGCTTCATAGTACTGGGTGCGGTACTGCTCTTTGGTTATTCTTGCCTTATTACATGGTACTATTATGTTGAAAAAGCACTAGAATTTCTTTTCGGTGAAAAAAGCAAACCGGTATCAAAAGTGTTGTGGCTTGTATTTATAATAGTCGGGTCTGTAAGTTCTCTCGGTTTTGTGTGGGATTTAGCAGATACTACAAACGGACTTATGATGATACCGAACCTTATAGGCTTGTTATTCTTGAGCAATAAGGTTGTTAAACTGAAGAAAGAATACTTTGCTGAGCAATTGCCGATCGATGCAGCATTAAGAGAAGAAAAGAGATCAGGCAAATGATAAATGAATATTATCCTCGCGTGACAGTCAATCTACAGAAATTGAGGCATAACATTGACGAGATAAAGCGAAGATGTGACGAACAAGGTGTGAATCTTGTAGGTGTAATTAAGGGGTGCACAGGCATCCCTCAATGCACCAAAGTTTTTGAACAGGCAGGATGTCAATATATTGCCTCATCCCGCCTGGAGCAAATTCGTGATGCGATAGACTATGGTGTAAAAGGACCGTTCATGCTTATACGGATTCCTATGCTTTGTGAGGTTGATGAAGCGGTCAGACTGACAGAAATAAGTCTTAACAGCGAAGTTGAGGGTTTGCGTGCATTGAATCAAGCGGCTAAGAGGCAGGGGAAGATCCACAAAGTGATTTTGATGATTGATCTTGGAGATTTGAGGGAAGGCTTTTGGGACCGGGATGAACTTTTGGAAGCGGCACTTATGACGGAAAAGGATATGGACAATCTTTATCTTGCGGGAATCGGAACAAACCTGGGATGCTATGGATCAATTGTTCCAACGGTTGAAAAGCTGGATGAATTGGTTGATTGTGCTGAAATGATCGAGGCGAAAATCGGGCGATCACTGGATATAATCAGTGGTGGTGCAAGTACCTCTATGCCGAGAATATTTGATCGCAATATGCCGGAAAGAATCAATCAACTCCGCATTGGAGAAGCAATAGTAAACGCAAAAGATTCACGAGATCTCTTCGGATATGATATGAGTTTTATGTACCAGGATGCATTCGTATTGAAGGCTATGGTTATTGAGGTAAAAGATAAACCCAGTCATCCGGTGGGAGAAATTGGATATGATGCCTTCGGAATGAAACAGGAGTACACGGACAGAGGAATCAGAAGGCGAGCACTTTTAGCACTCGGTAAAGTTGACTATGCGTTTCACGATATGATTTATCCTATTGAGAAGGGTGTTGAAGTTTTGGGCGCATCCAGCGACCATACCATTGTGGATATTGAAGATGCGACAAAAAAAATAAAAGTTGGTGACATAATGGAATTTACTTTGTGTTATGCTACAATTGTATACGCTACGAACTCACCCAATGTAAAGATAGTGTTTGAATAGGCTTAAGGAGACATAAATGAAGGATTTTTTACTAAAGCATGCGTCAAAACACCCTGTATCTTTCCACATGCCGGGGCATAAGGGATCTGCGATATTTAGCAGATATGGATATGGTGATGTGCTTGAAAACTTTGTGGATATTGATGTGACGGAAATTCCCGGAGCAGATAATCTTTTTCAGGCAGAGGGAATAATCAAAGATGTTCAGGACAGGTATGCAGCGCTATATGGCGTAAAGCATTCATATCTGCAGATCAACGGAACCAGCGGAGGCATTATAGCATCAATCCTATCCTGCGTGCCTTCCGGAAAAAAGCTTATAATGGCAAGGAACTGTCACAAATCGGTATTTAACGCTTTGACACTGGGCCATATTGAGCCGGTGTATGCACAGCCTGAGCTTATTGAAGAAAACGGAATACTCGGTTCTGTATCTGCAGAGGAGATAGAGAGATTGCTTACAGAAAACCCGGATGGTGAGGCGGTAATACTTCCGAGTCCGAATTATTATGGTATATGCAGCGATATATCCGCAATAGCTGAGGTTGTACACAAAGCAGGAAAGGTCCTCATAGTTGATCAGGCCCATGGTGCACATTTGAAATTTTTTCACAAGTACGGACAGGGAGAAGGAATGGCTGTGGCGGCAGAAGACTGCGGCGCAGACCTTGTAATCAACAGTATACATAAGACTTTGGCTTCATTAACGCAAAGTGCGGTTCTCAATTTAAATTCTGACAGAGTGAATAGATATCTTCTTGAAGATAAATTACAGGCTATTGAGAGCACCAGTCCTTCTTATGTACTTATGACATTTTTGGATATAAATGCTGAGATTTTAGAAAAGCACGGCGCGGAAGTCATGAAAAACTGGAAGGAGAATATTACTTATTTCTACGAGGAAGCCAGCAAGGTCGCCGGCCTTGATGTTATGATCATCAAGAACCATATGGATATAAGTAAAATAAATCTGGATATGAGCAGCTTTGGTATAGATGGTGCAAAACTTGAAGAGTTGCTTATGGCATACGGTATATTTTCGGAACTCTATACAGGCAATATCCTAATGCTTATGACCGGCATAGGAAACACAAGGGCGGACATGGACAAGACTCTGAATGCACTTCGAGACATCGCATCTAAGCATAAGATCGGAAGTAAAGCAGAAGTGAAAATATTGAAACCGCCGGTAGCGGGGAAGATGCATCCGGTCCCACACGATAAGATTTTTATTAAATTGGCAGAAGCAGAAGGCAAAGTTTGTGCAAGCTCAATTATTCCTTATCCCCCGGGTATACCGTTCATCTGTCCGGGAGAAGAAATAACTTTAGAAGCCGTTAATTATATTAAATCCCTACGCGATGTCGGAGAAAAGGTCATAGGGGTCAATGACAACGGCGAAGTACTAATTGGACGATAATAATAAATCTGTATCAAATTTTTATAGTAATGAACGTATAAGGATTCTAACAAAGTCTTAAGATTCATGTTTTAAGATTCATATACAATCTGAAATCAATTTGCAAGGGGCAAAAATGATTAATCATTTTTGCCCTTTTTTTTTGCACTATAAGAACAATTTTTGCATGTAAGGTATTATATAGGTAATATAAATATAATTTTTATATAATTAATAAACATTAAAGCTACGACAATGCGAGTTCATTGAGAATAGTGAGGAGTCCCTTTTGTATGTCCCGGAGAGGAAATAACCGAAGAGATTGCCGATTACATAAAAAGCCTGAGAGATGTGGGAG
>JAAYDH010000015.1 GCA_012729405.1 Erysipelotrichaceae bacterium
ATAAGACATCCAATCTGACGAGATCGCTCTTGTGATAAGAAGAATATTCGTAATCAAAGGAAGCATATCCTTTGGTAAAGCTCTTTAATTTATCGAAGAAATTATAAATAATTTCAGCAAGTGGTAATTCATAGGTCAAAATCATTCTCGTCTCATCAAAATATTCGAGATTTTGATAGACACCACGTCTCTCTTGACATAGTTCCATAATCGCTCCGACATATTCCTTGGGAGTCATGATTGAAGCTTTGACATAAGGTTCTTCGATGTGATCAATTTTGGAATTGTCTGGTAATTTACTTGGGTTATCGAGGTTGATTAGTGTGCCGTCAGTTAACTTAACATGGTAAATAACGCTCGGTGCGGTCAAAATCAAATCGAGATTGTATTCTCTCTCTAATCGTTCTTGAACGATATCCATGTGAAGAAGACCAAGGAAACCGCATCTAAAACCAAAGCCAAGGGCTTGGCTAGATTCGGCAATATATTGGAGGGAGGCATCGCTTAAAGAAAGTTTATCTAATGCATCTTTCAATTCGTGATAGTCCTCGGAATAAGTCGGGTATAAGCCGCAAAACACCATTGGATTCATAACGCGATATCCAGGAAGTGCTTTTGAGGCTGGTTTATTGACCAAAGTGACGGTGTCACCAGGGCGCACATCTTTGATGTTTTTGATTTGGGCGCATAAGTAACCGACTTCGCCAGCGGAAAGCGTGTCGACTTTCACCGCGCGAGAACTGTGAATGCCTAATTCAGTAACTTGATATTGCTTATCGGCTTGCATTAAACGGATATCGTCGCCGACCTTGACCGTTCCGTCCATAATACGAATGAGCATGACGACACCGCGATAAGAGTCGTAGTAACTATCAAAGATCAAGGCCTTTAAAGGGGCTTCTGGGTCTCCGCTTGGCGAGGGAACATCTTTGACTATTGTCTCGAGTAACTCATGGATGTGATAACCGGTTTTGGCTGATACTTCGACGACATCTTTGCAGTCGATACCAATTTTTTCTTCAATTTCTCTACGAGCTAGATCAGGACGCGCGCTAGGTAAATCAATTTTATTGATTACCGGCAAGATGGTTAAATCGCTGTCGATGGCTAAGTAGGTGTTCGCTAAAGTTTGCGCTTCGACACCTTGAGTCGCATCCACTACCAAAATCGCTCCTTCACATGCCGCTAAAGAACGCGATACTTCGTAGGTGAAGTCAACATGCCCAGGAGTATCAATTAGGTTGAAGATATAAGTATTTCCATCATCTGCTTTGTAATTTAAAGTGACAGCATTGAGCTTAATGGTAATGCCTCTTTCTCTCTCCAAATCCATGGAGTCGAGAATCTGATCTTTCATCTCTCTTTGTTCGATGGTTCCGGTCGCTTCCAAAATGCGATCAGCGAGGGTACTTTTGCCGTGATCAATGTGAGCGATGATTGAGAAATTTCGGATTTTATTTTGGTCGATTTTCATAGTTTCCGGGTCATTATAACATAAAAGTTATTTCCTAAAGAAAGTTATTAAGTGATTTTTCACTTCTTCTGGGGTGAGAACGACGAGATAATTGTTCCACTCGACTCGGAAAAGATCCTGATATTGATGGGACATATATCTTTCATCGATTAATAAAGCCGCCCCTCGATCATCTTCGCTGCGGATGACTCGACCAACCGCCTGCATGACTTTATTCATCCCGGGATTGAGATAGGCATAATCGTGTCCAGGTTTATTTTTCGCCTTGAAATAGGTGGCGATTTGATCGCTCTCAAAATTGATGCGCGGCATGCCGATGCCGATGATGACCGCTCCGATGAGGCGATCGTCGATAAGATTGATGCCCTCAGCAAATGATCCACCGATTACGAGGAACCCAACCGTCGTCTTCTTCGGGTGTTCTTCAAAACGGGTGAGGAAATCAAGTTTCTCCTGATCGCTCATGTCCCGTTCTTGTTTATAGAAGTTAAACTCCGTAGGGGAGAAAAAGGTTACTAGTTTTTCGAGATATTCATAACTTGGGGTGTAGACGAAATAATTGCCAACTTTGTTATCGACAAAAGAACGAATATACTCCACGACCTCTTCGTAAGATGATTCGCGATTCTTATATTTAACCGAGACTTTTGGAGCTACCATTAACTTGAAATTTTTCTGAGGGAATGGGGAAGGAAGAATCAAGGTTGGATCACTGTCTTTTTTGCCACCCAAGGTATCGATGAAATAATCGATTGGCGAGAGGGTAGCCGAGAAGAAAACACTTCCTTTTAAACGATTAGTCATCGCATGAATAAAATAGGATGCATCTAAACAAAACAAATGTAATTTCAAATCATTTTGGATTTGATAATAGGCGATATATCTCTCGTTGAAGAATTCGCTAATTTTCATGAAGCGGTTCACCTCTAAATAGAAGTCCAATAGTTCTCCTGAGACGACCTCGTGCTCGTTCTTATTGAGGTCCTGCATCAGATTGATAAAAGCAATGAATAATTTATATTGTTCTTCGGAAAAATCTTCTACGATGTGATTGCCGAGCGGATAGATGCTAGATAATTCCTTAAACATTTTTTCCAATTTACCCATCATCCTTTTCAAGCGTGAATGTTTGACGCGGCGAATCGATTTACGGGCTAAAAGGAAGGAAGTGTAACTAATTGAAGCACTGTACATATCGCGGGAACGATCAACGAGGTTATGCGCTTCATCGACAAGAGCAAGATAATGGCTCGCATCTTCATCGAAATACCGCTTCATATATGAGATGGGATCGAATACATAGTTATAATCGCAGATAATCAAGTCACAGAAGAGCGATAAATCGAGTTCTAATTCAAAAGGACAAACCTCGTTTTCGCGGGCGATTTTAACAATTGTCTCAGGATCGAAAGTGGAGTGATTGATTAAGGATTCTTTGAGAATGCCTTGGATTTTATTGTAATAACCTTTAGCAAAAGGGCATTCATCGGGGTTGCAGGCTTTTCCTGGGCAAAAACAAATCTTGTCTTTTGCCGTCACTACGATGTCGTTGAGAACCAAGGATTTCGCCTTTAATAACTCGGCGGCATCGTAAGCTGATTCTTTGCCAGAAGTCTTCGCGGTGAGATAAAAGATTTTGCTTTTATCATCTTCAACGAGCGATTTAATAAACGGAAAGAGTGTCGACATGGTTTTGCCAATACCGGTCGGTGCTTCGCAATAGAAGCGCCCACCATTCTTTGTGATGCCATAGGCATATTTCGCCAATTCTCTTTGACCGCGGCGATAATTGTCAAATGGAAAAGCTAAAGCTTTGATTGATGCATCTCGTTCTTCTTGGTGACGGAAAATAATATTAACAAAAGCGAGATAATCGTAAAGGAGCTCGTAGATATAATGTTCAAGCTCTTCTTTAAGAAAGTAATAGTAATCGACCATCCGCTCTTTTTCTTTTCCTTGGCGGATATAAGTCATTCTAATTTCAATACGGGGTAAGTTTTGCTCCAAACAAAACATCAAGGCATAGCATTTGGCTTGTCCGAGATGCCATTCATTGTTGTCGTCTTTGAATTTATGGAGGTCTTCAACAGTTGATTTAATCTCATCAACGAGGTATTCGCTGACGCTTTTTTTGATGATGCCATCAGCTCGCCCTTGGAGGTGAATGGAAACATCATCGATAACAAAAGTGTGCTGGAGAGGATATTCGCTGATATAATCGCTGCCTTGCTTCTCTTGAAAACTGGCGTGAATACGACTCCCTTCCTGCATTGAACTACGATTAAAAACACGATTGTCGATGTCGCCCTTTCTTAAAAGAAAATCGACTAGTTGATGAACAGAGAGTTCAAGTGATTTCCTCATATCAATATAGTAAAGAAAAAGACTAGTTAATTCTAGTCTTTACTCTAAGATTTTTCCGAATATTTTTTGATTCCCATTGAGGAAGGAACGATAGTCCATTCTCTTTTTGCCTTCTCTCTGCAATTCAAGCAAGGATAGTTGTCCTTCGTTCAGTTGAACAACGAGCCCGCCTTTATCCGCTTCAATGATCTCTCCAATCTGGCCTTTGAAAGGAATGTTAACTAATTCAGCTTTATAAACTTTTAATTTCTCTCCATCAAGAAGGAAATAAGCGCCTGGTTTATCACTTAACGCTCTAATCCATCCGAATATTTTCTTGGCATCGAGAGATAAATCAAGTTTCTCTTGTTCGACCTTTATGGTCGGAGCGAAGGTCACCAAACCTTCATCTTGTGCTTCGCCGACTAGTTCACCATCGATATATTGGGGGAGGCTTTCAAGTATTAAATCGCGAGCGGTCAAGCCCATCTTTTTAAAGAGGGAAGTGGAATTATCTTCAGGGGCGATTTCCACCACTTTTTTTGCGTACATTCGACCAGCATCCATCTTGTCGATCATTTCCATTAAAGTCATGCCGGTTTCTTTTTCGTTGTTAATTAGAGCGTATTGAATAGGGGCAGCTCCGCGATATTTCGGAAGGAGCGACCCATGGAGATTCAAGCATCCATACTGAGGGATATCTAATAGACCTTGAGGGACGATTTGTCCGTATGCGAGGGTAATGATTAAATCTGGTTTTAAATCTTTGACAAATTCATATTCTTTGCGAATTTTAAGTGGTTGAAAAACCGGAATATCATATTTCTCGGCAACTAACTTAGTTGGAACTTTCTCCAGTTCACCATGTCTACCGACTGGTCGATCAGGTTGAGCGATAAGTCCGACAAAATGATAACCAGCTTCAATCATTGATTCGAAGACAAAAGCACTGATTTTTGGTGTCCCCATGAATATGAGCCGCAATTTTTCTTTTTCCATCGTCATAATTATATTTCATTTTGTATACAAAATACATTAAAATGTCTCCATGAAAATCGCTTTATGCTCAGATAGCCACGGGAACACTACGGCTGTCGATGAGATTTATAAAAGATATCCGGATTGTGACTTTTATCTTCACGCGGGTGACGGAGAAACCTCTTCGTCGGATGTTTTTCCTTTTGAAATGGTTAAAGGTAATCGGGATTGGGACGACAATCTTCCCGAAAAATTGCTTTTTCACACACCTTATGGATCTCTTTTAATGCAGCATTCACCACGAATATCATTAAATTTCCTTAGGGAACAGGGCATTAAAATATTTGTTCATGGTCACACTCATACGAGAGAACATTTTGAACGGGACGGAGTAATATGGCTCAATCCTGGAGCGATTTCATTTGCGCGTGATGGAAATGATTTGTCATTCGCAATTATTGACATTAGTCAAGACGGACTCAAAGTAAATTTTTTTAGTCTTCTCGACAAAAAAACAAATTTCTAATATCATTACAAAGAACAAGGAGAAAATACCTATGTATCCTGAATACAACCAAGTCCATGAATTTATCAAAACAGCTTCCCTCTTAATGAAGACGAACAAGACCATGCAAGACATCTTCACCCTTATTTGTGAGAAAAATGCGAAAAAGGTTGCAGTTGAATATTACAACATAAAAGGAAAATTAAAACATTATAAGTATAAAAAGATGAAGGTTAATGTTATTTCATTTGCCTCCACGATTAGCAATATTTTAAAGGCCGATGGTTTGCATCAACCAGTTGCCTTAAAGATGGCTAACAGTCAACACTGGATTGAGATTTTCTGGGCGCTTCTCATGGCGGGTTACAAACCCCTCTTAATTGACGCTCGTCTCTCAAAAGAAGGAACGGCCAACATTCTCACTCAAAGCCACGCGATTGGGATTGTTGCTGATGATGTATACACCTACGATGTCACCAAGATTTCAAGCGATGATATCATTGACACAAAATCTGAACACATAGTCCAACCAGTTTGGGAAAACGAAGTCATCTTCTGTTCAAGTGGAACCACCGGTGATGTCAAACTCATGATCTATAACGGGGAAGCGATTTGTCACCAGATCTGCTGCTCGCTCAATTTAGCAGAAGAAACTAGGCACATCATGTATCCAGATAAGCATGGAAGGATTAAGATTCTAGCAATGATTCCTTTCCATCATATCTTCGGATTCGTCGCTGTCTTCTTATGGTATACCTTCTATGGCAAAACATTGGTTTTCCCCACTGCGATTACTCCGACCGAGATTCAAAAAGTATGTCTAAAAGCTGGTGTTACCCACGTCTACAGCGTTCCATTATTCTGGGATAGTTTGGCTTTAAATATCAAAAGGAAAGTCGATTTACTAGACACGGAAAAGAAAGAACTTTTTGCCAAATTTATGGATTATAATCTTGGCACAATTTCCAAAAAAGAAGCGGGAAAAGCTGGTTGGGAAAATACCCGTTCAATTATTCAAAAATTGTTGCTCGGACCAAAGATTCGATTCGCTATTTCGGGAGGTGGATTCCTCTCTCGTGAAACAGCGACAACCATTAACTCATTAGGATACCCTCTCTGCAATGGATACGGAATGACTGAAATCGGTGTCACTTCCGTTGAATTATCTGGAGACGTCAACGAGAGGTTAAAATGCAGCATTGGTCATCCCTTCTACGGAGTCGAATATAAAATCAAAGAGAACCACGAGTTATTTGTTAAATCACCCACGATTCACGTCCGCGAGATTATCGCCGGAAAAGAACAAGGTGTTACCCTCGATAGCGAAGGATTCTTCAGCACTGGTGACATCTCCGAGGTCGCAGAAGATGGACGCTTCTATCTCAAAGGAAGAATCAAAGATATCATTGTTAACGCGGATGGCGAGAATATCTTCCCTGACGAAATCGAAGATCACTTCAAAAAACTTCCCTTTCTCACCCACCTCTGTGTTTTAGGTGTCAAAATTAAAAACTCTCACGATGAAAAGGTCACACTTATTCTTGAACTTGAAAATGGTGTCACTGATCTGCAACTAGAAACTCTAAAAGAAGCAATTAGAGAAAATTCTCGCAATTTGCCTCGCAATGTGAAAATCTCTGATGTCTATTTAGCGAAGAACAAGCTTCCTTTGGCGAACGGCATTAAAGTAAAGAGATACCTCGTTAAAAAAGCTATTGAAGATGGCTCGAATGAATATGTTTCTATCGACGCGAAGAGACAATCAAAAAAAATTGATGGATTCGATGAAAAAACAATCGTTTCGATTCTCGCCCCGATGCGCGAGATTTTCGCAAAAGTTCTCATCCTTTCAGCCTTTAAGATTGAAGACGACGCTCACTGGATTGATGACCTCGGTGGAGACTCGATGAATTATGTCGAATTAATCAGAGAAGTACAAGAAAAGTTTGGTATCACATTCCCTGAAGATAAATTAGGTGTGATGGCAACTGTAAACGATTTTGTTTATGAAGTTGCTCTCCTTAAAAAGGAAAATCGAAAATAACACATAAATAATTTGCATTATTTCCTGACATTTGATAACATAACAAACGACATTGAAAGAGGAACGTTCATGGCAAACATTAAATCACAAATCAAACGCAACAAAACCAACGAAAAAGCACGCATTAGAAATTCATCCGCTAAATCAGCGATTAGAACTGCTATTAAGAAAGTCAAATTGGCTGTCACAGCCAAAGATTCAGCCAAAGCAGAAGAACTCTTAGCCCATGCTTTCAAACTCATTGACAAGTCTGTCAGCGATGGCGTTCAACACGCAAATACTGCTGCACGTCAAAAAGGTGAGTTGCAACGTTTATTGAATGGTCTTAAATAAGCATTAATTACTCTTGAAATTTATTAAAAACAATTCAAAACTATAGAAGCGGTCGACAAGGCCGCTTTTAATTTGTACATCGAGATTAAATAGATCGTCGAGAGTCTTTCGAATATTTGCTTGAGAAATGGAGCGAACAGAACGAAGCATAATTTGAGTTCTCATCGGATTAATGCGAAGTTCAGAAGCAATCGCGTTTGATTCAAAACCCTTGTTATACAAGTAAGAAATCTGATTCAAGAGGCGGAACTGGTTAGCGAGCATGCTGATAAGTGTGACTGGTTCGACATTAGCGACTTTCAAGTCGCGGAATAAACCAACGGCTTCAGAAGTTTTCTTTTGTACTAAATAATTGAACAAAAGAAATGCGTTCTCATCAAGCGGTCTTGCTACCATTTTGAGAACATCATCATAACTAATGTGGTCAGTATACAATTCAAGAACAGCAACACTGTTTTGGAACAATGATACATCTCCTGATGTTCTTTGACTAAGCTCATACAAAGCGTCATTATCAATCTTAAGTTTCTTTACATCACGACAATAGTGGCCAACGTAGGCATTCCACTGGTCGGAGGTTGGGTCGATAATTTCAAAAACCTTCCCAGATTTGAGTATTTCTTTATAAATATCGCTCGTTTTATCCACATCCGAAGAGGAAACGACAAGAATTAGGTCACATTCTTCTGATGGAGTGGCAATAAATTTTCTTAATGTGTCGTAATCTTGATCGCTTTCGATCTTATTACGAGGTTTCGGTTTCATAAGGAAATAACAAGATTCAACCACCACGACCTTGTGCTCATAGCCTAAGGGCAATGAATTTGCATCATTAATACATTCCTGAATTAAAGTGAGACTGCCGTCGTATTTGACATAATTCATCTCATCTCGATCAGGAAGTCTTTCCTTGAGAATAGCGTTCAGTCTTTTTCTGATTGTTGGGGTTTGATTTCCGTATATCAAATAAACCATGTAATTATTATGACAAAAAACTACATAAAAATGTAGTTGAAATAATTGATGGTTCCTTCTTTGTCTGTCCTTCTTATTTTCACTCCAGCTTTATTAAGAATGGTCAGGACTTTATCAGATGGATGACCATAACTATTTCTTCCGACCGAAATAATTGCTGTCTCCGGACGCAAATACTCAATAAAAGAATAAGAAGTGGATGTGTCTGAACCATGGTGACCGATTTTCAATATATCGCAAGGAATGTTAGAAAATTCCGCCATGATATTCTTTTCAATCGATTTAGGCGCATCACCCATAATGAGGAAGTCTCGTTTAGCAAAATGAAAGCCCAAAACGAGTGACTGCTCGTTTTCTTCACTACTTTCTTCAGTGTGATGATTATAGTTTTGAATCGTGATACCACCATAGGTAAATGGAAAATCTTCTTGGCGATAAATATGCTCTCTCACCTTGAAATTGTTCTGTAATGATACTAGTGCCCCGGAATGATCATAGTCTTCGTGCGTTGTAATCACATAGTCGATATCATAGATTTTTTGTTTCTTAAAATAGGGGATTAAGCATTCCCTGGCAACATCTTGATAAATTGAACCACCTGTGTCGATTAGAATGGTTCGGTTTTGTTCGCGAATGAGACAAGCATCGCCTTGTCCAACATTTATAAAGGATACCTGGTCACGAATAGATCCTTGAAGAGGAAGAAAATTGATAATAAGGAGTCCAAGGGTGATGAATGACAAAGGTTTATAGAATGTGCGAAAACCGATTGATAGATAATAAAGGAATAGACAATATACTGAATAAAAAGTCACGATAAACCAGGTAGCCATTTGATCAGCAAATAGCTCCCATTTCAAGTAGCGTAATGGGTATGATACATAAACTATTAACCGAGCGAGAAAATTGATTATTGGAAAGATAGGAATTCCATAAAACGACAACATGGATGATATTCCAAAAACCAAGAAAAGCGGGGACAAGATAATTTGAATTAAAGGACTGAGAATCGATAAGCCGTGATAATACTTCAATTCAAAAGGTAAAAAGAAGATTGCTAACGCGCCGATCTCCATCGCTTTTCGGGTGCATTTTCGATATTGATTAGTAATCTTATTAACGAACGAATAAAAGATAGGAATGGTGAACCCAAGAATAAAGCTATCCTGATAGGCAAGATAAGGGTTAAGTACTAAAAAGACGAGACCAAGTAAACCTATCACACTATGATTGGATAAGCGTTTTTTTGCTGCATATTGATTAACCCACCTTGCGAATCCAAAGGCGAGGACACGAATGACGGTAAAACGCGGAAAAGTAAAGATACTATAAAACACGAGTAAACAAAGGGGAATAAATTTCGCCCATTTTTCGCGCATCTTAAAACAGAGTAGAAAAGATATAAAAGATAGAAAAGCTTGAAGATAAAGTCCGCTTGCTGAGATATAGTTATATAAATGCAGATCGCTGATTTCTCTAATAGCAAATGAATCATCTTGTATTGAAAATAATACTGAATTAATGATACCTTTTGTCGAATCATCAAAATGAGATAGAAACCAGTTTCGATAAGCATTCACCCTAATCGGATTAGAAAATCTAACCGTTATATGAGAACTAAACAACTGACTTCGGACTCCGCGATGGTAGAGATAACTAGTGAAATCAAAACCTGACTCAATACTTGAGAAATCTAGCTCTTTTTTGTTGCCTTTGATTGATAGGAAATCGCCTATCTCATAGGGATTATTCTTCTCATAACAATATAACCTTTCTCCGCGAGAATTAATCAAAAAATAATTAGCCTTAGATTCATAGACAATTCCAGTAAACTGCTCTGTCTCATGACTAATATCTATATAACTATAACCGATTCCCAATAGGGCGATTATTGTTCCGATAAGAAAAACTTTTCTCCCATGGCGAAAATAGATAAACGTCAGTATCCCAGCGATTAGAAAGGCAAAGATTAGCAAATCATAGCGAAATGATAGGCCGAGCCAGAAAGCGAGAAAAAAGAGGAGTAAAACCACTACTTCAATGTCACGTAATTTCTAATTTTTCGATATGTCGCGTTACCGATACCGTAGACTTCCATTAACTCCTCGATTGTCTCAAAAGAACCATTCTCGGACCGATAGGTAACAATTGAATTAGATATCGCGCTGGTGATTCCATTGATTTCCGTCAAGTCTTCGGCATAATTTTCGTTAATGTTAACTTTGACAATTGGTTTATTACTGCATACATCGGTGACATCGTATTTGGGAGGGATATAGTAAGTATTTCCTTCTTCGAGTTCTACATCATCAAAATAAGCGAGCTCATCCGCATTACTTGTTACTCCTCCGGCCGCTTCGATTAGATCAGACATAGTGACTGTTCCGACAACCTTATATGTCCCTTCTTTGCTTATTTCCCCCTCGATAGTAAAGGAGTGGGTATCGTCGACCTCCGATATATCTGAGTTGCTATTTTGAGCGACTCGCGGGTCGAGAGAAAGGAAACTTCCGATTACCACAAAAGCGACAATCAGAACGCCAATTATGATTTTTACCATAAATAAAAACCTCCTAAATAATAGGAGGCTTTATCTTGTTTGATTGTTGGAAAAATACTTATTTGGAGTCTTTGCGGTTGCCATTGCCGTTTTCGCCAGTTTCGATTTTGACGATTTCAACTTTGTATGGTTTTAGACCCTTGACTTCGACTTGATCACCAACTGATTTACCAACGATGGCTTCGCCAAGAGGGCAAATATTGGAGATGATACCTTGGAAAGGATCACTTTCGATTGTGCCGAGAATCTTGTAGCGTTGTTCTTCGCCAGTGGCTAAGAGCTTGATGGTCACAGTTGAACCAAGGGCAACACGATTGGTAACCTTGGATTCTTCGATGATTTCAGCGGTCTCCAAGATGTCTTCGATTTGTTTGATTCTTGCTTCGACTTCCGCTTGTTTATTTCTCGCGGCATCGTAGTCAGCGTTTTCGCTTAAGTCGCCTTGAGCACGGGCTTCCGCCAATTGGGCTTTCACTTCATCGCGAGTAACATCAATTAAAGTGCGAAGTTCTTCTTGTAGTTTTTGATATCCGACTTTTGTTATTTTTAATCTTTCAGTCATTTTGTTTTCCTCTTAATTTATTTATTAATTAAATAAGCATGCGTTATTATAGCAATTGAAGCGTGCAATTTCCATAGTTTATTTACACAGGGTATTTATATATAATATAAGACATGCGGAAAAAGAACACTTTTGCCACCATTTTCAACCTATTTCTCACCTTCATGAAAATCGGTGCTTTAACATTTGGCGGTGGCTATGCGATGATTTCAATCATCGAAAGAGAAGTTGTCGAGAAGAATCGCTGGATCAATCAAAGTGAAATGATGGATATTTTTTCCATCAGCGAATCAACCCCTGGTCCGATTTCGGTCAACACGGCGACCTTTGTTGGCTATCGTGTGGCGGGTTTCTGGGGTAGTTTATTTGCGACTTTAGGATTAATCTTTCCTTCTTTTATCATTATTCTTCTTATTTCTTTCTTCTATCAGACATTTTTATCGTGGACCATCATTCAAGCCGCCTTCTTGGGCATTCGGGCCGGTGTGATCATTTTACTCATCGACGCAGTTATTAAGCTAAAGAGAGTTCTCAAGTTTACTCCTATGACAATAGCCTTATTTGTTTTGACTATTGGATTAACCGCGGCGTCCTTTTTCTTTAATTTCAGCTTTGGAATTGGTAGCTTCAAGTTTTCGCTATCCATAATTCTCATTCTCCTTGGAATGGTCATTGGAATTATCGCCACTGCATTAAATAAAGGAGGACAGAAAGAATGATTTTCTTTGAATTGTTCTATGTTTTCTTCTTAATCGGATTATTCACCTTTGGTGGTGGCTACGGCATGATTCCTTTAATTCAGGAGCAAGTGGTTGCTCGTGGATGGATTGAATATGCAAATCTCACTGACTTTGTCGCGATTAGCGAGTCAACTCCCGGACCATTCGCGATTAATATTGCAACCTTTGTCGGTTCTCAAATGGGGGGAGTCTTCGGGGCGATGTGCGCAACTCTCGGCGTTGTATTACCATCGTTTATCATTATCTTAATTATCGCTGTTGTAATTAGTCGCTTCATGAAGAACCGTTTCGTCAGAGGGGCTCTCTCGGGAGTTAGACCAATTGTTTTAGGCCTTATCTCCGGAACAGCGATTGTGTTCTTATTAAAATTAGTTATTTATTCAACCTCGCCTTATAACTATTCGCTGGTTTCCACCTATCGCCCATCACTAACCATCTTTGTGATGCTGTTCACTTTCTACCTTGCTTATCGAAAAATTAAAAAGAAAAGCCCTCACCCTATAATCATACTCGGGATCAGCGCTCTGCTCGGTATCATTGCCTTCTACTTAATATAAAAAACGAGGATTGTTCCTCGTTTTATTTTTATCTTATGCTTCGTTGATGGTAGGGTCTTGTTGAAAAGCATTGAAGACTTCTTCGACTTCCGCATATTCATCGTCATCGTCGATTTCTTCTAGTTCTCCAGCTTGGTTATATCGCATAGCGATAATTTCTTCTGGAGCAATGGGATCGAAGAAGAAAACATACGAAGTCTTGCGCTCAGGATGTTCGTAAGTGAAGAGAATTTCCATCACGTGTTCATGCCCTTCGCTATCAGTGACGATGATTTGGTTATCAAGTTTCTTATTTTCCATTTTTAAATTCCTTAGTTCTTATATACGTATCTAAAATAACACATGCGGCGATTTTATCGACGTTTTGTTTTCTTTGGTCATGATTCATCCCTCTTTGGCTAATCGTCGTGTTCGCACTGACACTCGATAATCGTTCATCAACAAGATTAATTTCTAGATGAGGATTAGCTGCTAGAAGGTCATCCCGAAAACGCGTGACATTATTAGCCATTTCGCTCATTTCCCCGCTTAAGTGAAGAGGGAAGCCAAGAGCAATCTCAGTGATATCTAATTCTTCGACGAGATCAAGGACATGTTTCCGAGCGACGATATATTGATTCTTCGGGAAACGGAAGGTTTCAACTCCGTGAACAAAACCTAGTGCATCGGTTTTCGCAATGCCTAAAGTTTGAGTTCCTAAATCGAGTCCTAATACTCTTTTCATTTACTTAAACATTTCCTTGGTTAAAACGATGACTTCGGGAATCTTCTCGAGGGATTTTCCGGCTCCGCTAGCTAGTTCATCTCGCCCGCCACCACTGCCATCTAAGAGTTTAGAAACTTCGCGGACTAATGCTCCGGCTTTATAACCTTCTTTAATGGCCTTTGCTGAGCAGGCAACAACAACTGAAATAGTTTCACCATCCTGACCGATAAGGATAATAATGTAGTTATCTTTTGTTTGTTTCAGACGATCAACAAGGGCGATTAAATCAGAGCGTTTGCTCGCTTTCATAGACTTGACTAAAATCGAGAGATCGCCTTTATTGTCAAATTCGTTTTGAATATTATTCGCGGTCGCTTGGGCGAAGCGATCTTCGAGTGTGACTAATGCTTTCTTGGTGGCTTCGAGTTCGTTTTTCGTGCTGGCTAAGCGGCTGGGGATATCATTCATGGAAGTAACATTGACTTCCTTCATAATGTGATGCAGAATCGCCTCCCGACGTTTCATTAATTCGTAAGCCCCAGCTGATGTTCTCGCTTGAATACGACGAATACCAGCTGCGATAGATTCTTCAAATTCAATAGCAAAAACGCCAATATCTTCCGTGTTTTTGACATGCGTGCCGCCACAAAACTCTTTGCTAATATCTCCAAAGCAGACAACTCGGACAACATCACCATACTTATCATTAAACAAGGCTTTCGCGCCGAGCTTTTTGGCTTCTTCAACAGGCAAGACACGGGTGTCATTTGGAAGAGCCTGACTAATCCATTTATTGACTTTCTTTTCAACTTCATTAAGTTGTTCAGCTGTCATCTTTTCAAAATGGTTGAAATCAAAACGAGAATATTCATCACAGACATAGGAGCCATGCTGAGAGACATGATCGCCGAGCACTTCCTCCAACGCTTTTTGTAAGAGGTGGACGGAAGAGTGATTTCGCATAATCTTCAGACGTCTCTCTTGATTGACTTTCGCAGTGACAACATCACCGACTTTAACCTCGCCAAACATCACTTCGACATGATGCAAATGCTGCTTGTTAGGAGCTTTATTGACACCAACTACCTTCAAGGCAACAGATGAACTTTCAAGTGTTCCGGCGTCGCTTATCTGGCCACCGCTTTCGGCATAGAAAATAGTTTGATCAAGCATGACATCCCCTTCATCAGTGATGGAATCAACTTTGACTCCATCGGCAAATAAAGCGATGACTTTTGCCTGAATAGGTTCGAATCCGTAATTGAAACTAGATGCTAAGGTGCAATTCATTAAATCGACCGATTGGCGATTCATTGACTGTAATTCTCCACGAGCTTGACGGGCTCTTTCTTTTTGCGCCTTCATCAGTTTATTAAAGCCATCTAAGTCGACTTCAACACCATGTTCGTGACAGATTTCAATTGTTAATTCTTTGGGAAAACCAAAGGTATCGTATAAGCGGAACATATCTTCCGCCGCTAATAACTTCACACCTTCGATATTTTTTAATAAGAGGCTTTCACCATTTGCCAAGGTCTTTAAGAATTTTTCTTCTTCGCCCTTAATCATTTTAATGATGAGTTCTTCTTTGTTTGCGAGGTATGGATAATAATTCTTCATGATTTCGCGGACAACATCGACAAGTTCAAATAAGAACGGGTGATTGATGCCGAGAACACGACCGTAACGCTCCGCCCTACGAAGTAGCCTTCTTAAAACGTAACCGCGACCTTCGTTAGAGAACATCTCACCATCCGCTAAAGCAAAAGTAATAGTTCGGATGTGGTCGGCGATAACGCGGAAGGCTAATTTATTGTCTTCATATTTTTGATTAGAGAGCTTTTCAGTCTTTTGAATAATCGGCCAAAATAAGTCAGTTTCAAAGTTGGTATCAGTGCCTTGAAAAATACAAGCAAATCTTTCTAGACCGGCCCCAGTATCGATGTTTTTGCTGGGAAGTTCTTTATATTCACTTCTCAGTTTCCCAGGTTCGGAGTTGAATTGAGAAAAGACGATATTCCAAATTTCGACATAACGGTCGTTTTCGATATCTTTCTTTAATAATTCAATACCTGATCCCATAGGATCGTATTTCTCACCACGATCAAAGAATATCTCAGTGTCTGGACCACAAGGACCGGCTCCAATTTCCCAGAAGTTGTTCACCATGGGTATTAAGTGGTCTTCACTCACTCCGTGGCTCATCCACTCCCTTTTGGTTTCTAAATCATCGGGATGATAAGTAATGTATAGTTTTTCTCTTGAAATGCCATACCATTTTTCATCAAAGAGGAGTTCACTCGCAAAAGCAATAGCTTCCTTACGGAAGTAATCACCGATGGAGAAATTGCCAAGCATTTCAAAGAATGTGTGGTGCCGAGCAGTGTGTCCGACATGTTCAATATCATTCGTACGGATAGATTTTTGGGCATTACTAATTCTTCTACTTGGAGGAATCTCACTGCCGTCAAAGTATTTCTTTAAAGCGGCGACACCGGCATTAATCCATAGCAAAGTTGGATCATTAATCGGAATTAACGAACTGCCGGGTTCGATATGGTGGCCTTTACTCTTAAAAAAGTCTAACCACATCTGACGAATTTGATCTGCTGAGAGTTTTTTCATACATTTTCCTCCATAGATAAGAAAACGTTCCTTAAGGAACGATGTTTAACCGCGGTACCATCCTTATTCACACGCTATTGCGTATTGCACTTAATTTTACTATTTCGGCAGTAGAACCGGCGGCATTACCCGCATCTTCGGAAGTGGCCCATCTATCTACTTCTATACCTTTTCCAGCTTTCGGTACTCTCTATGAGAAGTCGCGATCGATTTCTTTTCCTGCTACCAGTTAATTTATCACATAAAGATGATAAAAACTAGATATCTATTTGCTTATGATGGCGGTAAATGTGCTCAATTAAGCCACCACCGAGGCAAACATCTCCGTCATATAACACCGCCGCTTGGCCAGGTGTGACGGCTTTATAAGGTTTATCAAAGATAAGTTCAATCTTGTTTTCATCGATGTAATGAATAGTGACACTCTGGTCGGCTTGGCGATAACGGAATTTCGCTGAAAGGCGTTTTCCTTCCACAGGTTTAGCAGTGATGAAATTGAGATTCGTCACCGTGCATGAATCGCTGTATAAGTATTCACTCTCTTCGCCGGAAGCAACATAGAGAATATTCTTTTTGATGTCTTTATTGACGACAAACCAGCCTTTGGCTTCTTCTCCAGATATTCCTCCGATGCCCAAACCTTTTCTCTGTCCTAGAGTGTAATACATCGCTCCGACATGGTCACCGAGCACTCGTTTGGTAACAATATCGATTATTTTGCCCTTTTGAGCAGGCAAATAATTCATCAAGAAATCGCGGAAATGCCGTTCTCCGATGAAACAGATGCCGGTGCTGTCTTTTTTATCCATCACGGATTCAAGCCCAAGTTCACGGGCGATGCGACGAACCTCGGTTTTATCGATATCCCCTAAAGGGAAAAGACAAGAAGATAATTGATATTGGCTTATTTGGCTCAAGAAATAGGTCTGGTCTTTATTTCGATCAAAAGATTTGAGCATGTACGCTTTTCCATCTCGATCAATTCGCTTGGCATAATGGCCCATAGCGATAAGATCAAAACCTTTTTCTTTAGCAAAATCTAAGAAAGGTCCAAATTTTATGTATTTGTTGCAAAAAATATCGGGATTAGGAGTTCTGCCAGCCTGATATTCTTTGAGCAAGTATGTGAAAACGTCATCCCAGTACTGCTTAACAAAGTCAATGCGCAGTAATTCAATACCGAGCTTTTCCGCGACTTTAACGGCATCATCGTAGTCTTTTTCTTGCGGACACTGCGGGTCATTGAGGGTTGGATTGCCAAGTTGATCGTTATTAGCGAGAGCATCCCAGTTACGCATAAAACAGGCTGTGACTTCATATCCTTGTTTCTGTAATAAATAGGCTGCGACCGCGCTATCAACACCACCGGAAAGACCAATTAAGACTTTCATACGAACATCTCCTTACTATCAAGTAGTAGGGTAAATGGTCCGTCGTTCACCGAATAGACCTGCATGTCAGCTCCGAAAATTCCAGAAGCTACTTTTCCGTGCTTTTCTTCGAGCAGTTGGTTGAAATAAAGATAAAGAGGTTCCGCTTCATTCGGGCGAAGGGCATCAATAAATGATGGCCGTCTTCCTTTATTTGCGTTTCCGTAAAGGGTGAATTGGCTAATTGAAAGAATCGATCCATTGACGTCTTGAAGCGAAATATTGATTAAACCATGTTCATCGGGGAATACCCGTAAACCGAGGATTTTATCAACCATCTTTTCAACGACTTCGCGATTATCGCCATCGGTAAAACCAACGAGCAAAAGAAAACCACGCCCGATTTTTCCGACGGTTTTTCCTTGGATTGATACAGATGCTTCACTGACAGTAGTTAAGATGACCTTCATGATTATTTCTTGATTTTTTCCCAATAAGCTTTAAGAGCTTGTTCGTATTTATTATCGCCATAGATATAGTACTTTGATTCTTTAATATCATCAGGTAGATATTGTTGGTTTACCCAGTGATGTCCATATGAATGAGGATAGAGATAATTCTGACCTTTTCGAGTCGCTTCTTCTCCATCGAAATGAGTGTTTTGCAAAGAGCGGGGAACAGAAATTCCCTTGCCTTTGTGGATGTCGCTAATCGCTAAATCAATCGCTAACGCCGAGTTACTCTTAGGAGCCGTCGCAATTAAGATAGCGGCATTGCTCAATGGCAACCGAGCTTCTGGCATCCCGAGTTGCAGAGCAGTATCGACTGCCGCCTTGACGATTGGGATGATCTGGGGATAAGCTAATCCAACATCCTCACTAGCTGAACAGAGAAGTCTCCGACAAGCCGCAATTAAGTCTCCCCCTTCCAATAATTTAGCAAGGTAGAACAAACTAGCGTCTGGGTCGCTGCCTCTTAAAGATTTCATCAGCGCGGACAAGTTATCATAGTGTTTGTCTTCACCACGATCATAGGAAATATTTCCTTTATCGATGAAATTAGTGACTATTTGCTTAGTTATTAGGCGATTTTTCTCAGTTAAAGAGCGTTCTAGGAAGTCGAGATTATTTAATGCTTTGCGCATATCGCCATTAGAATAATCGGCTATTAGTTGAAGTGCATCTTCTTCAATTTCGAGGTGTAAAGTTTCGATGGCCCTTTTTAATCCATGGGCGATTTCGCTTGAAGGAATAGCTTTGAATTCAAAGACTGTGCAACGGGATAGTAAAGCTGGATAAATATAAAAGTATGGATTCTCGGTTGTCGAAGCAATCAGAGTAATATCACCCGATTCAACGAATTCGAGAAGAGATTGTTGTTGCTTCTTGTTTAGGTACTGAATTTCGTCGAGATAAAGGAGAATACCATCCGCTGTAAACACGCTATTGATGTCAGAGATGATTTTCTTAATATCTTCGGTTGATGCAGTAGTCCCATTCAAGCGATAAAGAGACAAGTTGCTCTTTTTGGCAATGATGTTAGCCATGGTTGTTTTTCCAGTTCCGGGAGGACCATAGAAAATCATGTTGGGAATATGGTTAGCCTCGATGACACGACGAAAGACACTGTCCTTTTTTAAGAGGTCAGTTTGACCGACCATTTCGTCGAGATTATTAGGACGTAATAAATCTGCAAGAGGCTTCTGCATATTACATTTCAATAGTTTCTTTAATGACGGTGACGTGTTCGACATGCTCCTTGCTGAAGACATAAGCATGCTTGATATCTTCTAAGACAGGGAGATAAGCCGCTTTGTCTTTGTTGGTGTAAACAGTGCATAGCAAGTCGCCTTTCTTGACGAAGTCTCCCACCTTCTTTGCTAAGACAATGCCAGCTGACATATCGATAACATCTTCTAAAGTGGCGCGTCCACCACCTAATCTCATTGAACTTTCACCGATTTCTAAAGCGTCAATAGCTTTGATATAAGCATCTTCTTCCGCTCGGATTTCGATGGCGTTTTTGCTCACTTCGAATTTTTCAGGGTGTAGGATATAACTGACATCTCCACCTTGAGCTTCGACCATTTGAACAAATTTATTGAAAGCTTCGCCATTAGCGATAACTTCTTCTAATTTTTTGCGAGCTTCTTCTTTTGTTTTTGCACACTTGGCTTGCACGAGCATAATCGCGCCAGCGGTGAAGCATAATTCCATTAAATCTTTTGGTCCGTGACCGTGGAGAGCATCAATGGCTTCCTTTACTTCTAGGGAGTTGCCAACCGCTAAACCTAGAGGTTCACTCATATCGCTAAGCACAGCGCGTGTGTCACGACCCAAACGGTTTCCGATTTGGACCATGATATTGGCTAATTCACGAGCGTCATCCATGTTTTTCATGAAAGCACCTTCTCCGACGGTGACATCTAACAAGATGGCATCAGATCCACTAGCAAGCTTTTTGCTCATAACACTCGCGGCAATGAGGGGAATCGATTCAACAGTTCCAGTTACATCGCGAAGAGCATACATTTTCTTATCAGCGGGAACTAATGAAGCGGTTTGTCCTGCAACAGCGATACCAATGTTATTGACTTGATCAACAAATCTTTGACCGGAAATAGCGATTGATAATCCTGGGATAGATTCTAGTTTGTCTAAAGTGCCGCCAGTGTGACCTAATCCGCGACCACTTAGCTTTGCTATTGTCGCTCCGCAAGCAGCCACCATCGGTCCGAGGACAAGAGTGGTCTTGTCGCCGACACCACCAGTACTATGTTTATCAACCTTAATACCTCTGAGCATCGATAAATCTAACACTTCACCAGAATGCTCCATGCAATCGGTTAATGTCGAAACTTCGCGGTGGCTCATTCCACGAAAAAGAATCGCCATTTGCATTGCGCTGCTTTGGTAATCAGGAATTTCTCCTTTTACATAGCCATTAATCCAAAAACGAATTTCTTCGTCAGTTAATTCATGACCATCACGTTTTTTAACAATTAAGTCAACCATTCTCATAAAAAAATACCTCTTTTATATCTTATCACAGCAGCATGTATTAAGAATACTTTTTGCTTGTCTTTTATTGTACAATAAACGTATGGATTTTAGAAATCATCTAAAAAAGTATCTATCTGAACAAGAACTTGATGCGCTGATGACTTCTTTTGATGATGAGCCAAAACACGCGGTGTTGCTCAACCCAAAAAAGATGAGCACAAGAAATTTTTTACTCCGCTACCCTCATGTTACCCCACATCCACTTGTCAAAAACGGATTTCTATATGATAAAAAAGAATATGACTTAGGAAAGAGTGTTGAACACGAATTAGGAGCGTTTTATTTGCAGGAACCTTCAGCGATGGTTGTCGCATCTTTAATGGATTTCTCCTAATTCGATACTGTCCTAGATTTATGCGCCGCTCCAGGCGGTAAGTCAGTTCAAACTTCCTATCTAATGAATAATCGAGGATTAATTATTTCAAATGATATATCGCGTTCTCGAGCGGGAAAGATTCTCGAAAACGTCGAGAGACTCGGCTTGGGAAATATCATGATTACATCAAATGATTTTTCGCTGATTTATCGGAATTATATCGATACATTCGATAAAATCGTCCTCGATGCGCCATGTTCTGGAAGCGGAATGTTTCGCAAGAACGATCTCGTCAAACTCGACTGGACATATGAGAAAGTTTTAAAGTGTCAGGAAATACAAAAACAACTTATTCTTATCGCCTATCAGATGTTAAAACCCGGAGGATTGTTATCGTATTCCACCTGTTCCTTTTCCTACGAAGAAGATGAAGAAGTTATTAAATACTTGCTTGCGAACACTGACGCTGAATTATCACCAATAAAAAAATGCGAACTATTTTATACTACAGAAAATACAATTGGGGTACATTTATTCCCTCATCATTTCCCAGGTGAAGGCCACTATATTTGCCATATTAAAAAGCCCCTTCGTCCTTTTGTGAGGATGCGGGAGCCTGACATTAAGTTATCTAATCGCACTATTGAGGGGTTTCAGTTTGTTGTTAACTATGGTTCGACGTTGTTTGGCCTTAGTAAATTATTTCCCACCAAGGGATTATCAATCATTCGTAATGGAGTAAAAATTGGCGAAGTAAGCGGGAACGTTATTAAATACGATATCCACTACGCGCGGTTTATGAATTCTTTTTCACCCACACTTGAAATCGATGAAAGTGATTGCCTTGAATATCTCAAAGGGAATTATTTAAAGCGGGAACACCAATCTGGATTTGTGATGTTAAAATATCAAGGCATTAATATCGACATCGCTAAAAGCGATGGTAAAATCATCAAGAATCGTTATCCGAAATATCTCAAAAGAAAGAACATCGCTTAATCAGCACTGTTGAAGCGGTATTTTTTCTTATAGTGACTGCTCATATATTGATGATCTTTAATTCGCAAATCAAAGGAGATAGCTTTTTGAATCGAGTTTTGGACCATCTTAGCAATATCCTTCGTGTTCATGTTGTCATAGACTTCCGGCATTACGGGAGGAAGGAACTTGATAAAGACGGGGAATTTTTTATATTCAGGTTTGGTTTTTAAGACGCGGTTCGTACCGTGAATGGCAACTGGCAATATGGGAGTATTAGTTCTCGCCGCACCCCGAAAACTTCCGTGATGGAATTCAGAACAGAGAGACATGTGATCGGAATTTCTCGTCCCTTCCGGGAAGATTGACCAGTTACAGGTTTTCTTCGTTAGATTTTCAGCCAAAGTCATCATCGTTTTAAGTGACTCTTTGATGTCCTCTCGGTTTATAAATAAACCGTTGAGTATCTTGACACATAATCCAACAAAAGGCATCTTCTCGCTTTCTTTCTTGGCGACAAAGCTGATTGGTTTCTCTAAAACGCACATATAGGTGAGAGGATCGAGGAAAGAAATATGATTCGAGACGAGATAATAGGGCTCGTCAGGGATGTTTTCCAATCCTTCGACATGGAATTCAACATTCAAGTCAAGGATGACAGAACGGACTAATTTACGCAGTTTGCGGTACCTTAATTCAAGCGGATAACGATCAGGATGTTTACCATATCGTTTCATCCAAGCGAAATAAGCCCATA
>JAAYDH010000049.1 GCA_012729405.1 Erysipelotrichaceae bacterium
CCAGGAGTGAAGGAAATGAGACTAACGCTAACTAATTCTAAGTCAGCATTGTATTTTTTAAGGTTTCCTTCGAGAACGACAGAGTTGCCAACAACAATCTTCTCATCAGCTTCGGCTTGGGTTTGAATGGAGAGGCGAAAAATCAAGAGTGTTGTATCCGCATCAACAGTCTCACCAATGCAAAAACTAATGTTTTTGTAGCCTGCGTCATAGGCGGCTGTAATCGCGGTAATAACACCAGATACTCTGTAGAGTTCGGTTGTAGTCTCATTGTGTGCGAGAGCACCGGCGATTTCTAAAGCTTGAGCAATGGTAACTACTTCAGCTTCAGCGGGTGGTTGGACACCACCGGTCGCGGAAATCAATTTAGACCCACCTTGTGGGATTTCTGGAGTTGATCCGTAAAGTTGTAATTTTCCTTCGACGACGACAGTTGCTTCAGGTAGAATCTTAGCGGCTTCGGCAGCAGTAACGCCTAAGCGGTAAACTGTGATTTGTGCATCAGCAGGAGCGTCTTTGGTTTCACCGATTTTGAAACTAATGTTGCCGTATCCTGAATCATAGGCACTAGTAATCGCGGTAACGACACCAGTGACTGTGTAGGTGAGGGCAGTTGTCTCGTTAGCAGCGCCGTTTAAAGTGGCAATAATTGCGAGAGCTTCAGTGACAGTGAGATCGAGATCAGGAGCGGCTTCGATTGTGACATCGACTGTATCATATTCCTCTTCGAGGTATGAAACAGTGATAGTAGCAGTTCCTTCCGCAAGCGCGTAGACAGCAAGGCCGACCGTGCTAGCGACTGTCGGAGCGCTAGATTCGACGACGAGGTCGCCATCCGCAAGTGCTTTTTGAATGTTGATTGCAGGTTCAGTTTCAAGTTCTAATGTTCTTGATCCACTACCAGCAACCCAGGCCGCTTGCATTTCAGCTTTGTTGGTGATTTCTAAGCTTTCTAAGCTTGCACCACCGCCACATCCGCTGAGGACGAGCATTCCGGCTGCAATTAAGATTGGAAGTATTTTTTTATTCATAAATTCCTCCTTTCCAATCATTATTAATAGGCGAGACTATTGGACAAATGTCTCGTTTTTTATATCTTTCAGGACGCCTTCGTACATCACTTTCTTTTGCAATCCGAGGATTGTGTGAGTGACTCCGAATCCTAAAAGGATAACCGATGCAATAGCGAGTCCGACGAAAACCCAGAACTCGGGGACATTAATTGTGATTTCAAATTGATTGTCCGCTTTTTTTGATAAGAGCAAGAAGATGATAGAAGTCGTTAGGAGAATGAGACCTAAGATGTTGTTGGCCATTCCTCTCGCATAGTGATTACGACCACGTTGAAGTTCTGCGTGACTGGCACGGGAAAGAGACTTAATTTTTTCATGGCTCGTTCCGTGAGTCATCAAGTGACCACAACGAGGACAAATGTAGGAAATCTCAGTGTTTTCGTCGATTGCGAAATCCTTTACTTTTTTGTAAGTCGAATCAGTGGCTTCGATCTTTTTCTCGTTTATTTTTTTACCACAATGGTAGCAATACATTTTAATACCTCCTTGTAATTAAACAGGCTGCACCCAGGACATACTCGATTTAGTATTGGGAGTAATTTGGAATGTAAGATTTCCACTTGTGGTGCGATGCCAGGTGTAAATTCCGCTGATATTGAAGGATTGTCCAATATAGTCGTTTTCGGTCTTCCAAATGTAGGAAGGTCTTGTGGAATCGAATTTGCACCAGCTTAAGTTTGTGATGTAGACAGAGAATGTGCAGCCAGCGAAACGAAGCGTAATTTCATCACCACTTGGGTTAATATAGAAATCATTAACGGTGACAGTATCAGTGACGATTACTGGGCTGTAGAGGCATTCAAAGTCACGGTTTGTCGTGACTGTGCTCAATTCACTAGAAGTGTATTCGAAATAGTGTAAGTCAGTCGGTGAACCGGCATTCTCGGCAGCGGTACGAATGATGAGCGCATCATCGTCCTTGCGAAGTGACGGAACATTGGGGAAGTGACCTTCAGCGCCAGTTAACTGGAATCCGAAGGTTTCGCTATTCAATGCAAGGGCACAGATTTGAAGATAAGTATTCACGGTTGTATAGATGCTTGAAACAGCTCCCATACCACAGAAAATGTTAATTCCAGCCCATTCTCCGCCTTCTTCACGACCACCATCCTCTTCCGAATAGTAATCGACTAGATACATAGTTCCATTGGAGAATCCGGCCACGGTACCAGTAACTCTTACCTTTTGATTGTGATAAAGGTTCTCGTAATTTGGGTCGAGAATGGATTTTTCAACTTCAATCTTGAGATCGAGGAGGGAGGTACTTTCGTAATCACCTCGATTAAATCCTGGTTCTCCCTCTGGAGAGAAGAGACACTTTTCGAAATCTTCAGCTTGATTTTGAGCTTTGTAAAAGGTTTGCGAATAATCAGGCATGTCTTGGACGTTTTTCACCCAGCTCAATCCTTCTTGAACAATCATAAGGTTCAAAAGAACTAATGAGTTAGAAGGAGCGTTTGGGACGGTTTCGTTAATCCAAACGAGTCCGACATAGCGTTCGCCAGTAGAATCGTGTTTGGGCGGACCGTAAGAAGCTTGGGCGGTCGAAACGACAATTGTGCCGTGCTCGTTCGCTTGCTTGATTTTTGCTTTTGTGAATGCGGAGGCGGTGGCACCCCATTCTTGGACACGTCCTGTTGATTCAGGAGTGTCAATACCAAAGTATCGAACTTTGATAATATCTGACTTGGTGGTTGTCACAACGGGATAGAAGTGGGTAGTATCACCATCGATGTGAAGCGCCAAAGTGACTTGTCCAACTCCATCGGCATAGAAGTCTTTACCTTCATAGGCAAGATTCAGTTTGACAGATCCATCATTGGCATAGTCGACGAAAGTCGGTGTGCTATCTCCGCAGCTCGTTAAACCGAAAGCGGCGATGGCGACAAGGGACATCATCACTCTTTTAAGAAAATTTGTTTTCATATCGTTTCCTCCGTAATGCTATTAAGCAATATCCAACTTCGTCGTGTTAATCGCTGAATTGAAGATTGAGGTAATTGAGTCAGTGCCTAGCAAGGCATTGGTAACAATACCACCAACTTGATCGCGCAATGTTTTACTTCCAGGGAAAACGGGGGTATTGATGTAAGCACCAAGGATCTTGTTTTGGACGATGTCCGCAACTTGAACGTACTCACCTCCATTATCCACGAAATCATAGAAGAGTTCAGTTGTGTAACTGGAATGACGCACAGGCAAGTAGCCTTCCGAACCATTGCAGGTAATATCAACGTTAACTTCAGAAGAAGTAAGGAATTTTAAAAACTTCCAGGCGTAAAGTTGTAAAGTGGCCGCTTTTTGACTACTGAAACGCGGATGGGTTAACATCGTTAAGGTTGGACCTTGAGAGATGTAAACCGATTTATTCGGGTTATCAGTTGGAACGCGGGCAACCACTGCAGGAAAGGAGTCTTTCTCTGGAAATGTGTATCCAGAACCACCGGTAGAACCGATTGTGAAGGCTGTTTCCTCAGCCTTGAAAAGGTTGGAACCATATTCACCATAAGTACCTTTAGTGGCCAATAAATAAGGTTTTGTGTTTGTTTCAGACCGATAATATTCATCTTTCCATTTTTGAACGAGGGCTTCGGCTTGGGCGCGGGCAGTGCCAGTCTCAAAGTCGATGACACCTTGTTTAGTTGTTGGATCAATGGAAGAGTATCCAATTTCATTTTGATAGAGCTTGGTGATGAATAGGTTGCTATCGCTATCGTACATGACGGGGACTACAAGAGATGGAGCAATTGTTGCCTTGTTATCAAAAATGACTTTAGCATAATCCATTAAGTCATCCCAGGTCATCGTATCGTTAATAAAATCCGCGAGTTGACCTGGCAATAAATCACTGCCGTGCTCTGGGTGATAGTACTCGGCATTGTAGTAAGGGAGGGCGGCTTCCACAATGTCACGGTTGTAAATCATGACTTCGGTTGATTTCATGATTGGGAGAGAATACATCCCATCTCGTGTGTAGTGACGACCTTCGTCAATAAAGGCCTCGATGAAATCTTCTTCGCCCTGATTATCATCCAAATATAAATCAGTACCGAAAGTTGTCTCCGAATTATCGATGAAATCTTGAAGATTAACGACATACTTTCCAGGGTTATTTCCTTCGGCTTTGATGTAGTCAGCTACGTGATCTGGATAAGCAATAGCGAGAGTCGGGCTATCTCCGCCTGCAAGGGAAGTTGTGATATGTTGCGGCATATCATCATATCCACCTTTATAGGTGAGTTTGATCTCGACATCAACACCTTCATGTGTTTTGACTCTTCTTTCAAATTCATCAACTTGATTTTGAATTGAGTTTTCAACTTTATCACCAAAGGTGTGCCAGAAATCAATAACGATTTTGTCCGAATCGCCTCCACCTCCACAGGAAGCTAGCACCATTGTCATGGCGCTAGCCCCTAGAAGGCTAATTGTTTTAAGAATTTTTTTCATAAATGTCCTCCTATTTGGACAGGGCACGAACCCTAATTACATTGCGAGCAAGATATTGGATTGTGCAGTGTTGAATTGGTCTAAGATCCATGAATCAGTGGCGTCGACTAATGGTTTCTTGAGAATGTTGGTCATTAAAGCGCCAACTTGGTCACGAGCAGTGGATGAACCTTTGAAGGTTGGGCTCGCGTAAAGAACATTAGAAACTGTGGTGCAGTAGGTAGCAGTACGAGCAGCTAACTTATCGACAGAAGCATCTGCTTTTCCAGTTTCGTCGGAGTAGGAGAAGTATTCTTCCATGGTGTAGACAGATTGTCTGACTGGGAGATATCCAGTTAAGGTCGCCCAGCGGATGTTTTGTTCCTTCTCAGCGAAGAATTTGTAGAACTTCCAAGCAGCTAATTCACGATCTTTGTCGCCGTGAGATAAGATAGCGGCAGATGGTCCTTGGTTAATGATCTTCAAGGCGCCACTTTCAGCATGTGGAATCTTGGCAGCGCCGACTTGGTCATCAAAGTTTTGTTGTTGATACTTATAGCCAGCGGTTGAACCGACGGAGAATAAGAATGCATTGTTAACGAATTGGGTGTTAACATAGTCACCAATCGTACCAGCAGTGGCGAGATAGTGATTATTAGCATATTCGTTTAAGTCTTTTAAGAGACCGCGGACGTTTGCGTTATTGAATTTTAAGATGCCGGTACCAGTTTCGGTATTAACATCAGTGTATCCATAGCCATATTGTTCACAAAGAGTGATGAAGAAGTTGGCGTCGGAATCGTAACCAAGAACACCATAGTGTTCAGCGGTTGTATCGATGATCTTGGAGCCTTCTGGTAAACTTTCGTTGTGTTCCATAATAGCTGGAGCTAAGTGGTCAAAGAAGTGTTCCCAAGTTAAGTTGTTGATATAAGCAGCGTTGATCGTGGCTGGAACTTCAGAGTCAATTGCATGAAGCGCTTCGCCAAGGGTTGGATTGAATAAGACGGTTTCATTATAGAACATCGCCTCGGTTGATTTAGATAATGGTAAGGAGTAAACGCCCTCAATTGGGTACATTTCACCTTCTGCTAAGAAAGCAGGAACGATATCATCTTTGTCGGTTTGAGACCATCCATAGTTGGTGTTGTCAATGTATGGTTCTAGGTTGACCGCTTTACCGAAGTCCATGTAACGGACAACGTGGTCTGGGTAGCATTCGACGAGGTCGGGGTACTCACCCGTTCCCATATCAGAGATGACTTGATCTCTTAATTGATCGTAGTTACCACTGTACTTATTGTTGACGACAGTGATGTTTTCATTGCCTGGAATTTCGTTGAATTCCTCAATGAACGTGTCAATCATTTCCGAAGCCGCTTGAGCGTTTCGGTGCATGAATGTGATCGTGGTATTTAACGGTCTGTCTGGATCATCATTACCACCTCCGCCGCCGCATGCTGTGAGAATTACCATAGCTGCAAGTGGCAGACATTTGAGTAAGTTTTCTTTTTTCATAAAGAATCTCCTTTAATTTCTATTAATTAGCCAACCGGCTAGTTAATCAATGTTATTATCCCTTGATACCCGCTCTTCCAACGCCCTTCATAATGTATTTTCTGAAGAAGACGAAGAGGAGGAATAAAGGAACAGTGACACAGAATGATGCGGCCATTTGATAGCCGAATTCGACTGTGCCGGTATCGGGATCTGAGAACGCTGATCCACGTAGAGCGTTAGAAATGAGACGGAACTCATCCTTCTTAGTGACTAATTGAGGCCAAATATAGCTGTTCCAGGTTCCCATGAATTTCAAAATAACAATGGAAATAAGAGTTGGTGCAGCTAGTGGGACCATGACTTTCCAGAGATAGGACCAGTCACTCTTTCCATCAACTTTCGCTGCGAGGTAGAGTTCGTTAGGGATTTGTTTGAAATTTTGTCTTAACAAGTAGATGTGGAAGACGCTAATCCAGAACGGAACGATCATCGCTGCGTAAGCATCGAGGAGAGTTTGATCTTTAATCCAGCCAAAGGCATTGACAGTGAGATAGTTAGAGATAACCATCATTTCGCCAGGAATCATCATAGTCATGAGGAAAATCATGAAGAGCGCCTCACGTCCTTTGAAGTTAAGTCTTGCAAAGGCGAAAGCCGCAAAGATGGTAGTAATCAGCGTTCCAGCAGTGGAGACCGCCGCAACCACGATAGTGTTTATCATGTATGTGGTAAAATCAAAGACTTGGAACACATAAGCATAGTTGCTCCACATGACGATATTTGGGAAGAAGGTCTGAACCGGAGCTACAATCTCATCTAGTTGCTTCAATGACGTAATAATCATCCAATAGAATGGGAATAAAACGGTCATTGCTAAGACGAGAATGAAGAGGTAAACGAGGACCGTGCTGACGATGCGGGTGACTTTTTCAGTCGAACGAATCGCTTCGGCCGTCTTGCCTGCTTCTTTGAGGGAGAGGACGATGTTGGTATCAATATTTTCTTTTTTGAAGTCGACATACTTGACGGGCGCTAAAACTTGTTCTGTCATACCATATCCCCCTTATTAATAATAAACCCTCTTCTTGCTAATACCAAATTGTAAGAATGTGAAAGCAAGAATTACTACGAAGAGGAACACACCTGCAGCTGCGGCGCGGGAGGTGAATCCTTTTTCGACGTTATCGTAGACGTAATAGACGATTGTCTCCATATCAGGAATGACGGAGTTTCGTCCCAAAGTACCTGGTCCACCGAACATCGCGACGACCGCGGTGTACTGTTTAAAGGCCGATATAAAACTCGTAATCATGATGTAGAGAATTTGCGGCGATAAGAGCGGAAAAGTGATCCTAGTGAGAACTTTCCATTTTGGACAGGCATCGATTTGTGCTGCTTGATAGTATTGTTTATCAATACCTTGCAGTCCTGATAAGAAGATGAGGATCTTGAAAGGCATTGATGACCAAATGATGTAAATGCTTAATGGAATCATCGCGATCCAACGATTCGCGCCATAAATCCAGACCATGTTACTGCCGGATATGTAGTTGATGACACCTTGGGTATCAAAGATAACCGAGAAGACGAGACCAACAGCGACGGCGTTAGTTACATAGGGAAGGAAGAAGACGGTTTGAATAAATTTTTGGAACCATTTGATGGAGTTCAACGCAACTGAGATAATCAGAGCGAGAACAATTTCGATTGGAACAGTCACAAATGTGAGAATCAGGGTATTAGGAATGGCGTAGCGGACGAAGTTAACTTCGACACCACCGGTCTTAGTTGGAAGACCGAAGATAACACCGAAGTTCTCAAGGGTGAAGCCATCGAACTGACCGGTTGCATAGTTATATCCAGAAGCAAACGAGATGAAAATCGTATTAATTAAAGGATATAAGAGGAACACGCCAATAAGGACGACAACAGGGGCGAGGTAAACCCAAGCTTTCCAGTTGTTCTTGCTCGCGACATCTTCTATGCCGGTAACTTGGTAAGGATTTTTAACGCGTTTCTTACCAATGAGACGAACAATGGTTTTCTTGGACTCATCGTATCCTTCGGCAATTTCGGGTACAGGTTCAAGGAATAAAGAATCGTTAGCTGAAATAACTTGTTCCCCTGGGGCAAGCTTTCGTTTCCTTAGACCTCTGAAAAATGCAATTATTTTATCGAGCATATAATCACCTACTTAATCTGAATTCTTTCTTCGGTTTCGCCATCGAAGATAAATAATTTAGAAGGTTTAACTTTTAAAACAATGCTTTTAGCATCGCTGATTTCATCAGACGAAATAATAATTTTGAAGGTATCTTTGGTGCAATCTTTGTGGCGGCAGACTAAGCTGACATCACGGCCGAGGACTTGGACCATTTCCACTTCGGCGTGGAAAAGGTGGCTGTCGTTGGCAGATGGAGTGGCAAAGCCTTCAGGACGAATCGCGACATAAACAGGTTTGCGTCCGATTTCTTTTTCTGCTTCATAAACACAGTCATCACCAATCATGATTTTCTTTCCATCAACAAATCCTTTGAAGACATTAATTGGAGGGGTCCCTAAGAACTGAGCAACGAAGAGGTTGGATGGGTTATTGTAAACAGTTTGTGGTGAATCGATTTGTTGCATTTCGCCGAGTTTCATAACGACGATTTGATCAGAGATAGACATCGCTTCTTCTTGGTCATGGGTGACGAATACGGTTGTGATGCCGGTTTCTCTTTGAATGCGGCGAATCTCTTCACGGGTTTGTAATCTCAAACGAGCATCAAGGTTACTTAATGGTTCGTCGAGAAGAAGAACTTTTGGTTTCTTAACCAAGGCACGAGCAATAGCAACACGTTGTTGTTGTCCGCCAGAGAGCTGGCTTGGTTTTCTTTCCAAGTAGTCTTCGACTTGAACCAGTTTCGCGGTTTCATAAACGATGTTGCGTCTCTCTTCTTTAGTTAACTTGCGGTGAGAAATCGCTTGGACGGTATCGAGCTGAACTTCGCTCAATTGATATATCTCTTTGAGTTCTTCAACAATTTCTTGAATTTCTTCTTTGCCGACTTTATTAATCTTGAAGTAAACTTTGGTCAATGGTTCGACAAAGTATAACTTGAAGTCGGAAATCGATAAGTGTTTAGATTTAAAGAATGCTTTAATACTGCCTTCAAGAGATTTATCCACGGCGTTGGTGACAGCGATGTGGTGTGATTTAAATGGAGTAACAGCTAAGATGGCGTCTTTGCATTCCTCAATCTTAAGAGCTTGCAACTTATAAACGCGAGCAATTAATTCGTAACCGTGCTGAGTGCGAGTAATTACGACTTCACCAGGTTTGGCGAAGGCTGCAATCGCATGCTTGACTTTGTAGATAATTTCATCCATTTGGTTGGTTTCAAATTCGGAGAGAAGTCCTTTGAAAGTCATCTCAATGATTTGGTGAGGGCTCACTAATCCAACCGTTGCGCGGAAAGAGCTGTCGAACAAAGCTTTGCTTGTTTGAGTCTCGGTAGAATCAATTAATTTCGCATCGATAATCTTTGAGAAGTTTTCGGCGAATAATTTTTTGATATTTGGGTCGATATTAAAGAAGTGGACAGCGAGAGTTAAAACGCCATCTTGAACAGCGGACTCAAATTTGAATTTATCTTTCTTCAAACCGATTTTTTTCGCTAAAGAAGCCGAGCTGTCTAAGATGCCTTCAATAACATCGTTGGCTTTCAATTTGTATTGATAGACAAGGGTAAAATCGAAGAAGGTAACAAGCGGAACTTCAACTTGCAAGTTGGTGAGTGGGAACTCGATGTTCTTATAGATTGTCATATGAGGATAGAGGGCATAGTTTTGGAAAACGAGGCCGATTCCTCTCTTCTCAGGTGAAAGGTTAGTGACTTCTTGATCCCCGAACCAAACTTCACCAGAAGTTGGGACATGAAGACCCGAAATCATATATAGGGTCGTTGATTTACCACATCCAGAAGGACCTAGTAAACCGACAAGTTGGCCATCAGGGACAGTGAAGTGCAAATCCTTAACAGCAATTGTGTCGCGTATGTTCTTCTTGACGTCACCAGGGAAGATTTTTGTTAAATCCTTAATTCTAATTTCCATTTTAATAACTCCTTATTATTTAGTTCGTGCCATCTTCGACGACATCTTCATCAAGTTTTAATTTATGGGCTTTACGACGTGCACTAGCGGCCCTCGCAGTTACAACCACATACTTCAAGAAGTAACCGATAATCAACACAGAGAGAATCATGGTGATGATAATGAAGGGATCTAGTGGATTGAAGACCACAATAGCATTGGCGAACACCGTTGCGCGCAAGGCTGTAAATACACAGGCGAGGAGGACAATGATAGATCCGAGGAAACTCAAGATTGATTTAGTGATAAATTTCTTGGGTTTCAAACGGCGGAATTCATCGTTTTTGAATTTTTCCTTATAAAAGAAGAATAATCCAGTTGCGCCGATTAAGAAGGCCGCTGTGTATCCAACGGCAAGCCAAGTTAAGAGTAAATCTGCATTAAAGTAATGACCACTAGCATCGGGAGACATAACATTCACGTAACCGAATCTTGTCGCAACAGCGGTACGGGCAAGAGGTCCGTTTTTTCCATAGACATCAATCGTGATGTAGAAGCCGACAAAATCGAAACTATTGATTGATTTTCCATGGAAGTCGGAAGCAACAATGTTATCTCTCAAAACGAATGATAACTTATTGGTTTTTCCAGTAAGCACGTATTGGCTAACTGGAGAAGAAACGGTGAATTGGTTAGTTTTGTCATCGCCGTAACCGATTAAATATTCGCTTTGAGATAATGAGGTGACGCGATAACGGATGTGTGACACACCTTTATTAAGATTTGATTCATTGGTGCGGTAACCGCCTGGATTGAGTTCTTGGTATAAATCCTCACGTCCTTGGCGGATTGTGGTTTCGACGGCGGTAAAACCCATAAAATGGGAAATGCCACGGAAATCGATACTAATAAAATCATCAATATGATATGACGTAGCGAAAATCTTACGAGGAGCGATGGAATAAACAGCGGTCAAATCTGGTTCACGGCTGCCTTCAGCTGGATCTTTCGCATAGATGTTATGAATGACAAGACTATCGACATCAATGTCTTCATTTTCCGCTAAACGAATATCAATATTCATTGTTGTAGAAAAGCTTGAAATTTTGGAACCAACAGAATTCCAAAGGGCATCTTTGTTGGCGAGAAGGAATTGCTCATAGCGAGGAGTAGGATCGAGCACTCCGTCAACAAGAACTTTGTATTCGAGATAGAGAGGCAGAGAATTTTCAGCATCTCTAAAATAGCCGAGGAAATAGTTTGCGTCTTCATCACCGTATTGGCTAGCGCCAGCGCGAGCGAGGAAAATGCCGGCCCTAGTGATGTTGATCCAATCAACTTTAACGATTTTTCCTTCTTCGTCGTACTGGTGTTCCGTGACACGATCGAGAATTCCGCCTTTTAGACCAGTGACGATGTTTTGGTTATCTTCATAACTGAAATCGTAGACAACTTCAGCTCCGTGATTCCAATCTGCTTCCCATTGTTCGTTGACTTCCTCTTCGGATAGTTCAACATAAAAAATAACATGCTCTGCGGCTGCGTCCAAATTGAGGAAGCTTTCGTCGTAGACCATGTTAATGTTGTCAGGAATATAAATTTTAACATCCTGAGCTGGAACGCGGGGTTCAGTAAAAGAAAGTGTGGAGAAATCGAATGCTTTGACGCCGATGTAGGTAGGTGAGAGACCAAAGAGATGGTTTCTAAAAATCTTCTTTGGTAAATAAACTGCCCCACCGACAGATGGGTTAATGCTGAAAACATAAGCATTAAACTCCGGGATGCTGTCAAAGTTCTCGTCTAACGAGTTGAGTTTATCAAGCTCAGTTCTTTCTTGAGGGGTGAGTTTATTGATTTCATCAATTTTGGCTTGGAATCCTTCGTCGTTTGGTGCAAGAAGGTATGTGGTTGTATTATCAGCATAACCTTGTCCACCAGTCGAGAAAGTGAACTGGAAAGAATGACTAGTTGAAGTAATGGTAGAAGCGATAGTAAGCGCAGACAATTTATCTGGGTTTACTGGCGTTTCAATTGGGTTGGGCGTCCAAGCGCTTCTTTTATCAAGCTCTCTTTTTGCCACGGCAGTTGTGGTGTTCGAAAAAGACGAGTTTCTAGCTACTAATCCGACAGGGAGAGCAGTAGCGACAGACAAACAAAAGGTAGCGAGAAAAAGCCCTATTGATTTATTTTTTGTCATGTATTGAATGTCCTCCAATGTATAACATAAGACCACAATTATTATACACGAAGTGTTAAAGACCGCAAATGGAAATAACTACAAATTTTTGATTGCCTATTTAATAGTTATAATTTTTCTCGTACTTTGAAATCAGGTGCTTTCGAATGTGTGTTAATGCCCTTCAAAATGATCTCATCTCGGGACATAAAAATCTTGGTTCGATAGCCATCAACTTCGATTAAACCGAGCATATAATCGGCAAAACCCTGCCTTTTTTTGCTAAATGCCATGAGTGAAAATGAAACAAACAACGGAATCCCTAAGGTTAAAATAGAAAGAAGCAAAACTCCAAAATAGAAGATAGCGAAACGAGCCATTGTCCTACCAAATCTAGGTGAAAAATAATTTGAATCAACTAATCCAATTCGATAAAGCGCCTTGCCAAACGTCATTCTTCCGCGACGGAAAATGAATAGAGGCAAGAGATAGACAAACAGACCCGCAATAGAGTAAGCAACAGGAATTTCAATCCAAAGCATGTTATTCAAATAACGTGTGAAATCGTAATAACCGGGGACAGCAGTGATTAAAAAACCTTGTGCGTGGTCATCGAGATAGGGCGCTAAACCTTCAGTATAATAAAGTATTTTGCGTGGAGCGGGATCCTCAGGATTGATGATTATTTTTTCTTCTTCATCCTTCACAAAGTAGTGAATGCCGGATTCATTGGTTAGTTCATCGCTCAGCATGAAACTTTCATAATCGGTCAAAATGTTCGCATAATCCGCTTCGCTGCAAACCTCTTCGCAGTAGGTGAGAAAGCCCTTAATTGCGGCTTCAGCGCCGTTAATCTTAGATTGATCTCCGAAGTTACCACTATCGTTTAAGACACTGACAACATCGATAATCTCGGTTGGGCTAGCTGGAGGGAATTTGTCATCATCTTGAAGATAAGAAATGATGTTATTAATAAAATTTAGACCGTTCTCGGAGGTCGGAACAGGAATATATAAACAGCTCTCGATTTTCAAATCAACTAATGCATTGATTTTTGCTTTATACTCCGGTGTCGAAGTGATAATCCCTCTTACCCCGATAAAAAGACCAACAAAGGCAAGAATAAATAAAATGGCATCCAAAACGTTAGCTAGGACACGGCGGTAAAAAGGCGGGAAGTAATATTCCAGCTCAATCTTATTTTCAACAGTTAAATCGTCATGAATCATTGCTTCTTATTATATTCCTCTATGCTATAAATAGCATCCAAATTTTCGGTTGTCACGCAAACGCTCTGGGAACACCAGTCGGTAATCGTCCGGTTGTAACCATTAAAA
>JAAYDH010000098.1 GCA_012729405.1 Erysipelotrichaceae bacterium
ACCTTGAAATACCATTGATACTTTGTCCCAACGAAAATGGTTCAATTCATGAGGGCTTAAAGATGTCACAAAGATGCTCTGCTTTGATTTCTCGGAATGAACAACCACATCACCTGACACCACGCGCCCAGGCTCCGAAATGCAGTCTAATAGCGCGTTCGCAAGTGTTGTTTTCCCACTGCCTGACTCACCAACAAGGGCGGTTATTTTCCCTCGGAAAAGTTTCAAGGACACATCGGTGACAGCATGCAAATTCATTCTCTTCATCTCATAATCGATGGAAATATGGTTAAACTCGACAACCCATTCGTTCATAAGCTACCTCTAGTTCTTTCTCAATCTTGGATTGACGATTTCATCAACACCACTGGCTAACAGAACAATGCCAAGTTGGAAGACGAAAATACATATGATGGGTGACAAAATATAGTATATCGCTTTAGGATTGACAAGGAATCCGTTTTGAAAGATCAAATAGAGCATTGTGCCCCAGTTGGTTGTATCAAGCGCGGCCAAGCCAAGCATCATAATTCCAACGCTTCCCGTTATTGCTCCTCGCATAATAGTAATAAAGTTTACGGCAATATAGGACGCGCTATTGGGCAATAACTCGCGAAAAATAATCCGCCTACGCTTCATTCCCATGACATTACATATTTGAATAAAATCTCTTTCTTTTAGCGAGATGATTTGAGCTCGAACCATCCGGCTCAGTCCAGCCCAGCTCCAAACAGATAGCACAATGGCAAAGGTCAAGACATCTTTAATAACAATCATTGTGGACAAAATAAGTAAAATCGGAAAACTTGGAACGGTTAAAAACAGGTTAGTAATAAACTGCAAAATGCGATCGAGCATTCCTCCTGCTATGCCTGATACAAGACCAAGTACAGTTCCGATAGTCACCGTAAATACGCCAGTCAAAAAAGCAATTGACAAGACATCGCGGGAGCCTGCGATAAGCATTAAAAGTAGATCTCTACCTAAATGATCTGTTCCTAAAAGATGTTTCGTAGTAGGAGCAGCAAATTTATTGAGTACATCAATCGGCAAATCAGGAACGAACATCGCTGCGATTGCCATTATGACAAAAAATAATACGATTGAAAACCCAAACGCAGATTTTCTGTTTTGATATAAATCTTGAAAAGTTTTTGTTATCCCATCGAAGATTTTTCTCAAAGTTGATCTTTGTCGTAATCTATGTGTCCGCATGTCCATCAACTATCCCTCCTGATCCGAGGGTCTATAATTGAGTAAAGTGAATCCGCGATTATATTCGCGATTATGATGATAAAACTGGTAAAAAAGAGAATGCCTATGATCATGAAATAATCTCTTTGACCAATATATCCCCCATAGGCTTGTCCTAATCCGGGATAATTGAAGATTGATTCCATTAGCGGAGAGCCACCAAACAATGCTGCGAAAGATAACGCAAGCGATGTTACTAAAGGCAATATAGCGTTCTTTCTCATGTACTTCGAAACAATAATTTTTTCTGGAACTCCTCTCGCTCTAGCTGCCTGAATATAATCTTCTCCCATGACAGCAATGGCAGAGCCCTTCATCATCAACGCCCAACCTGCCGTTTGGATAAAGACATAAGTAAAAATGGGTAGCGCTGCATGATAAAGGACGCTCAATATGAAATCGAGATTGAAACCAATGTTCGATGAAATCGAATATGCTCCCATTTGAGGAAACCAGCCCAGACGATAGGCGAAAAAATACAAAACAAGCAAACCAAGAATATAGTCTGGTATTGCGCTTGAAGCAACTATATAACTAGTCACGATAACTTCCGTTTTTTTCCCTCTTCTCCATGCCATAAATGCACCAATCAGGGTTCCAAGAAAGAAACTGATGAATAAGGAAACCGTTGATATGAACAAAGTCCAAGGCAAGAATCTTTTGATGACATAGTTCACATTGATGGAAGGATTAATGATTGATACGCCAAGATTTCCTTGGAATAAATTCTTAATATAACTGATTAACTTAAGGTACACCGGTTC
>JAAYDH010000041.1 GCA_012729405.1 Erysipelotrichaceae bacterium
CGCGACGACGTCTCACAAACGAGTAGACAAGATTTTCTTTCATTAATCTAAGTAATCCGATGTAAATAACTGCATCAACTAGGACAATTCCGATTAGTTCAATAATGTAAGTATTTTGAATGGAGACACCATATTTATCACAGAGAAATCTCACTAGATATTGTAGAGGAATGCTCGAGAGAACAATCAATACTGAGGCAGCGAATAGTTTTAATGTGTTCCAGTTGAAGAGAGCTGGTTTGACCCACTTCCAGGAAACAGCGATGAGAAAAATGATAATTCCTAAATCAGTCAACGAAGTTCCAATTGCCACCCCAATCGCCATATTGTTTGGGAAAACGTATTTTCCAAGCACGATTGATAAGACAATATTCACTAAGGTTCCTGCCCCCATAGCAATGAGATAATACTTTTCTTTCTTGGTCGGAAGAAGAATTTGTCCATAGATGATATTCGCGAATGAATAAGTCAGCATTATCGATGCGAGAACCATTAACACAACAGGAGCGTTGAGATATCCGTTCGTTGGATTCGAGTAATCGTAGGTACCAGAAATCAAACTGGTGATTGGGTAGGCAAAAATGCACATAGTGACGATGGCTGGTAAGATGACAAACATCGCAATGTTAAATGAATATTTATTGAGATTGTTAAAGAAACGTTTGTCCTCTTTGGAATAGTAGAAAGCCGCCCGAGGGATAAAGACGGTCGATAAGGCGGTAATGATACCGATAATGACATCGACGCCTTTCATTCCGACAGAATAACTTGCGACTTCCCTTTTTGAATTATCGAGGAATCCGAGTATAAAAGTATCGGTTTGATTGTAGAAGGATAGCAGTAGAGTCGCACAGCAAAGAATAAACAAAGGTTTTGCCAGTTCTTTGAAATTATACGGCATCGTCTTTTTAAACGAGATGAATCTCCGGACATAATAGATGTTTGCAGCTGTGGTGATGACCGTCACCGAGATAGTTAATAAAGCATAGATGAGATAATCACTGGGAGTGCGGATAAAAGCGATGATCAACACTGCTGCGATAGTTAAAGCGACAATGCTGCGGACCGACATATAGAATTGCTTTTCTAAAGCAATAAAAACCCACTCAAAGGAGAAAGCTCCGGCTAGGAAGTTGATAGCGAGAATAAACACTAAAGCACTCGAATTCTTTAGCGCTGGTATCGATAACACCAAGGTTGTCATAAAGACAAATGACAAGACAGTACTAATCAGTTGAAGGATGAAAAATGTTTGAACTTTGTTTGATAATTTTTCTTTATCATCTCTTACTTTGACGCACTCTCTAACCGCGAGATTGGGAATCCCAATTTTTGCAAGAATAAGGAAATACGCAACGAAGGTATTAATCCAAGTATATAGGCCCAAACTCGCGTCTCCGAGATAACGGCAGACCCAAGGGAAAGTGATAAAAGATAAAAAAGTTAATACAATCGTACGGATGATGTTGACGATGACATTAACGCGAATGTTGTTTTTCATTGAAAACATTATACAAACTTGGTGGGTGAAATTAAATATGACAATGAAAGTTAATTAACACGCTTATATGAATAAAATGATTTTTTGTTTATAATAATCTCATGAAAATTTTGATTATCTGTCAGTATTATTATCCAGAAAATTTCGTAATTTCCAAAATTGCCTCCCAATTAGTAACTTTTGGTCATGAAGTTGATGTATTGACCGGCTTGCCTAATTATGGATATGGAGAAATCATACCAGCCTACAAAAATATTCGTGAAGAAATTATTGATGGCGTTAATGTTCATCGCGTCCCAATCAAAGCGCGAAAAAAGTCGCGCTTGTCCATCATTTCAAACTATTTATCGTTTTGGAGCAATTCCAAACGCTGGGTAAGAAAATGCAAAAAAGAGTACGACGTTGTATATTCAATGTCTTTATCTCCCGTTACCATTCTTGCCGCTGGCAATCTCTATAAGAAAAAACACCACGCCCCCCATATTGTCCACTGTTTAGATCTTTGGCCCGAGTCGGTCCTTGTAACGCAAGCAGTCCGAAGAAACTCAATCACTTATCGCCTGCTTTATCGTTGGTCTAAATCTCTTTATTCTCATGTTGATGAAGTGCTTCTCAGTTCCCCATCATTTGAAACATATTTCAAGCAAGTATTGAATCTGCCAGATCTTGAATACAAATATGTTCCTCAGCCAAGTTTTGTAGAGAACAGCGACGCAAAAGAATTTGTTTTTGATGCTGACTATCTAAATGTTCTTTATTGTGGAAACCTTGGAACCATTCAGTTGATTCCCTTAATCCCAGAAGCAATGCGCCTTCTTAAAGACGAAAAAATTCGCTTCCATGTAATTGGGATGGGGCCGATGAGTGATTACTTAATTAGAAAGATCAAAGAGTATCAACTCGAAGATGTCTTGATATATCACGGACCAATGCCAGCAGTCAGAGCAAGCTCTTATATTAAGGCTGCTGATGTAATGCATGTATCACTAAAATACGATGGATATGTAGGTAAAACAATACCAAACAAATTAATCACTGCGATGGCATTTGGGAAACCAATTATAACCGTTTTAGAAGGCGATGGAAAACATGAATTAAGTCAAGCTGATGGCGGTTTATTTGCTGATAAGCAGGATGCCGAATCACTTGCTTCAGTAATAAAGTCTTTTAAATCCCTCCCCGTTTCAGAAAGAAAAAGGCTCGGTAACAATAACCTCGCCTATTACTTAAATCATTTCTCTTTGGAAATTGTTACACGCCAAATTGAAAGTGAATTATTGAGAAAAACCCGTTAAAAAATCCTTTATTTTTTCGCTAATTGCGGATAAGGAATATAATTTGATTACTCTTTCCTGAGCTCTTTTGCCAAGCTCAACTCTTTCTTTTTCACTCATCAATAAAACTTGTTCCATACAACCCAGCAGATCCTCAACACTTGCTGTTTTGCTCCAAATTAATTCATCAGGGAAGTGTTCTTGAAGGATACTATTTCGGACTGAAATTGTCGGTCTGCCGCTATATAAATACTCCAATGTTTTGCTTGGAATAGAAAATCGATCTAAATCTTCCGAGAATGGACGAGGGTTAATATTGGCGATAGCACCAGCTTCAAATTTTAGGACATCCTCAACTGATAATAATCCCAAAAAATTGATGCGCCTATCATCCCTAATTTTGTCGTGAAGTTCTCTTAAATTGAAGTGGTGTCCACAGATTAAGAGTTCAACATTGGGGTTTTTAATTTGCTTGAAAGCTTTGATTAATTCATAAATGCCGTAACGGGGAAGTAGAGCCCCGCCGAAGAAGAAATACGGGTGGTCTGGCCTATCATAATTAAGTGGCCGATCTTCAACCAATCCCTCGAAGACAAGACTTGGTTTATTATCTGTGTTAAATAGTCCATTGAGGGATTTTGTTAAAGAAATGTAGCCATCCAGTCTTTTTGATTGATTTAACAAGTTAAGCGTGTAGGAACGTTTGGTCCCCGTAATATTAGAGGGTGAATCAGTGCATACACCAATAACAGGTAAAGAATATTTTTTGCCAATCTCGTTTGCTACTTTGATTGTTTTAGGATTAATCGTGTCGGTCAATATAACTGCGTCATCTAAGTTAATGTCTTTCATCTCTTTAATGAGCTTTTTACTTTGATTGAGGAAGGAAGTGCAACGGAACAAAGGATTAATTGCTACTTTTAAGTAATGATAGTTAATTGAACCATTTCTCCTTTGGCTGGCTTTTAGCTTTTTAATCCGGCAACGGGTTTTTGAAAAAGGACGCAAAGAAATCACTTCAACGTTGGCAATTTTGCCAATGGCACGTATGAGTTTATTATGGAAATTTTGATTTGATGGATTCAAACAAACCTTCCAGGCTTTTTGAAAATCTGGATAATCTTCTTCATGAATAGAAGTAGTGAAATAAATTACTTGCATTTTAGAATCTCCCCAAATATGTCGAGATGGCATTTTGCCGTTCTCTCGATGGTGTTTTCTCTCGCTGTTTTAATCGCGTTTAAACCCATCTTATCATTTATCGTATTGAATGCCTCGCAAATTCCGCCTTTATCTTGAAGAGAAACCAAGAAGCCGTTAAGTCCATTCTTAATTAAGTGTCGAGAGCTAATGACTCTATCAGATGAGATAACAGGTAATCCATTAGCCATCGCTTCGTTGGTCGTGTGTCCATAAATATCTTCATTTGATAAAGTTACAAAGTAATCACACCCCTGAAGAACTTTGAATAGGGCGTCGTGAGGAAGATAATTCATCAAGTAAACATTTGTTAAATTGTGTTCCTTAATGTACGCTTCGTATTGCTTTTTTAACGGACCATTTCCGATTAAAAGAAGATTCCTTTTCTGATCTTTGAACAGAGACATCAGTTGGATGTTGTTTTTACGTTCAATGAATTGCCCGGCACTTACAAAAAGAGGGGAGCCAGGGAGGTTGTATTTCTTTCTGATTTCGCACTTCTGATTTTTCGATAATGGAACGGAAATAATATCCTCTTCAAAGAATGTGCTATAGGGATAATGATAAATGTCCTTTTGGTCAATGCCATAATGTTTTAAATACTCATCAGCTTCCTCGCAAGGAGAGAGATATTTGAATGCCGAAGAGATAAAGTATCGTTTAATTTTTGCTTTAAGGGGATTCTCTCTTTTTACTATTCCTCCGTTAATGTAGAAAAGATAAGAAATTTTATGTTTTTTCATAAAATGAATGGCGCGCATTTCAGTAATTGTGCTGTAACCATTAATTATGATTAAGTCGTAGTTCTTATAATTTTTACCGATATACGTTTTAAGTTCGCCAGTATTGGAATTCTCGTTTCCAAAAGCGCCTCTTTTTAAAAAACGAACCTTGAAATTATACTGATTTTTCGCGTAGAAGGAATCGGGACGATCTTTTGCTTTTTTTCGCTCAAAAATAACCTCGAGATCGATATGTTTCGCGAGTTCGTTAAATAAGCTGACCTTGTAAGGTGCCGGATGGTTGAAAACAAAGAGAACCTTCATTGTAATTAATATTATGCTTCTTTTTTGCCACTTTGAAAAATGTTATCATTTCAATATGTCAGAATTATCACCTAAATGGGTTCACTTTTTCCACTCGATTAAAGGAGAAGAACACTGCGTTTCTTTGAATAATTTCCTTGATCGAGAGTATAAAGAACACGTTTGTTATCCTCCCCGTCATCTCTTGTTCAATGCTTTCTATCTCACTCCTCTCGAAAAGGTTAAAGTTGTTATTATTGGTCAAGATCCCTATCATGAACCAGGACAAGCGATGGGCTTGTCTTTTAGTGTTCCTCAAGGAGTGCGAGTTCCTCCTTCACTAATCAATATTTATAAAGAGATAGAAAATGAATATCACATTCTATGTGATAAGACTAATGGAGATCTTACTTACTTGTCTAAACAAGGAGTCATGTTGCTGAACGCAATTTTATCCGTTCGCTCTCATCAGCCGATGAGCCACAACATTCCTGAATACCAAGAATTTTTGCACGATGTCTTTAAATATATCGATGAACAACCACAACCGATTGTCTTTCTGCTTTGGGGTGGACCAGCCAAGAAATTAAAGAAATATTTAACCAACCCAAATCACTTGATTTTGGAGAGCGTTCATCCGTCACCACTCGCCGCTAATAAGGGAGGATGGTTTGGCAACAATCACTTTAGATTAACTAACGAATATTTGATAAAGCACAATCTCGAACCTATCGATTGGTATCGTAAACAATGAAACTGAAGAGGGTATTGCTTTTACGAGCTCTTGAACATAGAATATAGGCGTTCGGAAATCGAACAGGGGAGCTCGCAAGGGCTGAGAGGTTAGCAATAACGACCCTTAACCTGATCTAGGCAATGCTAGCGTAGGACTAATTCATTTGATTTAGACATCCACTGGTTTTTGCCGGTGGATTTTATTTTTTGGAGGTTGTATGAAAGGACTATTTAATATTAGAACAATGGCTGAAGTTGCTGTTTTCGCAGCGATTGGCTTTATTCTTGACACCCTCGCAAGCGCTTACTCGCATGCACTTTTCCATACCGGCGGTTCAATCGGAATCGCAATGATTTGTGTCATGATGATTTCGTTTCGCCGAGGACTGGGAGCTGGTATTTTGACTGGCTTCATCATGGGTCTACTTGACTTAGCGGATGGATTTTATACAATAGCCAGCAGCTGGTATGTCGTGATTGCCCAAGTAATGCTCGACTATATCATTGTGTATGCTCTTGTCGGCTTTGCCGGATTGTTCCGCAAACTGGTAATCAAAGAAGGTAAATCTAAAATTCATGTTGGATGGCTTGCTCTCGGATGCACAATCGGGGGATTGTTAAAATTCGCATCTCATTTTACTGCTGGAGTTCTTTTTTGGAAAGACGCTGGAGCTAATTTCTGGGGCGTCCCAGGCGACAGTTTACTTTATTCATTTCTCTATAACGGAGCATATATGGTTCCGTCAATTATTGCATGTGTCGGAATCATGATATTGATTGGTCTCAAATGGCCTTTTTTGCTAAAGGATGCCAATTCAGTCTATCTTAAAGATCAAAGCGAAAACAAAGGGGAATAGCAATTATGAAAAACGTTAAAAAAGAAAACATACTTATCACCTTAATCGGTGTTGTTGGCTTTGTATGTTTTTTGACAATGTATGTCATTACCGCCGTTAAATCTTTTGAATATGATGGATATGGATTTTCGATTTCCTATGGCAATAGGGAATATTTTGTTTTAGTAATCATTTTCTTAGTTGTGATGATTCTCGGAATTATTCGCATCGTAAATAATATCCGCAAAGTTACTTATCGACATCTTGATGGAATGATGTTGTTACTTATCGGCTTAATCGGCGCCAGTTTCTATTTGTCGTCTTTTATCAATAATGTCGCAAATCAGCCCATTGATCCTATTTCAGTTACTTATTCATTAGCATTATCACTTATATCAATTCTTGTCTCCGGATTAGCGGTGTTGCTCCTTTTAAAGAAAAAATAATTTTGCGCGTTTATCGCAATGCATTGTTTAGTTTGTTAATATATCATGTTATATTAAATAAACGTGAGGTTTAATTATGAAATTAAATGACGATGTATTATCAAATGAAGTAGACAATAAACCTTCTGAGGAAGGAAAAGAACCTGTTGTCGAAATCAAACCACCTGTTGAAAATCCTCAAAAAGGATATAAAGAACCAATCGAGATTACCAAACCAACGAATGAGGATGCTCCTTATTGGGAGACTATTGATACATTTCGTGAGCAAATTGTCGATTCAGTGAAGAGATCAAAGAGAAGATCAACCATTTCACTTGGAATTATCGTCGCCTGTACGGTTGCTGCAGCAATTTTACTCTCTTTAGATAATATGGCCGCCAGCATCGTTGCCTGGTGTTTATTGGCTGTTGCTGTCGTAGTGATTCTCATCTTCTTCATTTTGAATAAGAGAGTTGACCGTCCGGATTTCGAAGGATATGTGGTCAAAGCATCCACCGCAATCAATAAAGTCAGCTTTGCTGATGGAAAGTTCACTGATGTGGTTTATTTCCCCTATGAAAAACTCGATTTAGGCGAAGTCTTCGCTGACGGAGTCTATGCCGGATTAACGAATTCAATTTCCCGAAATTTCCTCAAAGGCTCATATGATGGCCATACTTTCAAAATGTGCGAATGCGCGTTATTCACTGGAGCGGGAAGACAAAGAAGAACCGCTTTTGTTGGCAAATATATTAACTTTGTTAATTCATTGAATTTTGAAGGAAGATTTATCTTTTTGGTCAAAGGCAAAGAAGTTGTCGATCAACCAAGTGCAATTGACGATTTAGAAGTTTTAGAAAACACCGATGATGTTTATATTTACGGTCCTAAAGGCGCTAATCTCAAAGATATTTTCGGTGCTAAATTTATTTCAAAAATGAAATCACTTAAAGTTGAAAAACATTTGTTAAATATCGTATTCTCGGTTTGGGCTGGACACACTACTCTTTACTTAAGTTACGATGATTTGGTTAACGAACTTCCTGTCGACAAGAAATATAACCCTGACGGAGTCAAGCAATTCCAGAAAGAACTACCTGTCTTTATGGAGGTCTTAGCTCAATTAGCTAAGTAGTTTACATGAGTGTAGTAGGACGTTGGTTGGGAATAGAAAGTTACAAACACGATGGTGCTTTGCATCGCGTGTGGGACCGCGGTTACGTTTTAGAAAATAGCCACGATTTCATTATTTCCGCTTCTCGTCGTGCGAAAGTCGTAGAAAATAACGGACGAAGTTGGTTTACCAAAGAACCAGCCATTACCATTTTCTCAAAAAGAGAGTGGTGGAACGTCATTTGCATGATCAAGAACGATGGAGTTTGCTTTTACTGCAACATCGCTTCCCCATCTTTGATTGATCGCGATATTATCAAATACATCGATTACGATCTCGATGCCAAATTGTTCCCTAATGGTGAAGTTAGGGTTCTCGATGAAAAAGAATATGACCATCACCGCGAGTCCTATGGCTATGACGATGAATTGGACCAAATTCTAAAATTCACCATTTCCGACATTCTCGAACGCATGAAGAAAAGAAAGTTTCCTTTTAATGAGGAAGTTGTAAGAGACTTCTACAATCAATTCGTCGAACAAAATTCCAAGAAGGAATAGTAAATATGATTACCAATATTATCACTCATAAAGCCGAAGAGACCATTAAGTTGGGTGAACGGCTTGCTTCCATATTGCCCGACGGAATTACTCTGGCTTTAACAGGAGATTTGGGTGCGGGCAAAACAACCCTAGTCCGCGGTATTGCACAAGGGCTGGGTATCGAAGACGTTGTTCAATCTCCAACTTTTAACATTATGAAAATTTATCTCAAAGGTAATAAACCTTTGATTCACATTGATGCTTATCGTTTAGAAAACGTTAATACGGACATCGGCTTAGACGAATATATCGGCTATGAAACTGGTATCACCGTTATTGAGTGGCCAAACTATATCGCAAAATTACTGCCTCCTTATTTAATGGCAGTTGATATAAGAAACCTCGGAGGAGAGAATCGTTCCTTTACTTTTTCAGGAAGAGAAGAAGTGGTTCAAAAAATTGCATTATGAGATACACTATTTTACTCGACTCATCTAACACATCACTAACAGTTGGAATCGCTGAAAAAGGTCGACTAATCGAATCAATTTCTTATGAATCATGGCAGTCTCAATCGGAACATATGATTCTGGAACTTGATAACCTATTATCTAAACACAATATTGCCAAAGAAAACATTGAAAACATCATCGTTGCGACGGGTCCGGGTTCCTACACCGGAGTCAGGATTGCTTTGACTATCGCTAAGACAATTGCGACCGTCTTACCAGTCAATTTATTAACTGTTAGTTCCTTGAGAGTTTTGAAAGATGGTCAAGCCCCTTCAATTTGTTTGATCAATGCGAGAAGCAACCGTTCATATGTTGGTATTTATCGAGGATCAGAAGTTTTATTACCTGATCAAATTATGAACAACGATCAAGTGATGTCTCTTATTAAAGACCATCCTGATTACCACATTTGCGGTGATACAAAATATCTGCAAATCGAAGGCAAAATATCCAATATTGCTGAAGAAATGGTTTCTTTGCAACCTTTTTTAATTAAAGCTGACAATCCATTAGCGGTTGTACCGGTGTACATGAGAGATTAAAATGGAATACTTAAATGTCACAATAAGACCGGCTGCTGATGCGGATATACCCGCGATTGTGGAAATCGAGAATCTTTGTTTCGTTTCTCCTTGGAAAGAAAAAGACTTTCTTTACGAACTGAACGAAAACCCCGTAAGTAACCTTTGGGTTATCGAATTAGAAATCGAATCTCAAAAGCTGAAATCAGTCCTCGGTTATTGCGATTGGTGGCAAACATTTGACTCAGCAACACTATGCAAAATCGCTGTTCATCCTGAAATGCAGAGGCACGATTTAGGCTCGGCAATGATGGATGAAATATATAACGATTGCTTAGCTAAAGAAATATTAACTTTAACCCTCGAAGTTAGAGTTTCAAACAATAAAGCCATCGCTTTTTATAAGAAGCACGGCTTTCGTGAAGTAGTTATTAAACCCCATTACTATGATAATGGAGAAGACGCATTATACATGCTCTTGGAGATAGGAAATTATGGCTCTAATTCTAGCAATTGAATCTAGTTGTGATGAGACAGCAATTGCCGTTATAAAAGATGGTGCCTTGCTATCGAATATTGTCTCTTCTCAGGTCGACGTTCACGCCAAGTATGGTGGAGTCATGCCTGAGATAGCTTCTCGTTTGCACGTCGAAAATATTGGTTTTGTCTTAAAAGAAGCTATTGAAAGAGCAAATATCAAACTTGAAGATGTCGACGCTTTTGCTGTGACTCGCGGGCCGGGACTCATTGGAGCCCTCCACGTTGGTCTTCAAGCGGCAAAGACTTTGGCCATGCTTTATAAAAAACCACTTATACCCGTCCACCATCTAGTTGGCCACATCTATGCCAATGAATACATTCAAAAGTTCCATTTTCCGCTTTTAGCTGTCGTTGTTTCTGGAGGAAATACTGAACTTATTCTAATGAAAGATCATATGTCATTTGATATCATCGGTGAGACTCGCGATGATGCAATTGGCGAATGCTATGACAAAGTCGCCCGTGTATTAGGCCTCCCGTATCCTGGAGGAATTCCGATTGATAGACTAGCCAAAGAAGGTAAACACACTTATGACTTGCCCACTCCTTTAAAGGGTGAACACACCTATGATTTATCATTCTCAGGATTGAAAACAAACGTTATCAACTTGGTGCATAAACTAGAGCAAAGAGGCGAAAAAGTAAATGTCCCTGACATGTGCAAGTCTTTCCAAGACGTCGCGGTCGGCACAATTATCGACCGCGTCAAAAGAGCGGCTCAAGAGTATCAAATCAATGAAGTAATTCTTGGGGGTGGCGTTTCTGCCAACTCTTATCTTAGAAGCGAGATGACCCGCGAGATGGAAAAACTTGGTATAGGAATTCATATCCCCCCGATGTGGTGTTGCACCGACAATGCGGCGATGATTGCTAAAGTCGCTGAACGATTGTATGACATGCGCTTATTCGCTCCTCTTGATTTGGGTGTTGATCCGAACTGGAAGATACAGGACTATAACAAATTCACGAATTAAAATGATTTAATCATTTAATCTTGTATAATTATTTTACGGAGGCTTGGAGATATATGGATGCTCGCAGTATTACCGATTTTGAACTTTATGATATCGTCGCTGGCGGCGATAAGGAAGAAATCGAATCTTTAAAAGAAGTTGTTTTAGAAGGTTGGGTAAAGACAAATCGAGACAATGGATCGATTGGTTTTATCGAATTTAACGATGGAACATATTTTAAAAATGTTCAACTTGTCTATCACAAAGAATGCAAAGATTACGAGCTTCTTTCTGGTTTAAAAACTGGGGCTGCCATTAAAGTCGTTGGCGATGTTGTTCTCACCCCTGAAAACAAACAACCATTTGATTTTTTTATTAAAGAGTTTGAACTCGAAGGTGATGTTGAGGAAGACTATCCCCTTCAAAAGAAGAGACATTCTTTCGAATTTCTTCGTGACATTGCACACATACGCCCACGTGCAAATACTTTCCAAGCCGTCTTTAGAGTCCGCAGTGTCCTCTCAATGGCAATTCACCAATTCTTCCAAGAGAGAGGATTTATCTATGTCCACACTCCTTTAATCACCACCAACGATGGCGAAGGAGCCGGCAACGTCTTTGACGTAATTACTCATGATACGAAAGATCCGCATTCTTTCTATAGCCAGAAAGTTAATTTGACAGTCACTGGGCAACTCCACGTAGAACCTTTTGCCTTATCCTTCCGTGATGTTTACACATTCGGACCAGCTTTTAGAGCAGAACACAGCAATACCACTCGTCACGCAAGCGAATTCTGGATGATTGAACCGGAAATAGCCTTTGCGGACTTACGCGACGACATGAATCTTATCGAAGATTGTGTTAAGTACTGCATAAATTATATTCTTACCGCCTGCCCCGCTGAGATGGAATTCTTCAACACAATGATTGATAAGACCCTTTTTGAGAGACTCAATCATGTCGTTAGTTCGGAATTCAAAGTCCTAACTTATACCGAAGGTATTGAACTCCTTCAAAAAGCCGTTAAAGAAGGCCAAAAATTTGAAAACAGTAAAATTGAGTGGGGAATGGATTTGCAATCCGAACACGAGAGATATTTGACTGAGCAAGTCTTTAAAGGCCCCCTCTTCTTAATCAACTATCCCAAAGAGATTAAAGCCTTTTATATGAGACAAAATGATGACGGAAAAACTGTTGCGGCTTGCGACTTGTTAGTTCCTGCTGTCGGAGAACTTGTCGGTGGTTCACAACGTGAGGAAAGATACGATTTATTAAAAGCTAGAATGGATGAACTCGGATTAACCAAGGGCTTAGAATGGTATCTTGATACTCGCCGCTATGGCGGGTGTCGTCATGCCGGATTTGGTCTTGGTTTCGACCGCTTATTGATGTATGTTACAGGTATGAGCAACATTAGAGATGTTCAACCATATCCACGTACCTCTGGATCAATTAAGTACTAATTTTTATGGATACAAAACAAAAGAAAAAACCATTAACTCCAGAAGAAATTAATCGTCGCAATTTGATGAAAAGACGATTTTTGTGGTTGCTGATTGTTCTCGATGTTTTGTTGATTGCCTACCTCGTATATCAAGTTGTAGTTATTATCATTTAAAAAACCTCGAACATATTGTGGTTCTGTTGAATTAAAAGTGGACTAATTTTTTCTCATCCACTTTTTTGTTTACAGCCAACCCAGGTTTTGGAGAGAAAAAGTCCTCGTTATAATGAATGCGTTAATTACATCAAAATAAGGAGGACATTATGTATCTTAACACATTTTTATTTTTGTTTGGTTTGGACCCCGACAATTTTATCAACGAGGTGATTGAACCTTTTGAATCAGACGATGGAAAAATCATCTACAATTTAAGGCAGAGAATCGATATAAGAATATGCCCTGAATGTGGATGTATCGATGCCGAAATTAATAATTATTCATGGACTGAAACAAACTTCACCACCAACGAGGGAAGGCCGATATTAATTAGAATCAAAAAGGTGAGATTTAAATGTCAGGGATGCGGGAAAACCTATACTCCCATAATTAAAGGAGTCGAGAGATATTCTAAGATAAGCAAGCAAGTCGAGACTTTGATTATCAAAGAATTTTATAAGCAAAAGTCGTTTTCGATCATCGCGAGAGATTACCATCTGACGAAATCGGAAATCATCAAAATGTTCGACAAGCATTTTCCCTATGTTAAAAAGGGTTCTCTACCCATCGCTTTATGCATTGATGAGATAAGTTTCAAAACTGAAGATGGGAGTTATGCCGCTATAATTTATGATCACGACAAGAAAATGGTCATCGATGTCATTAGAAATCGACAAACCGATTATTTAAGAAGTTATTTTAACCACTGTTCTTTCAAAGAAAGAAGTGAAGTGAAATATTTCATATCTGATCTATATGAAGGATATGTTCCTATCAAGGAAGAATACTTTAAAGACGCTATTCACATCGCGGATATGTTTCACGTCATCAGGCTATTAAAAGTTGAGATATCGAAACTGCGAGTTAATACCTATAAACAGTTCACTGATGAAACCGACATCGAAAGACATTTTATGAAGCAACATTGGGTTTATTTCGAACAATATTTAGACTCAAAATTAGCTAATAAACCATATTACTCAAAGAAAGAACGTTTCGAGTATACCACCTGGAAGATGATGGAGAAATGTCTCAAATTGAATCCGATATTTTGGGATGCTTATGCTTGCTTACAAGATTTCTATGAATATGGAAGATGCAAGACTAATGAACAAGCTCTGAAGCACATAGAAAAGATTGTTAATCAGCTTAAAAAAACAGAAAATGAAGAGTTAGTTAGAATCGCTAACACATATCATAAGTGGAGATATGAAATCACCAACGCAATCACGGTGAGAAATATCGATGGAAAAAGGTATTCAAATGGTCCGGCAGAAGGATTAAATAATTCGATAAAAACCATTATAAAAGATGCCTGTGGATACCAAAATTTCGAGAGATTTAGAAAGAGAGTTTTGCTTATTTTGAGAGATAGAAAAGACCCCTCGCATTGACGTGCGAGAGGTCTCCACTTTTTTGTTTACAGCTTATTGAGGATTTTTTTGGTCGCCCACTTAAATCCACTTTTTATTCAACAGGCCCCATATTGTCTCGAGGTTTTTATTTTTTCTTCTCTTTTTCTTTGTTGTCTGGAGCTGGTGCTGTTTGCGGTGCTGGAGTCGGTGTAGGAGCGGGAGCAACACCAGGTGCTGGCATCACCCCAGGTGGCAGAACTTGTCCGGGAATTAATGAACTCATCAACTGCTGATTCTGGTTAAATTGATCGAGTTTCTTGTCAAAAATTGATTCACTTAACTTCTTAATTCTCAAATCGCGGGCGATTAAGGCCTGGACACACCAAAGATACCAGAATCCTCCGACTGCCATCCCGAGAATAAAAAGATATGCGCCCCATGCATGTAATTCAAAGTGTGGTGAGCTAACTAGTGTCGGAAGTTTGAATGTTAATTCACCTCCGCCAGTTGAGATTATTCCGCTAAAATCCCAAATGAATAATAAAGAACCAAATCCATCAAAACGGTTGAATACATTGTACGTAAAGTCGTGGTATATAAGGTTTCGTATTAATAAGATGAGTCCGGAAACAAGCATAATAATGACGGGGATGCGTGCTGCTTTATAGAAAATAATCCAGTTCTTTTTCCTTGCGTACTTAACGAATTCTTTTTTCTCAGTTATAACGCGAGCATAAAGCACATCAGAAACACAGTTGTCCAAACCTTTGCCTTGCCACTTCATAACGCGAACAATTAAATAACCGATTGCGCCGATGATAACTAATAGCAATATAATGATGAAAAGGAGAGCGATGATTACTCTCTTATCAGTTTCTGTCAATTTCAATAAAGCTGGAAACATAATTAGAATCCCTTAAAACTGATATCAACACCGCCGCCGCGATCCTCGTCGTCGATATCTGAATCCACTTCTTGATATTTCGTCTTCTTTGGAGTGTATACTTCTGGAGCATCTTGCTCCTCGGAGAATTTAGCCTCATTTTTTTGCTGTTGAACAGGCTCGATCTCAGGTTCGGGTTCTGGAATGAATACGTCTTGTTCTGGCTCTGGGTCAACAATTGTCGCATCAACAATAGGTGGAACTGATTCAGCGATATCTTCATCAGGACCAAAAGCCACTTCTTCAATAGAAGGTTCAGTAGTATCGTTTGTTTCGTCCTCTGCAGGTTTATCATCCGCTGCAGGTTGTACGCCATCTGGATTTAATAAAGGATCTTGGCTAGAAGCAATTATCTTTTGAATAATTTTCTTTGCTTTAACATCTTCTGGAAGTTCAATTTTCAGTGAACGACCGCTGAAGAAAAGAATAATTGATTTAAAAAATAAATAGATGAAACAAAATGCACCAACGAGGGCATATCCTGTAATTACCAAAAGAAAAACAGGAAGTACCAAGAGATACAACAAACCTTTTCCGACTGTTTTGAAGATGTTTTCCATTAGTAGTTTAGTTTACCTATTTTCAATTGTAGCTTTGTTTCTTTTCTTTAACAAATAATTATTGATAAAAACAATAATTGCACAAAAAAGAGGGAAAAACTGGAGTAGTAGTAATCTCAAAGGATTCGCTGGCGTGCCTGGAAAAATTGGATATAAGAGGGCAAAAAGGAACATTGAAACAACCAAAGAAAAAGCCAAAGAGGCAACTATCCACTTCTTTCTGGTCACAATCAAAACACCAATTGAATAGAAGGCGAGCATAAGGGAAAACATCATTCCAAGGTAAGAAATCTCAGGATAGATGAAAGCAAATACCACACTAAAAGCGATGAAGAACAATGTCAAAAAGGAAATAATGATATCATCCTTTCTTAAAAAAAGAGGGTTAATTTTAATTTTGTTTAATTCCTCAATAATTATCATGAAAGAAAGTGTTTGTTGCACAATAGCAAGCACACATATAAAAATGGTCTGTAAGTATTCGAGATATGAATAATTTTGAAGGGAAACAATGGCTGCAAAATCTGTAACAATATTGCGCTGATAAAGCAAATATATAAGCGGTATAGCAACATAAGATAAAACAATTTGGGCTAAAACCCCGCTAATAATAATGAATATTGGGGAAATTCCCTTATCGATTAAAACGCCGAAAATCAGACCTGACACGATGGATGGGATAACATAGAAAAGAACATTCCCGATATCCCAAAAGCTTACTAATGAACAAACTGCAATCGTTGCGACAGCATAAATAATAAAATATTTTTTTTGGCAGAAATATGCAACAATTGTACTTGCTAAAGGAAGGATAAAAACTAAAAGGATAAAAAGAACCGGAATCCAGGTGGTTAGCAAAATGAAAATGACGTTGATAGCGGCCATTAATGCCATATAGGTAATATTTCCGATAGGTGTTGTTTTCTTTTTGAATATCGCCATTTATAATATTTTACCATTTAGACAGGAAATTTGTGAAAAAAGGAAGAAATTAATCTCAATATACTATGTGAGAAAAATTGCATTGCTTATATTTTTGTTTATATTTGTTTCTGTTTCCTGCAAACGCTCACAGAAGAACATTGTTAATTTTGACTACAATGATTTCAGCAATCTTACAATTAAATGGTCAGATTTTTTCAATCAACCCGATGAGCAATATTACGTTTATTTTTATAGTGAACAATGTGGGTACTGTAAAATGATTAAGCAAGACATTTTAGGTTATATTTCTCAATCTAAATCACGTATTTATTTGCTTTCATATCAGGAAGGAATTCCCATTAAATTGGATGTCGAGAGAACCGTCGGGGCAATTTCAATCGACCAAATGTGGTTTGGTGGGACACCCAGCCTAGTTTTCATTGAAAAAGGAGTGGTGGGTTTAAACTTATTAGGAGCTCAAAGTATTTTGATGTTCTTAAACAGCACGTAGTTCTTTTTAAAGAAATTCCAGAAAAAATTGATAAATCTGACAAAATATGATATTATATTGCAAAGCAATATATGAATTTTCAAACAGATTTAAATGAAATGCAGTTGAAAGCTGTTGAAACGGATTCTCAATATGTTCGCGTTATCGCCGGAGCTGGTTCCGGAAAAACGAGAGTGTTGACATATCGCGTCGCTTTTCTTATCTCCGAAAAAAATATCTTACCATGGTCAATTCTCGCCATTACTTTTACTAACAAAGTAGCCAACGAAATGAAACAAAGGGTTGTAAAAATGCTTCCTGAATCCAACCGTGATTTAACGATCAGAACGTTTCATTCATTTGCTGCTCAATTTTTAAGAAAAGAAATTCGGGTTTTGGGCTTCCCGAGCACTTTCTCAATTTTAGATGAAGAAGATCAAACTAAACTAATTAAAGATATAGTCGCTAACATGGGATATCGACGCGGAGATAAGATTGTAGGCAAAACAATGGGTTACATCTCGCGAAATAAATTAAAAGAAAAGTACCCAGAAGACATAAAAATTGAAAAACCTTCTTTTGAAGATGAAAAAACGTGCCTAGAAATTTATTCAATCTACGAAGATGAGAAAAACAAGAGTTACTCTCTGGATTTCGATGACTTGCTTCTTAAAACTAACTATATTTTGACTAACTACTCTGACATTAGAATGAAATGGCAACGCCGATTTGCTCATATCCTTATCGACGAATTTCAGGATACCAACGACGTTGAGTATCGACTCGTAAAACTATTGAGTCACCCCGACACTTCTTTATATGTCGTCGGTGATCCAGATCAAACCATTTATACTTGGAGAGGTGCTAACCAAAACATCATTTTGAATTTGATTAAAGAATTACCTAATGTTGAAACTATTGTTTTGGAACGCAATTATCGCAGTAGCCAAAACATTCTTGATTCAGCAAACAAACTTATTTCGCATAATCGCCTAAGAGTCGCCAAAAATCTTTTCACCCGTCAAAACAAAGGACAACCAGTGACGGTTTATTCAGGAACTTCTGGCAAAGGAGAAGCCGACTTTGTTGCTCGCGAAATTCAAAAGTTGGTTAAAGGTGATAATCGCTCTTATTCTGAAATTGCCGTTTTGTATCGTTCCAATTACGTGACAATGGAATTTGAAACCGCTTTTGCTAATCGTGGTATCCCATACAAAATATATGGAGGACAGAAGTTCTATCAAAGACGAGAAATTAAAGATGTTTTGGCATATTTTAGATTAATCACGAATGACAAAGATAACATAGCCTTTGAACGAATCATTAATGTTCCAGCGCGCGGAATTGGCGATATGACAATCGCAAAAATAAAAGAAGAAGCTGAAAGAGAAAACCTTCCTCTCTACGAATTCATTAGAATTGCGGATTTAACCAAAAGTTCTATTCCGCCAAAAGCCTTGCTCAAACTGAAATCGATGATTGAGCTAATTGGAATCACTCGGACAAAAATTAACGAAAATGATGAAGTGTTTTCTAAAACCTTGGAAGATTTGATTTGGTCAGTTGGATATAAGGACTACATCATGAAAGAAGATGACGGTGATGAGAGAATTGAAAACATCAAAGCTCTTTTTGCTGACATCCGCCATTATCTAAAAGCTAATCCCGAATCGACATTTGATGAATATTTGCAAAATATCGCCCTTTACTCGGCACAAGATGATGTTATCGATGGAGATTTCGTCACTCTCATGACGGTTCACACCGCTAAAGGATTGGAATACCCTATCGTCTTTGTTGTTCGACTCAATGATGGCGTTTTCCCCCATTCGCGTTCGGTTGCGGAATCGGGATACAGCGGTCTTGAAGAAGAGCGTCGACTTGCTTACGTAGCAATGACGAGAGCTAAAGAAAAACTATACCTGACTTTCTGCTCCGATTTCTCATATGTTTTAGGGGGCCGCTTATTGCCTTCTCAATTCCTCGCTGAATCAGGAAACGATGTCGCTCAAACTGTTGATACCTATTCACCATATAAATCGCTAAGCAAACCTAAAGAGTATCATTTTGATGACGGACCCAATCTTGACTTCTCTCGCGATGAACCAATAAAACAAGACTTTTCCGCTAAGACAAACAACATCGACGATTGGAGAGAAGGAGATATTGTTATTCACAAGGCATTTGGTAAAGGCAAAGTCGTTGGTCTTGAAGGAGATGGCATTATCACCGTGCTTTTTGAAAGCCATGGTTTAAAATCATTAATGGGCAACCACCCATCAATCACGCGAGGAGGGCATAAGGCATGACACCGAAGCAAAGAGTGGAAGAGCTCACTAAACTTCTTGAAAAGTACAATTACGAATATTATGTTTTAGACAATCCTAGTGTTATCGATAGCGAGTATGATCGCCTAATGCAGGAGTTAATCGCTCTCGAAAAAGAATATCCCGAATTGGCGAGTTCTCTATCTCCAACTCAACGAGTTGGTGGATTGGTTCAAGACCAATTTAAGAAAGTAAATCATCAACGTTCGATGCTTTCGCTTGCCAACGCTTTTAATGAGGATGATTTGAGAGATTTCGACCAA
>JAAYDH010000020.1 GCA_012729405.1 Erysipelotrichaceae bacterium
AAAACAAGATTTCTTTATATAATAAAAGAAGGAGAGAAGAATTATGCTTAAAATTTCAATCGGTTCTGATCACGGCGGACTTGATTATAAAGACGAAATTGTGAAACACCTGAAAGAGAAAGGTTATGAGGTAACTGATGTGGGCACTCATACGAATGAGTCTTGTCATTACCCTCAATACGCAGAAGCAGCAGCACACCTAGTCGCTTCACGCGCCTGTGATTATGGTATCGTGTTATGTACATCTGGAGAAGGTGTCATGATTGCCGCCAATAAAGTAAAAGGTATTCGCTGTGGTGTTGGATATAGTGACGAAGTAACCCGCTTAATGAGACAACACAACGATTGCAATATGATTGCATTCGGTCAAAAATTTATGGCTCTCGAAGATGTACTAAGAAGAGTTGATATTTTCTTGAATACGCCGTTTGAAGGTGGACGACACTCTTACCGCGTCGACATGATTAAAGAAATTGAAGATTAATTAATAATTTTTTAATCAAAAGCACTCTAAATAATTATGGGTGCTTTTTCTTTTGTCTGTCCAATTTGTGGAAACTCTGACCGGAATAGTATTGGTATTAGAAATGGTAAATTTTATTGTCGGAAATGTATCTCATTTCGCGGACAAGAAGTATTTCAAACCGAGCAAAGCGAAAAGCCTGTTATTTGGGATCTAAATTATGAGTTATCCGAAGATCAAAAAGAACTCGGAGAGGAGCTTCTAAAAAATTTTATTAAGCACAAAAATTCCTTCGTGTATGCAGTGTGCGGTTCAGGAAAAACAGAAATCACCTTAAGATTAATTTCCTATGCCATTTCAAAAGGAAAAAATGTTGGTTTCGCCGTTCCACGAAGAGATGTTGTCATCGAATTAGGAGAACGATTCAAACAAATCTTTAAAGAGAACACAATAGTAGAAGTTTATGGTGGTCACACAAACACCATAAAAGGCGATTTAATTTGTTGCACGACCCATCAATTATTTCGTTATCCAGGCTATTTTGACTTGTTAATCCTCGATGAGATTGATGCCTTTCCTTTTCATGAAAATGAGGTCTTAAATGCATTTTCTCGCAGATCAGTGAAAGGGAATTTTGTCATGATGTCTGCAACCCCGTCTCAAGAACAGCTGCATAACTTTGAAAAGGATGGAGGAATTATTTTGCAACTGTTTACGCGATACCATCGCTACCCTTTGCCAGTTCCGCGAGTAATAATTGTTTCAAAATCAATGCAAAAACTTGCATGTTATAGGTTAATTAAAAATCTTACACAAAAGGGAAAACCTGTTTTTGTTTTCACACCAACTATAAGGCTATGCGAAGAATTATTTGGTAGTCTAAAATATTTTTTGCCTCATGGAAACTATGTTCATTCAAAAAGAGAAAATAGACAACAAATTATTCAACAATTTAGGGAGGGAAAGTACAAATATCTAATTACCACGTCCGTACTTGAAAGGGGGGTGACGATGAAGGGGCTTCAAGTAGTTGTTTTTCAAGCAAACCATAGTATTTACAACTCCTATGCATTGATACAAATTGCTGGAAGAGTTGGACGTAAAAAAGAAGACCCGGAAGGGAATGTGATTTTTCTATCAAATGAAACTAATCAAGAAATTAACAGATGCATTAGAACAATTGAATGGTCAAACAAGAATCTGCAAAATCTGTTTAAAACCGATACATAATTGGAATTTGCATATCTTCTTTAAAACGAATTATTTAATTTGTGCAAAATGTGAGCAAAAATTAGTCCCCCATTTTTACAAATTTAGTATTGGCGAAATTGGAGCGGTTGCCATTTATAAATATGACGAGGAGATTCGAGGCCTGCTCTATCAACTTAAAGGATGTTATGATATTGAGCTTGGAGGGGTCTTTCTGGATCGTTTCAAAGATGAGCTAAAAACAATTTATCATGATTATTATCTTGTCCCAGCCCCCTCTTCTAAAAAGAGCGATAGGGAAAGAGAATTCAATCATGTGAGAGCAATATTCAACTGCCTAAAATTGCCTTATCTTCCAATTGTTGAGAAATCATTTGATTACAAACAATCCGAACTAACGGTTGGCGCAAGAAAAGAAGCCTTAAGTAAGTTAAGATTAATAGATAAAACCAAGTTGTATGGTAAAAAAATATTGATTGTCGACGATGTTTTCACAACGGGGGCCACAGTTCAAGGGATTATCAAACTAGTAAAAACCTTAAATCCGAAGAAAATTAGGGTTTTGGTGATGAGTAAAACCTTTCTCAAATAAGCCTTCGGATTTAGCCTAATCTATATAATAGTATTAGACTAATGCAAATTTGAATGATAAGATAGGAAAGCAAATGCTCTAGCATTTTATGTATTTTGAAAGGCACAATTAGTTGTGTTGGTGACATTTTATGGGCTTTTTTGATAAAAGAAGACTGAAACTATATGAAAAACAAGCGAACAAGGTTTTGTCTTATGAGAAGACTATGGCTGCTTTAAGCGACGATGAACTCAGAGCTAAGACGGAGTACTTTAGGGATTTGCTCGCCCACGGCAAAACATTGGATGACATTAAGTTCGAAGCTTTTGCTGTTGCTCGCGAGGCAGCTAAAAGAACGCTGGGAGAGTTTCCGTTCAAAGTTCAAATCATTGGAGCGCTAGTTCTTCACGATGGTGAAGTGGCCGAGATGAAGACCGGCGAAGGGAAAACTTTAACTGCGACAATGGCAGTTTATCTCAACGCGATGGCTGGTAAAGGAATCCATGTGGTTACAGTTAACGAATACTTATCAAAACGTGACGCCGATTGGATGGGGCAAATATATCGTTTCCTTGGTTTAACCGTTGGAGTTAACTTGCGTGAAAAAACCACATCTGAAAAAAGAGAGGCCCACCTTTGTGATATCACATATACCACTAACTCTGAATTAGGTTTTGACTATCTCCGCGATAACATGGCGGTAGATATGGAACATAGAGTATTGAGAGGACTGAATTTTTGTGTCATTGACGAGGCCGACTCAATCTTAATTGACGAATCTAGAACTCCCTTAATTATTTCTGGTGGAGCAAAGACATCCGCATCCCAATATACAGTGGCGGATCGTTTCTGCAAAGCGCTGAAGAAGGAGGTTGATTTTGTCATTGATGTTAAAGACAAAACTGTTAATCTAACAGATCAAGGCAACCAAAAAGCCGAGAGAATGTTCGGCATCAAAAACCTTTATGATCCGGAATTTTCTGAACTAGTTCATAGAATTCACAATGCTTTGAAGGCAAATTATATTATGATTCGTGATGTCGACTATTTAGTCGACGCTGAAGGACAAGTTCAAATTATCGACCAATTTACTGGCCGTGTTTTACCTGGCCGTGAGTGGTCAGATGGTCTACACCAAGCTGTCCAAGCCAAAGAAAATGTCACCATTAAACAAGAAACCGTTACGATGGCGACAATTACCTACCAAAATTTCTTTCGTCTCTTTAAAAAGATAGCTGGTATGACTGGTACAGCGAAAACTGAAGAAGAAGAATTCCGCAAAATCTACAACATGCGAGTTGTATGTATTCCTACAAACAAGCCTGTACAGCGCAACGATGCATTAGATTATGTATATGCGCACAAGGGGCCAAAACTTGTTGCCTTGATTAAAGAAGTCAAGGAAAGACATGAAAAGGGCCAGCCAATTCTTATTGGTACCGTTTCGGTTGAATCCTCTGAAGAGATCTCGGCTCTATTAACTCAAGCCGGGCTCCCTCACGAGGTCTTAAACGCGAAGAATCATGCTCGCGAAGCGGAGATTATTTCGCATGCAGGCGAAAGGGGGCACATAACCCTCGCTACTAATATGGCTGGTCGTGGTACCGACATAAAGATTAATGATGAGGTTAGAGCTCTTGGAGGATTATGTGTCTTTGGGACCGAAAGACATGAGTCGCGCCGTATTGATAACCAATTACGTGGACGCAGCGGACGTCAAGGAGATCCAGGATTCTCTAGGTTCTATGTTTCATTTGATGACACATTACTTATCCGTTTCGCTGCCGATAAATATCGCGACTGGATTCAAAAGCAATTTGGTGATGAGGCACTTGAAATGAAACTTATTACTAATTTGATTACTAGCGCTCAAAAGAAGATTGAAGGTATGAACTTTGATATTCGCAAAAACTTACTTGATTACGACGACGTTCTCGCCAAACAAAGACAAATTGTCTATGACAAACGCGATCGAATCATCGAAGGCAAAAATATTTCCGATATCGTTGATGAAATCTTTGATACAACCGGCGGATTCCTTGCTCAAAAATCTATTCCTCTTGGAAGTAGAGATCAATTGATTTCTGGAGATTTACTTGTTAAGCAAGTAGAACCAAGATTTTTACCTACTGGATCAATTAAAAAGAATCTCTACGAAGATTCCCCTGTTGAAGACGTCGGACAAGACCTTGGCGATATTCTCCAAGATCGTTACGAAGAGCGCAGAAAAGAATGGCCACCAGATGTTGCCGAAAAAGTCGAACGTTCGATTATTTTACATACTATCGACCAGAATTGGACTAAACACATTGACGCGATGGCGAGATTGCGAGAGGGCATTCACCTGCGTAGCTACGCAAATGTTAATCCGCTACAAGACTATGTAAACGAGGGGTATAGAATGTTTAAAGAAACTCTTGAGATTGCATCTGTCGACGCGGTTCTTAATTTATTGAATATCAAACTTGAACTCAAACAGCCAGAAGATAAACCGGCTGATGTTGTTGCTGAACAAAAACCAGCACCAGCACCAGAAGTTTCAAATACGGGGGAGAGCAAATAAAATGAAAGACATCGTTGCCTTAAAACAACAACTTTGTGCTGTTGGTGACAAAATCAACCAACTCGGGTCTTCTCTTTGACTTTGATCAACTCGATTTTGAAGTTGATAAACTGACAGAAAAAAGTAACGAGCCTGATTTTTGGAATGATTCAACTAGCGCCTTAGAAGTAATTTCGCGTCTAAAATACTGCAAAGACTTAGCCGGGAAATATCGCTCGATGTCAAAGAGCATTCTTGATATCCAAGAACTTCTTTCTCTTGGTGATACCTCGTTCTTCGATGAAATCGAAAAACAATTAGACATCATTGAAAAAGATGTCAAAGAATTCGAGCTGCAAATCCTTTTTAGTGGCGAATTTGATAATCTTAACGCGGTTCTCGAAATCCACCCAGGAGCGGGTGGGACGGAGGCGCAGGATTGGGCGGACATGCTCTATCGAATGTACATGTGTTTTGCGGATATAAAGGGGTTAAAAGTGCTCCAAATTTATAATGAACCGGGCGAAGAAGCCGGCATTAAATCAGTCACTTTCAAAGTAGTTGGCCCTCATGCCTATGGGTTGTTAAAAAGCGAAAAGGGCGTACATCGTCTCGTTCGAATTTCTCCCTTTGATGCCAACAAAAGACGGCATACCTCATTCGCGTCAGTCAATGTTGTGCCAGAATTTAAAAACAATAACTTCAACATTCAAATCAATGACAGCGATCTAAAAATCGACACATATCGGAGCGGAGGTGCCGGCGGGCAAAACGTCAATAAGGTTGAAACCGCCGTTCGCATTACCCATTTGCCAACTGGAATAGTTGTTTCCTGTCAAATCGAGCGAAGCCAATTATCGAATAAAGAAGTGGCAATGCAGATGCTAAAGAGCAAATTATATTTGCTAGAATTAGAGAAGCGGAATAACGCTATGAAAGGTATTGTTGGTGAGAAAAAAAATATCGAATGGGGAAGCCAAATTCGATCCTACGTTTTTTGTCCATACACTCTAGTAAAGGACAATCGAACAAATTACGAAGAAACAAATGTAGAAACAATTATGGATGGATATATTGAAGGATTCATCTACGCATACTTACAAAAGGAGGCCAAAGAAAATGAACAATTTAATGTCAAAAATAAATCTTAAAAATTACATCCTGCAAATTGCGGTCGTAATTATTGGTTCGTTCCTATTGGCTTTTGGCAACATTGTTTTTCTTAGTCCCGCGATGATTAACGCCGGTGGTCTTAACGGAATTTCGATTGTTGTTAAGTCATTCTTTAGTGAGGCGGACCAAAGCCTTGTTTACAACGTTACGACAACCGCGCTCTCGATTATTCTTTGGATTGTCGGATTAATTTTCATTGGAAAAGATTTCGCCTTCAAGACATTGCTTTCCGCAATCATGGTTCCTGCTGCGACCGCATTTTTCTCTTTTGTTCCTGGCGTGAGCGATTGGTGCATTAATATTTCAAACGCTGTTGTCGGCGACATCGGCGGTACATTCGAAGTCGGACGCATAATGCTTGCTGGTATTACCGGCGGGGTTATCGTCGGAGTGGGTGTTTCAATCACGTTCGTCGGTGGTGGAAGCACTGGCGGGGTTGATGTCCTTAATTTCATACTCAATAAATATCTCCACATTAAGCAATCTGTAGGCAGTTTTATTATCGACGGGGCGACCATTTTTATTGGTATGCTTATTATTCTTCCTAATGTTTCCGATGCCGCTGATTACTTAGTGCAATGTTTGTGCGGAATTATATCCGCTTTTATCACCGCCATACTTATCGAATATGTTTATATCGGAGCCCAAACGAGCTACAAGGCGGAAATCATTTCTTCAAAATGGCAAGAAATTAGTGACTATGTACAAAACGTCATTGGACGCGGCGCAACCATCGTCCGCGCTGAAGGCGGATACAAGGGTGAAGAAAGAGTTATACTCACTGTTGTCTTTGACAAAACACAATACACAAAAATTCGAGATTTTATCGTTAGAACAGATCCCGCCGCCTTTATTACCTTTACCCAAACCAACGCTGTCTATGGAGAAGGCTTCAAAAGTGTAAATGTAAATAAAAAAGTTAAAAAGAAGGCGAAAAAATAATTTAAAAAATTTAATGGACACAGAACACAAATTTGAACTTGTATCATCTTTTAAACCCACCGGCGACCAGCCTCAGGCAATTAAACAGCTTGTCGATGGTATTTTGAGCAACCGTAAATTTCAGGTTCTTTTAGGCGCAACAGGAACCGGCAAAACCTTTACGATGGCAAACATCATTCAAAGGGTGCAACGACCCGCTCTAGTCCTCGTTCACAACAAAACTCTCGCAGGACAACTATATTCAGAGTTTAAAGAACTCTTCCCAAATAATAGGGTAGAATATTTTGTCTCTAACTTTGACTTCTACCAACCTGAAGCATACATTCCAAAAACTGATACCTACATCGACAAAAACGCTGTCATGAACGATGAAATAGAGATGTTAAGAACATCGGCGATTAACTCTGTTATTGAGAGGCGCGATACGATCATAGTTGCCTCAGTTGCGTCTATTTATGGATTGACAGACCCGGATGAGTATCGAAACCTTGTATTTAATGTTCGAGTCGGTGAAACAATCAATCGGTCTGATTTTTTTAAGAAACTTGTTGACGCACAATATAAAAGAAATAATCTTGATGCCGTTCCAGGCACCTTCCGAGTAAGGGGAGATATCATCGAAATAATTCCCGCGAACTCAGAAGACAACCACGTCATTCGAATTGATACTTTTGGTGATGAAGTAGAAAAAATAATGCTCGTCGATTTGTTAACAGGAGAAATAAAAAATAATTACCATACATATCCCATTTTTCCTGCTTATGATCACGCATCAGCAAGAAATAGAATCAAAGAAGCTTGCGAAACGATTAAAATTGAACTTGGAGAGCGATTAAAATATTTTAAAGAAAGCGGCAAATTACTCGAGGCAGAGAGATTAGAGAATCGCACTAACCAGGATATTGAGAACATGCAAGAATTTGGTATGTGCCCAGGAATTGAGAACTACTCAAGACACATTGATAAAAGAAAACCAGGTGAAAAACCTTTTTGCCTTTTAGATTATTTTCCGGCCGATTTCCTTCTCTTTATTGACGAATCACACGTTACATTCCCTCAGCTAAATGGCATGTATCACGGCGATTTGTCTCGAAAAACGAACTTGGTTGATTATGGATTTCGTTTGCCATCCGCACTTGATAACCGTCCTCTTAAATTTGAAGAATTTGAAAAAATGATGCCAACGGTCATTTGTACAAGTGCCACACCGGGAGATTATGAAAGGAAGAAATGCAATGGCGCAATTGTCGAGCAAATCATTCGCCCAACCGGATTGTTAGATCCACAAGTTGAAGTGAGGAAAACACTTGGACAAATTGATGACCTTCTCTCTCAAATCAAACAAAGAATCATAAGCAATGAGCGCATAATGATTGTTACATTAACAATTAGAATGGCGGAGGATTTAACCTCTTATTTAAAAGAACGCGGCATTAAAGTGATCTATCTTCACCACGAGACAAAGACTCTTGAGAGAAGCGAGGTAATCTACCAGCTCCGCAAAGGAAAATACGATGTCTTAGTTGGTATTAATCTTCTAAGAGAAGGTCTTGATATTCCTGAGGTGTCTCTCGTAGCTATCTTGGATGCCGATAAAGAGGGTTTTTTGAGAAGTTCCCGCTCGCTAATTCAAATCATCGGTCGCGCCGCTCGCAACGAACATGGTCTTGTTGTCATGTACGCGGACAAAATTACGGACTCGATGCGCATCGCGATTGATGAAACTGACCGTCGTCGAAGAATTCAAGGCCAATACAACGAAGAAAATGGAATTATTCCGCGCACAATTATCAAAGAAATTCGTCTGCCAATTCACAACACTGAAAGTGCGATTGAGGAGATGATTAAACTTACAAAGCATGGTTCCAGATCAGAAATAAGCAAGCGAATCAAAGAGTTAGAAAAAGAAATGAAACAAGCGGCTCATGAGTTTGATTTTGAAAGGGCGGCTGAATTGCGAGATATTATTCTCGAGATGAAAGCGAATATTCAATAATGTTTTGTTTGCCTTATTGACGCGTTTTATTTATTATTATTAAGCAATCGATAGAAAGGATGAACATATATGTTAATGTGGTATGACTGGGTCTTATTAGCGGTCGCAATTGTGATTATTATCCTTACTCTATTGCAAGGTGGTAAATCAGAAGGTGCGTCTGGCGCCATCACCGGCGGCGGATTAAATGTTTTCGTTAAAACAAAAGAAAGAGGGGCGGAAAAAGTTGTTTCCATCCTTACTCTTATTGTTGCGATTATCTTCTTCATCCTTGCCGTTGTTATCAAACTAATTCAATCCGGCGCGGCTGTCTAATAATAAAAAAGAATAAAAAAGCACTCGATGACTAACGAGTGCTTTTATTTAATCTCGGACGACCAGTTCGCCTTTTTCTTTGCGTTTCTTTTTCTTCTCTTTAACTACAGGAACATTATCAGCTCTTTTGTCTTTTGCAATGGCAACAATGCCGAGGGATAGGACTAACAATCCAATTATCATAATTAGAACGCCTATTGAAGCATAGACGAAATAGGCCAATTCATCTTTAACGACCCAGAAAATAATGCCGGCGGTTAAGAGTAATACCCAAACGACTAAAGCTCTCACCCAAGCCGCATATTTATGTTTTGATTCTTTGTTAACGACAATCAATAAAAACTTAATAAAGACCACAGCGGCTAGAGAAATTAATAGCCATGGTAAACAGAATTTGACGAGTGAGATGACCATATTACTAATATTGTCTGCAAAAAAGCTAAACGTCACTCCGAACCCAATTAATGCGCCACTCGTTAAAAGATTTCCGCTTATGCCATCATATTCGGCCTTACGTTCTGCAATTAGCGTAAACAATAAGTTGAAAATGGCGATTGCATAGCAGTAGCAAGCCACAATAATGCATATGACTTTTAGTAAGAAGGTTTCATCCCTCCAGACAAGTGACATGATGAGGGTGATTAGCCCAAGTGAAAATATTACGATCCCTAATACAATGACTAGCCACTTGTATTCTTTAAATAATTTTTTCATTTCTGAGCCTCCGTTTCTATTATATACAGGCTGATAGGTATAATATATACTCTATAAGCACAAGGAGAGTATAAAAATGAAAGAAAAACTATTGCACGATTACGCTAAGTTAATTGTTCGCAAAGGCATAAATGTCCAGAAGGGAGAAATCGTTTGGGTTTACCCCCAATTAGATCAACCCGACTTTGTCACCATGGTGGTGGAAGAATGTTACAAAGCAGGAGCGAAAAATGTCGTGGTCTATTGGTCGCACGACCAAATCAGTAGACTCGCCTACAAATATGAAACAGTCTCCAGTCTTGCTGACGTGAATTCAATTGCTATTGCTCGATTAAAATATCGCCTCAAGAAGATGCCAACCATGTTGTATCTCATTTCGGACGATCCAGACGCTTTCAAAGGCGTCAACCAAGCAAAAATCAGTAAGGCTCGCGCCAAGTCTTATCCAAAGATTAAGAAGTACCTCGATCAACTAGACAGCAAATACAAGTGGTGTATAGCTGCTGTACCAGGGCTGAAATGGGCCGAAAAGGTCTTTCCTGATGTAAAAGGTGTAAACGCCATTGAAAAACTTTGGGAAAAAATTCTATTCACATCACGCGTTGATGGAAATGATCCGGTGGAAAATTGGAATAAACACAACGAATTTTTAATCAGCCAAAGAAATAAACTCGAAAGTTTAAAGTTACGCAAACTTCATTATAAATCAGCGAACGGAACGAATTTTTCTGTTGAATTAATTCCGGGGGTTCGCTGGGGCGGAGGAGTTGAAACAGCACCAAACAAAGGCGAATTCAATCCTAACATCCCTTCCGAAGAAGTATTCACTACACCGCTCGCCGGTCGGTGCGAAGGAACTCTTTTTGCTTCAAAGCCACTCAGTTATAACGGAGAAATAATCGATGGTTTCAGCATCACCTTTAAGAATGGAAAAGTCGTAAAAGTTCACGCTGAGAAGAACCAAGGACTATTAGAGAAAATGGTCGCAATGGATGAGGGAGCTGCTAAACTAGGTGAAGTTGCTCTCGTACCATACGATTCGCCAATTAGACAGTCCAACACATTGTTCTACAACACTTTATTCGATGAAAATGCGGCTTGCCACTTCGCTCTAGGAAGAGGCTTTAGAGAACTGCTGCCCAATTCAGAAAACATGAGCGCTGGAGAAGTTGAAGCTAAAGGAATTAATAGTTCTATGATCCATGTTGATTTCATGGTGGGAACAAAGGATTTAAGCATCGTCGGTGAAGATGAAAAAGGCCATAAAACCCAAATTTTCAAAGATGGTAACTGGTCTATTTAATTAGTAAATTAACTATCTCATCAAAATGGATAACTCGTCTTGAATTAAGGACGAGTTTTCTTTCGACCATGTCAATTTTTTTAACAATAATCTCGTCTTGGATAATTTTATTGTCGCGGAAAAAGGTGACGACAAGTGTCTCGCCCTGATAATTGGTGAGTATGTCATTAATTTTTTCCTTCATATCCTGAGATACTATCGGTTTCTCAACTCTTTCCCTCTTTGTTAAAATATTTTCGAGAGAAGGAGCCTGTTCAATTAAGGATTTATAAGCCAACCATTTTTTCATTCCTCGATCGCTCATTTGTGGTGGCCTCCTATTTGTTCATGCCTTTCTCTTATTGTACTATCTTCCGTTAAAGCAGAAGCTCTAAGGAGTATGTTTTTCCCGTATTTTTTATGAATCTTGTCAATTGTGAACAATAAGTCTCTACTTTTTATTTGTTCATGTTGGTCGGCAAATAAATCGAGTTGCTGACACGATGACTTAGTTAAACAACCAAAATTCAAACCAACATTTCGAATTGGTTTGTCTTGAATGTGACGGTTAAAGATTTCGATAAGTGATTCGTACAGTTTTGGCGTCTCATCGGTGGCACTGAGGAGAGAGATTTGACGAGAAAAGCCTCCCTGGTTGCCAGAATACCCAATGTAAAGGGATACGCGAGAGGCTTTTTTTCCTTCTTGTCGCAATCTTTCTGAAAGATCATCACACATTTCGCGGACAATTGTGATGATATTGAATTTATTGTAGTCCTTAAAGAGCACTTGTCCGATAGTTAAACTCGTTGATTGTGGAACATATTTTTCGTGTATGTCAGATTCATCAATTCCATGTGCGTGACTATACAATTGCTCACCCATCACTCCAAAATTATTAATTAAAAATTGGGGGGAAGATAGGGCAAGATCTTTCATCGTAAAAATTCCCAATTTATTCAATTTCTCTTCACTTCTAGCTCCGATTCCCCATATTTTGCTCAGTGGAGTTACCTTCCATAGTTTAGTTTTTACATCTTTTTGCCGCAAAACAGCGATGCCGTTTTTTTCTTTTTTTGCAAAAATGTCGAGAGCGACTTTGGCTAGAAAAAAGTTATCTCCTATACCTGCGGTAGCACCCAATCCGGTTTTTTCTTTAATCGCATCTAGTATTAGTTTAGTCAAATCTGAAGCAGATCTTTGGTAATAACTCAAATAACTGGTTAAATCCAAGAAAGCCTCATCGATTGAGTAAACATGAATATCATCTTGGCTAACAAAATCGAGAAAAATATCTATGACTCTAGTAGACATTTCGATGTATCGTTTCATCCTTGGTCTAGCGTAAACGTAATCGAATTTATTGGGTAGATCTTTAATCCTTAGTCTTGAAGGAATTCCTTGGGACTTAAGATATGGCGAAACTGATAAAACGATTGTGTTTTTACCTCTTTCCTTATCCGCAACGACCAAAGGAGTTGTCCAAGGATCTAAGCCACGATCAATACACTCAACGAATGAATAGAATGCCTTTAAATCAATAACGATAATATTTCTTTCTTGTGATGCCATGTGTATCTTTATTTTATAAGGAAGTTTGTTCACTTTTCATTAAGGAAAACCATTATTTCTATTATCAATAGATAATGTGCTATCATTTATATGATAAAACGAGGTTATAAGGAGTCGAGAAAGATATGGAAATTGCTACAATTATTTTGTCATCAATATCGCTGCTGGTGGTTATCGGTTTGCTTTTTGTCATTGTCAAAAGAAAACCTCAACCAGTCGAAACAAAAGTGGATTTAAAAGAAATCGGAGCCTTACAAAAACAAATTGAGTTTTTAAGTACTCAAATTAAAGGTGATATAGAGCTGGCGGTCGTAAAAGAAATGGCTAAATTGGCCGATCAATCCATCAAGAATAGTGAATTAAACAATGAAAAACTTGAGAGATTCCAAAAAGCTATAGCAGACTCTCTAAATACTCGTTTTGACGCTTTAAACAAACAGATGGAGGACAAGATTGCTATCATCAATCAAAAAGTTGATGAAAAACTTTCCGAAGGATTCAAATCGACAAACGAGTCCATGGCACAAGTTAGGGAAAGACTGCAAGCCATCGATGCCGCCCAAAAGAATATTGAAAATCTTTCGAAAGATGTTGTTTCTTTGAAACAAGTTCTTGAAGGAAACCAAACCCGTGGACAGTATGGCGAGTATCAATTAAGCATGGTTCTTCACAATGTTTTTGGAGACACTGAGGGGTGTTATCAAGAGCAATACACTTTAAAGAAGGTAAAAGATGGAGATGATGTTCGGGCAGATGCTGTTGTCTTTATGCCTGAGCCAAACAAGATGATCTGTATTGACTCTAAATTCCCGTTTTCTGACTATGCAAAAATGTTTGATGCTCAGTCAGAGGAAGAAAAAGCTGGTCTAACAAAAGAATTTTCCAACGCAGTTAAAAAACACATTACAACTATAAAAGACAAATACATTGTCGAAGGTAAAACGGCCCCTGAAGCATTAATGTTTATTCCCAATGACGGAGTATTTGCCTTCATCCATCACAATTGTCGCGACGTTATTGACTATGCTCGAGAGAAGAAGGTGATTTTAACCTCCCCAAGCACTATGCCTGCCATTTTAGTTACGATTAATATGGTTAAAATTCAAGTTGAAAGAGCGAAGAATGTTGAAGAAATCAACCGTCAGTTAAAACGCTTGAGTAAAGACTTCGAAATGTTCGCTCGTGAATGGGATAAATTCTCCGATGATTTAGAAAAAACCACTCGTTCAAGAGAGAAGCTCGACACTCGCGTTAATAAAATCAACACTAAGTTTGATGCAATCCGTGGTAACGATAAATTAACTGAACTTGAAGAGGTCGAGAGTGAAACTTATGCCGAACTCACAGGTGAAGAAAATGAAATTAAACAATAAAAGAACAATCGTAAATTTTTCGAACTCTCTTTTAAAGCACTTTGGTGCTCCGACATGGCACGAAACAATCCCCGAGATTGATCAGGCGCTTGAAGGTCAGGATAAAGTCGTTGTCATGCTTTTTGATGGTCTTGGAAGGTACATAATTGACAAACATTTAAGAACTAGAGGATTCCTTCGTTCCCATTACTTAACGACGATTAACGCGACTTTTCCTCCAACCACAGTCGCCTCTACAAACGGTTTTTTATCAGGGAAGTTTCCTATTGAAACTGGGTGGATCTCTTGGAGCCAATATTTTGAAGATTACAAATGTGATATTGAAGTATTCAAAAACACTAGGAGTAGCGATGGTTCTCTTGTGCGCGACAAAGACAATCTAATCATTGCTGAAAAGTGTCCTTATGAGAACATTTTTAAACAAATAAAAAAAGCAAACCCATCGGTGAACGTTTTTGATGTTTTTCCGCATAAGGTACGTCCAAAAAGCGATATCACCAACTTTAAAAAAGCTCGTCTGACTATCAATAAAGCACTAAAAGAAAGTACTAAAGCGTTTGTATATTTTTATTGGACTCTTCCTGATGGCAATATCCATCGCTACGGAGTAAAAAGCCTACGAGTTCATTTTGTTATCAAGAAAATTCAACGGTTCGTGAAAAAGATGGTCAAAAATAACCCAGATACCGTTTTTCTCACATTCGCTGACCATGGATTAATCGATGTGAAATATTTAGATATTTGTGATCATGATGATCTACAAAATCTACTTTATCGCCCACTCTCTTTTGAAAAAAGAGTTGTCAACTTCTTTGTTAAACCGGACAAGAAAGAACAGTTCGCCCTTCTATTTCAAAAATATTATGGGAGGCATTTCGAATTATTGGATAGAAAAACTGTCTTTCAAAACGAACTATTTGGAAAAGGCAGACCCCACCTAGTTTCTTATGACTTTATTGGGGACTTTATTGCTATCTCAAAAGATGAATATTGCCTCTATGCATCAAACGAAACAACCCCAGAGAAATTCGTTGCTCACAAAGGTCACCATGCCGGAGGAACAAAAGAAGAAATGGAAATTGACATCAGTATTTTTAATGATTAAAGCAACAATCAAAGTGTTGAAAACACTAATAAAAAAAAGTAAAATAAGCGAGCCGGTCGGAAATGGGTCTGTAGCTCATCTGGGAGAGCGCCTCGTTCGCAACGAGGAGGTAGCCGGTTCGATCCCGGTCAGATCCACCAAAATCGTAGAACAATCTTGATACAATGAATGTGTCAGGATTTTTTTATTAGCACCAATCGAGTGTTTTTGAAATTGGACCAGCCAATTGGATGACCACCCCAAAGCTGAAAACCAAAAAGCGGTTTGCAATGTTTAAACGGCTCAAGGTTGAAGTGTTCTCTTAAACCTAGATAAAACACGAAAAGGTTTTCCGTAATATCAATCAAGCGTTTATCATTTGTATTCAGAAAATAGTAAGCACTTTTATTTGAGCACTTCCCAATAACCTGCTTTATTCGAACCGATTCGTTTAATATAGTTGTTAGCTTTTAGCCACTTTATGTTCTTTTCAGTTGCTGTTTCACTAATTTTGATGATTTTGCTTAACTGCATTGACGTTATATTAGGGTTGTCTCTCATTTCCTTTAGTATTGTTTGACGATTTGTGGAAAGACTATTCCCAACCTTATTCCCAACCTTATTCCCAACCACATTAATCCACATAATGTCCTCCTTATTTTGATTTCTCAACACATCAATTATAACGAGGACTTTTTGCTACAAAATCTCGGTAAGGCTGTAAACAAGAAAGTGGACAAGTAAAATTATGCCCACTTTCTTTTCAACAGAACCAAAAAACCACGATTTTGTCGTGGTTTCTTTTATAAAAACCTCTTAGTCTAAATCAGGGGTCGATTTGTGGTAAGAACGTCCGCGAAGATGTCCGTCAAGAGCGACGAGAGCAGCCTTATCATCTTTCATGAAGTCATAATCATCTAATAGATTTTCAGCACTGCTTTCCTCCTCAACTTGTTCTTTGATAAACCACTGTAGGAATTCTTGTGTGCCGTAATCCTTTTCTTTGATAGCGACCTCGAGAATGTTCTCGATTGATTTAGTTACTTCTTGTTCGTGTTTGATTTGAAGAACAAGTGGTTCGCGGAAATCTTTGTATTCTCCAAAAGGAGCGTCAATCTTCAGTGAGATAACGCGAGCATTTCTATGTAGTAAATACTCTCTGAAGTACATTGCATGATCTCTTTCTTCCTGAGCTTGGACTAAGAAATAATGGCCAAAGCCTTTTAAACCTTTCGCTTCATAGTAGTTAGACATTTCTAAGTATAAGTAGCTGCTGTAGAGTTCTTTTTGAATTTGCTCATTAATAAGAGCTTCAACTTTTTTGTTTAGCATATTTTAAATCTTCTTTCTGAAAGTCATCTGTCTTTCATATATATACTAAACCATCACATTTATTATAAAAAGCAATACGCTTTATCACATACTACTTAATTAACTAGAACTGGACAAATTTTATTTATATTACTTGCATTGATATTCACGGCCATAATATATGAACGACAAAACTACTTTTTGCGATTTTTAACTAAATAGTCCATCACAGACTTACGCGTAATAATACCAATGAAGACCCCTTTGTCATCCTCCACGGGAACAAAGTTTTGATTGGTGATTAAGTTAATTAAATCTGAGACTTCTTTGTCGATACGAATCGGAGTGTATTTCCAATGAGGCTCAATCTCTTTTACTGAAATTTTTTCACATTGTTCGAGCGTGAGGTTTCTTGCGGTGATATACCATAAGAAATCGCTCGCTGAGAGGGTTTCGATGTAGCGGCCCTCCTTATTAATAACCGGAATCGCGGAATACCGGTGATGTTCCATTTTCTCAAGAGCTTGTCTAAGGGTAAAAGTATCTTGAAGATATTCAACGTTGTTTTTAGGGGTTAGAAAGAACAACACATTCATGTACAAATTATAACATTTTTCCGGTAAAAAATATGAAATAATTATGTCCGTGCCCCTTATGGAAAATAAGATTATTCACCAGCTAGTGTTCTATAAGGAAGAAAAAAGAATTATAATAAACGCAAGAAAGAACGTTGAATAAACCGGCGATTAAATTGTGGAGGCAAACGAAAGCAATAAGATGAGTGTTTGTAATGTATATCTATCAAAATATCCCTTCCCATTTAAGAAAGAAATCTTTTGTCAACAAAGGCGAGAAGAGATTGAAAAATGCCGCAATTCAAGCGTAAAAGAGCAAAAAATGTATGTTTGGAAGTTACTGGAGTATGCTCTATCTGATACTTTTGGTCTAGATATCAGCAAACAAAAATTCCAAAAAAAGAAAAGCGGAAAATGGATTCTTGATGGATGCTATTTTTCTCTTTCTCACAGCGGAAATATCATCACTGTTGCCATCAGCGATTCCCCAGTTGGAATCGATGTACAGATAATTAAAAAGCTTGATCAATCGCAAAAATTTAAAGCAATAATCTTATCCGAAAAGGAAAAGAAGAAGTTTCGAAACATTAGCGATGAAAGATTATTGAAGATGTGGTCACTCAAAGAATGTGCCTTCAAGCAAAGCGATGACTCTAACTTTATTCCCTCTCGATACAGCATTGATGATATACCCAAAGGTGTTACTTTTAAGTTTGGCCAAGGGAAAGACAAATACATACTATCCCTGCTATGCGATAATGTCGAAAAAGCCGATTATCACTCCCTGATCGGTGAATTCAAAACAAGCGGAATGAACTCGCCGAGAATTAAAGCGATTAATAGAACCCTAGTTAATATCTGATATTTTTGGGAGCGATTTTATCGCTCCCTTTTTTGTAACAGTAAAAGAACTACAACGATTTGCGAACTCCATTGCCTCTTTGATTGATTTTTCATGACTTAAAGAAGTGACAAAAGCACCAAGATAGCTATCGCCAGCAGCGGTCGTGTCAACGGCTTCAACCTTTATTGGAGGAATTTTTATCGTCTCAGTTTCATTTATATAAATAGACCCTTTTTCGCCAAGAGTAACTATGACGTTTTTGACACCTTTTTGTAATAGCAATTGAGCTAATGTTTGATAATCTTTTCTGTTACTTTTCACGTAACTGGCAAGCTCGTGTTCATTAGGAATAAAGAAATCAATGTATGGAAAAACCTCTTCAGGCAGCTCTCGATATGGAGCTGGGTTAAGAATAGTTGTTATTCCTAGGCTTTTAGCTTTTTTTAATGCATAGCAAACTGTGTCGACTGGGTTCTCAAGTTGAATAAGAAGAAATTTAACCTCTTTTTCTTTTTCAAAAATACTGTCAACATCGCTTTTTGTAATATCCATATTCGCTCCAGGAACGATTATGATACGATTTTCCTTTGTTATTGTATCAAGAGTAATGCTGGCCACTCCGGTTTGTTTGTTGGACTTTTTGATTACAGATTTGATCCCCTGCAAAGTTAAGAATGATGAAGCATAATCTCCGTTTTGATCATCCCCGACTGCTCCAAAAAACACCACATCTCCACCAAGGAAGGCAGACGCACAAGCTTGATTTGCTCCCTTGCCGCCGACATTTGAGAAAAATGATTCACCAAACACTGTCGTTCCAGGAGCAGGTAAGACTTTTGTGTAAGTCACATTATCAATACTGATACTACCAATGACTAGAATTTTACTCATGTGCCTTGCTCCTTAGACACTTGAAAAGTATATTCCAAAACTTTTTCACATCGATATCCATGGCTACATAGCAGTTCTTTGGGGCGTGTAAATAATCAAAAACATCGCAATTCGTTCTTCCGTGACTAGAACCATGCGAAATATCTATTTCAACATTCATTTTTTTAAAATTAATCAAAGAATCGTCAATCAAGGAAGCAATGGTAACCGGATCATGAAGCGGAGCACCTTCAATATTAAAAGTCTTTCTTTGGTTATCTAAAAAGACGCGCATTAATTTAGCAAAAAATATCGACTTTTTGTTATTCAAAGCCAACGTTTTTTTAATTATCTCATCAGTAACGAGAACTTTGCGCGTGATATTTAGGCCGATCATCTTAATCGGAATTCCTGAATTTACACAAATGTGAGCTGCTTCGGCATCAACAAGAATATTAAATTCTGCGGCGGGAGAAACGTTTCCGTTATCCACTGAGCCACCCATAAAAACAATTTCTTTTATACGATCAGAAATTTCCGGCTTCATGCGAAGAGCAAGAGCTAAATTTGTCATCGGACCTGTCGTGACTATAGTCACATCTTTATTTTTTGTTAGCAAGTCAATCATCAGCTCAGCTCCGTTCCTCTTATCAAACACTTCTTCGTAATTAGGAAAATCAAAGCCGTCTAATCCGCTTTCGCCGTGTACCTGCTCGCAAATCATAGGTTCAGTAACTAATGGTCTCGGGCTTCCCTTGGATATTGGGACATTTATGCCGAAGTAACGACAAATGTTTAAAGTGTTATGAGATGTTTTTTCAATGGTTTGATTGCCTGAAACCACGGAGATACCCAATAACTTGATTTGAGACGAACACGCCGCTAATAGGATTGCCACAGCATCATCGTGGCCAGGATCACAATCGAGAATTATTTTTATTTTTTCCATAGTTATGCCCTCATCATATCAATAACAACAGCGATCATTTTTTCAAATTCTTGTACAACCATATATTCAAACCGGCCATGGTGATTGTAACTTCCAGTTCCTAAGTTTGGTGTAACCAAACCCATCTTTGAGAACGTTGCTCCATCAGTGCCTCCGCGAATTTTTGTGCTCCTTGGAGTTATTCCGTTTTTCAGCAAGCATTTTTTCGCGAGTTCAATCGGACGCGGATCTTTCTCTACGTATGGTCTCATATTTTCATATTGTTTATTGACTTTAATCTCGATGTAAATTTTTGGATATTTTGTTTTTAGAGAATCCACAATCTCGTACAATAAAGCAATTCTATTTTGAAGATTGTCATCATCAAAGTCTCTGAGAATCATCTCTAGTTCAGCCGACTCACTACTGCCATTCAATGAATTGATATGCCAGTAACCATCATTAGGACCGGCATCAAAAGGGGTTTCTTTTGCCGGTAGACCTGATATCAACTCATGCAAAACGAGAATCGCATTAATTAAGGAGTTTTTCCCTTCGCCAGGATGAACAGCGACGCCACGAATAAAAATTTTCGCAGCCGCAGCGTTGAAGTTTTCAAAATCGATGCAATCAATGAAGCTGCCATCTATAGTAACCGCATAATCAGCATCCATCTTTTTCAAATCAAAATGAGCTGCGCCCATGCCGATTTCTTCATCACAAGTGAAAGCCACTGAGATGCTTTTATGTTTGACGTCTGAATTTTTATGGAAGTACTCCAAAGCAGACATAATAATGGCGATACCCGCTTTATCGTCTGCTCCGAGCAAAGTTTCTCCATTTGTAACAACCAAATCTTTTCCGATATGTCTTGCGAGATCGGGAAATTGTTTGCTGGACAAAATATATTTATCATTTAATTTGATGTCATTACCATCCCATTTTTCGACGATTCGGGGCTGACAATGTGTATTTGTAACTTCAAGGGCGGTATCGACATGTGAATTAAAACCGATTTTATCTCCGACTCCAGGCAGGTGGGCGTATACAATACCAAACTCATCCATATATGCATCAGATAATCCAAGTTCTTTTAGTTCTTTAACTAAGAGGATTGATAAATCCTTTTGCTTGAGGGTCGAGGGTACTGTCTTGCTTTTATCATCCGCCTGTGTGTCAATTTTTGCGTATCTGATAAATCTTTCAATATTTTTCATAAAAACCTCGTAAATAAATACTAGCACAAAAAAGAACCTTTCTTTAAAAGAAAATCCTGTTTGTTAAATGAGCTAAATGACATATAATATTCTCGTTATGAACCAACAAATTGAAATTAAACGCAAAATCTTTGAGGTCATTGAAACTCTCGGAGAACGAAGCAAGAAAGTTATTCGGAAGAATAAAGAGTTCTTTCTCAAGGACTTTGGCGATGACGTTCAGGGCTATGAACGCTATCTTGATTCGGCTCACAAATTATCCGTATCCGGCATCTTATCGCCGAAAGTTTACTGTCACGATAAGAAAAGTCATATTGTTGTTGCAGAATATATTCCAGGATTGACAGCGCTTGACGATCTTTTGAAAGACGATTTACCCGAAGAATACTTCGCACAAATATTTGCTTTTAACTGGTACATGAAGAACGCCAAAATTCTTTTGAATTTTGATCCTAAAAATTACAAATTTTACGAAAAAAGACTTTACTACATTCCACAACTTTTTGAAAAATACGATGAAAAGAAGACGTTTGAGAAGGCGGGCATTTGGTACTGGTTCTACTGCCGTGAGTTTACTAAATATTTGGAAACTAACGGAATCGCAATCGATCAAAAAAGAGCTGATATTGAACAAGCGGCCATCAATAAGAAAATCGCCTTAACCGTGGTTAAACACTATCGCTAATTTTATGAAAGATTATATTGTATTTTCGTTATCCCAAAACAAAAAATTAGCTCGTGAGCTAGCTTTAAAATTGAATGCGAAAGTCGGTCGTGTATCAATGACTCGATTTGCTGACGGCGAGGTATTGGTGAAAACCCTTTCTAATGTAAAAGGTAAGGACGCCATTGTTATCGAGTCGACGTACAAAGATGCTCATGAGCGTATTTTTGAACTCCTTTTATTGCTTGATTCTATCAATCGCTCAGGCGCCAACTCTATTCAACTTTTTATCCCATATTTTGGTTACTCAAGACAAGAAAGAGTCAGCTGGATCAATGAACCAGTAAGCTGCGAAGTAGTGGCAAGAATCATTGAAACAGCAGGCTATGATTCACTAGCAACTTTTGACTTGCATCACCCCATTATTGAGAAGTTCTTTAAGCGTTCGATTTTAAACATTAGTACTAGCAGGGTTTTCATCGACTACTATTTAAACTACATGAAAGAGAACAATTTAAAACCAAGCGATATCGTTATCGTTTCACCTGATCATGGAGCCAATCATAGAGCTGATGCGCTTGTAGGTCCAATCGGAGAAGCTAAGGTTATTCTTGATAAAGTGCGCGCTAGATATAACGTTGCCGAACACCTTGTTGTCGATGATAAATTAGTTAAAAACAAAGTTTGTATCATAATTGATGATATTATTGATACAGGGGGAACAATCATTTCTGCGACCAACCTTTTGTATAAACAAGGGGCGAGAAAAGTTCTAATCGGCGCCAGTCATGCTGTATTTTCCACCCACAACATTAAAAAAATTAAAAAAGCTAACATTGTTGACATTGTGGTCACAAATACGATTGAACAAAAATTAAACAAAGATATTAAGATACTCGATATTTGTCCATTAATTTTGCAAAATATAAAATAAATCTTAGAGTGTTGTCCTTGCCTAACCACTCATAAAAACAAGGAGGAAAAATTTTGAAAATTTCAATTAAAGATATAGCCTATAATGGGATTATTGCAGCGCTATATGTTGTCTTAACTTTAGCAACCTACAACTTTTCATATGGACCGATACAATTCCGCGTGGCAGAAATTTTGGTCTTGCTTTGTTTTTTCCGCAAAGATTATATCCTTGGTTTAACCATTGGATGTTTTATCGCCAATATATTTTCAAGTGTCCATATTTTAGATATCGTGTTTGGAACAACCGCAACACTAATTGCTTGTTTGCTTGTTTCATATTCAAAAATTCTACTAGTTGCTATTTTGTACCCCGTGGTGGCCAATGGTTTATTAGTCGGACTGATGTTATTTATTATCGTTGATTCAACCGTATCTTTTTGGTTCTATGCTGGCACAGTTGCTTTGGGTGAATTAGTGGTAATGGTGGCCGCTTATATATTATTTTTCATACTCCGAAGGCAAGATACATTTTTAAAGCTTATTCGAGCAAATCAGAACCTTGCTTTTAAACTATGATAATGTTTAAATGGTTAGGCACATGAAAGACTTTCACTTAGAAATACTTCATATTGATAAACAAACTGGAGCCAGATATGGCATTTTGCACACACCCCACGGGAACGTTGAGGTTCCTATGTTCATGCCAGTAGGCACCCTAGCCACGGTGAAGACACTTTCCCCAGAAGAATTAAAAGAAATTGGCTCGGGAGTTATTCTTGCCAACACCTATCACTTGTCGATTAGACCAGGCGCAGACATTGTTCAAAAAGCCGGCGGTCTCCATAAATTTATGAACTATGATGGTCCAATCCTGACCGATTCTGGCGGTTTCCAAGTTTTTTCTTTAGCTGAAAAGCGAAAGATCGACGAAGAAGGAGTGCATTTCAAAAGCCACCTGAATGGAGATAAGTTATTTTTCTCTCCAGAAGTAGCAATTAATATTCAAGAGAAACTTGGGGCAGACATTATCATGTCATTTGATGAATGCATACCCTGGGGCGCGAGCTACGACTATGTAAAGGAATCCGTCGATAGAACTCTTAGATGGGCCAAAAGAGGGCTTGAAGCTCATAAAAGGAGCGATCAAGCTTTATTTGGAATCGTTCAAGGTAGCGATTTTCCGGATTTAAGAAAATTTTGTGCCGAAGAACTAGTTAAAATGGATTTTCCGGGATATTCGATTGGTGGAACTTCAATTGGAGAGCCAAAGGATAAATGTTTTGACATGATTGACTATTCGGTCAAATATTTACCCGAAGATAAACCTCGCTATTTGATGGGCGTTGGATCGATTGACTATTTATTAGGAGGTATTGCTCGAGGCGTCGATATGTTTGACTGCGTCTTACCAACACGATTAGCTAGACACGGCGCATTAATAACCTCGCAAGGTCGTATAAATATCAAAAACGAAAAATACAAAGAAGATTTTGCTCCCCTCGATCACAATTGTGATTGCTACTGTTGCAAAAACTATACAAAGGCCTATCTCAGACATTTGTATGTCAGCGATGAAGCTTTCGGAAAGCGATTGCTTTCCATCCACAATCTCCGTTTCCTCATTAATTTAATGGAAGGGGCAAGACAGGCAATTAAAGAAGATCGCTTTGGAGATTTCATGCAAATAAATCTCGCCGCCTTTGGCGACGAAAGAGGCTTCTAATGGATATTAATCTTTTTGATTTCACTTTGCCCGATGAGCTGATTGCTCAGAAACCGGCCGATAAGAGAGATCATTCTCGCCTTTTGACTATCAATTATGGAGCCAAAACTATTACCGATGAACATTTTTATGACATCGTTAAGTATTTCAAAAAAGGGGATATTTTGGTTCGAAACAACACAAAAGTTATTCCGGCTAGACTTCTGGGTGTAAAAGAAAACACCGGCGCTCATTGCGAACTGCTACTTTTAAAACAAATCGTTAATGATGACTGGGAGTGTTTGTGCCGCCCTGCCAAATCGTTGAAAGTTGGCGCTTTTGTTACCTTTGGTAACGGATCTCTAATAGCCCAATGTGTCGAAGAAAGAGAAGAGGGATTAAGGATCTTCCGTTTTATATATAAAGGCATCTTTCTTGAAGTGCTTGATAAGTTGGGCAAAATGCCCCTTCCGCCATACATTAAAGAACAAATAACAACCAACGATCGTTATCAGACCGTGTATGCCAAATTAGAAGGAAGCGCGGCAGCGCCAACAGCTGGTTTTCACTTTACTGATGACATTTTTAAACAACTTAAAGAAAAAGGTGTCGAAGTATTGTATATCACCCTCCACATTGGATTAGGAACATTTCGTCCTGTCCAAGTCGCTGATACAAAAGAACACTTAATGCATAGTGAAGCCTATGAAATAAGCGAGACAACGGCCGCTATGTTAAACCAAGCAAAAAATCAAAAAAGAAGAATTATTGCCATTGGCACTACGACAGTTAGAACACTCGAATCAAACTATTCCAAATATGGATTATTTAAACCTACAAGAGAATCCACCAACATATTTATTCAGCCTGGTTATGAGTTCAAAGTGGTGGACGCATTAATCACAAATTTTCATCTTCCTAAGTCTACTCTTATTATGTTGGTATCTGCTTTTATGGATCGACAATTTACGCTTGAAGCTTATCACCACGCCGTCAAAGAAAAATATCGGTTTTTCTCATTTGGTGATGGAATGTTTATTTATGGCAAATAAGAAAAACTATCAAAAAATTTTGAAAAATACCCTCGATTTGATTGATATTAATTGCAAACCGACACTTTTGCTTCATGCCTGTTGTGGCCCTTGCTTCACTATTCCATTCGAAGAGTTATCACCTTTTTTTAAAATTTCTGTAATGTATAACAACTCCAACATTTACCCCAAAGATGAGTATCGTCGACGCCTTCAGGAACTCAAGGATTACATTAAGAAGGTGAATCCCGAAATAGAACTTTTCGAGGATCCATACGATAACACAACCTACATGAAAGACTTAGAAAAATATGGAGACATGCCTGAAGGTCATGAAAGATGCCGCGTTTGTTTTCGCAAGAGATTGTCTCGTGGATATGAGTATGCTGAGACAAAGGGCTTTGATTATTACGGAACAGTGATGACCATCTCTCGATACAAGAATGCCCAGGATATTAATCAAATTGGTGAAGAGTTGGAAAAAAGTCATCGACATACAAAATGGCTATATGCAGATTTTAAAAAAGATAACGGATACGAAAAATCACTGCTAATTATTCAAGAGAACGAAATGTATCTCCAAGAATACTGTGGTTGTATTTATTCCTATCAAAGCTACTTGAAGCGAAGAAATAAAAACAGCTGAAAAATGAAAAATTGACCCTTAAAAATCGGTTTTTCAAAGATAAAGAGCTGTTTTTTTGTGTGACTTTCCTGGTTTTTGACCAGCAAACCATCGTGATCGCGTTTAAAATTTATTAAAGGTATTGACACGCTCACGTGTATAGGAGTATATTTTTCCTGTTGACTGTTCGCGTTGATGTGCGAGGTTGCTGATACACCCACAGGCGTTGTCATGAAAAGGGTATCAGGGAATTCGTGCAGAGCAAACCAAGTCAAAGCCTGAAGAAAGAAATAGGAGGAAATTTCATGGCAAAAGTTACCAAGATTCGGGTTCGCTTAAAAGCCTATGATCACGCCAATCTCGATTTGAGTGCTGGCAAGATTGTTGACGCAGCGAAAAAAACTGGGGCGACCGTTATAGGTCCCATTCCGCTACCGACGGAAAAACAAGTCTATACGATTTTAAGAGCGGTTCATAAGTACAAAGATTCTCGTGAACAATTCGAAATTCGCACACACAAACGTATCATCGATATTACAAATCCCAAGAAAGAAACAATCGACGCTCTCAAAAACCTCGATTTACCATCTGGAGTTGATATCGAAATCAAACTATAAGGAGGCAAGACAATATGAAAGCAATTTTAGGCCGAAAAATGGGCATGACCCAAGTCTTCTCAGAAGATGGCACAATGTACCCCGTTACAGTTGTTGAAGTCTTACCCAATATTGTCACGGACGTTAAAACTCTAGAGAAACACGGCTATGTGGCAGTGCAAGTTGGCTACGAAGACAAAAAAGCTTCCCGCGCTAACAAACCAGAGATGGGCATCGCTAAGAAAGCGAATACCACCCCACACCAAGTTCACGCTGAATTAAGAGGCGATGAAATGGCAAATTATAAACTAGGCGATGCGATTAAAGCCGACTTATTCAATAAGGGCGATGTCGTTGACATTATCGGAACCGCCAAAGGACACGGTTTCTCCGGAACAATCAAACGTTGGAACGGACACATCGGTCCAAAGGGACACGGTTCAGGTTATCACCGCGGACAAGGATCATTCGCAAACAACGGTCGATACAATCACGGTGTTATGCCTGGCAAGCACATGGCCGGCCACTACGGAAATGAATCTTCAACTCTATTAAATGTCTATGTTATAGACGTTAACGTTGAGAATAATTACATCCTCATCAAAGGTGGAATACCAGGTGCTAAGAAATCAATTGTGACTATTAGAAGCGCAATTAAGGATGTTAGAAATCCAAAAACCATTAAGAACTTACTCGTTCGCAAATCAACTGAAACCCCATTAGTGGAAGAAGTTGCTGTTGCCGAGGAAGCCAAAGCTGAATAGGAACGGAAGGAGAACTAGAACATGGCAGAAAAGAAATCAGTTAGCGTCAAAGTCTACGATATGGCTGGCGCAGAAGTTTCCAAAATTGCATTAGATGCTAGCGTCTTCGGAATCGAACCACACACTCAAGCAATGTTCGACGCCGTTCAAGTCGATCAAGCGAACTCCCGTCAAGCGACAGCTAAGACCAAAGTTCGTCACGAAGTTAGTGGCGGTGGTAAAAAACCATGGAGACAAAAAGGAACCGGTCGAGCACGCGCTGGTTCAAGCCGCTCCCCAATCTGGGTTGGCGGCGGTACGGTCTTTGGACCGGTGGGAGATCAAAACTACAAAATCTCCCAAAACAAAAAGGAACACAACTTAGCCTTAAGAAGCGCCTTGTCCTTAAAAGTTAAAGACGGCCTAAAGGTTGTTGATAGTATCAAATTCGAAGAAGGTAAGACCAAAGCATTTGTGTCCTTCCTTGGTGCCCTAAAAGCAGATTCGAAAGCCCTCGTTGTCGTGAAGAGCATTGATCTTGAAATTTTCAAAGCTTCCCGCAACGTTGGACACGCCAAAGTTGTGACTGCGGACAATGTGAGTGTCACCGATTTACTTAATGTCAATCACGTGATCATGAGCAAAGAAGCAGTGAAAGAAGTAGAGGAGGCATTAAAGTAATATGGCAAAAAAGAAAGTCGAAGCTAAAGCTTCCGCAAACTTCGCAAAAGCGACTGACAAAGACTTCCAAGTCATTCTCAAACCAGTAATCACTGAAAAGAGCATGGCTCTCATGCAAAACGAAAACAAAGTCACAGTCAAAGTCCTTGCCTCTGCCAACAAGACTGACATCAAGTTAGCTTTCCAAAGATTATTTAAAGTGAAAGTGGTCGATGTCAAAGTCAGCAACGTGAAGAGCAAGTCGACAACCAGAGGAACACGCTTTAGCGGAACTCTCTCTGGATATAAGAAGGCCGTGGTTACGATCGCAGAAGGCGAAGCCATTGACCTCTTCAAGGAATAACCCGATGGTTAGTTCCAAATTATAGGAGGAAGACAAATGTCTATTAGAACTTACAGACCTACGACACCAAGCCGTAGAAACATGACAAACTCGACATTTGGTGAAATCACAACAAGTACTCCTGAGAAAAGTTTATTAGTTACATTAGCCAAATCCGGTGGCCGTAATAACCAAGGTGTGATTACCTGCCGCCACATTGGTGGAGGTCATAAGCGCAAATACCGCATTATCGACTTCAAACGTAACAAAGACAATATCCCAGGAATTGTGAAAACCATCGAGTATGATCCAAACCGCAATGCAAATATCTGCTTAGTCGCCTATTTAGATGGTGAAAAGAGATACATTCTTGCGCCAAAAGATATCAAAGTCGGCTACAAAGTTATCTCTGGAGAAGTCGTTGATATCATGCCCGGAAACGCGATGTGCTTAAAGAACATTCCAGAAGGCACATTCATTCACAACGTTGAATTAGAACCAGGAAGAGGCGGACAACTCTGTCGCGCAGCCGGCACTGCCGCTCAAATCCTCGGTACCGAAGGTAAATATGTTACCCTTCGCCTCGCTTCCGGCGAGATGAGAAAAATCTTAGGCGAATGCCGTGCCACTGTTGGCTCGGTCGGCAATGAAGATTGGAATCTCATCAACAAAGGTAAAGCCGGCAAAGGAAGATGGTTAGGTGTCAGACCAACCGTCCGAGGTTCCGCAATGGACCCAGTCGATCACCCACACGGTGGTGGTGAAGGCAAGTCCCCAGTTGGACGAGACGCGCCACGCACACCATGGGGTAAGCGTGCTCTCGGTGTAAGGACCAGAGACGCCAAAAAAGCATCCGGCAAATTAATCGTCCGTCGCCGGAATGCTAAGTAAAGGAGGAAACTGATTATGGCAAGAAGTTTGAAAAAAGGTGCCTTCGTCGATGAATCATTGATGAAGAAAGTCGAAAAGATTAATGCTTCTGGTAAAAAAGAAATCATTAAAACTTGGAGCCGCCGCTCAACAATTTATCCATCATTTGTCGGTCTCACCTTTGCTGTTTATAACGGAAAAGAACACATCACCGTCTATATCACCGAAGATATGGTCGGTCACAAGTTAGGTGAATTCTCACCGACTCGGAAGTTCACCGGTCACGGTGGTTCTGCGGATAAGTCCGCAGGTGCTAAGTAGGAGGTTAGAACATGGCAACAGAAAAGAAAGCCGCTTCTAAGAAAGCCGCTGTGAAAGAAACAGCTGCTCCGGTTGAAGAAGTTAAGACTGTTAAAGCAGTCGAAACCAAAGTTGACTCCCCAAAAGCAGAAAAGAAAGCCGCTAAGAAAGCTAAAGTTGCGGCAAAAGAAGAGACTAAGAAAGTCGAAAAACCCAAGAAACCAACACCAACTGAAGCGAAAGCAATCTCTAAGAATGTTCGCGTCACACCACGCAAGGTTCGCTTAGTTATCGACTTAGTACGCGGAAAAGATGTTAAGACCGCACTTGGTATCCTCGCCAACGTTAACCGCGCTGCGAGTGTCCCAGTCCTCAAGACAATTAAATCAGCCGCTGCCAATGCCACGAATAACTTTGGGATGGATGAGGATCGCTTATACATCTCTGAAATCTTCGCGTGCGACGGCTTAAGAATGAAACGCTTCTTACCGAGAGCAAAAGGTTCTGCTTCCGGATTAGTCAAGAGAAGCTCCCACATCACTGTGGTTGTCAAAATGAGATAGGAGGAAACATCATGGGTCAAAAAGTTAGTCCAGTAGGAATGCGCGTTGGCATCAACAAGAATTGGAATTCTCGTTGGTATGCTGATGACAAAGAATTCCATGTCTTCCTCAACCAAGATATTAAGATTCGTTCATACCTTGATAAGAACCTCAAAGATGCCTTACTCTCCCATGTCGAAATTGAGAGAACGAAAACCGACAAAGGCTACAAAGTCGTCGTTATGATCTTTGTTGCTCGTCCTGGTGTGGTCATCGGTCAAGATGGTAAGAACATCAACAAAATTAAAGAAGATTTAAGCAAATTAATTGGCGGCGAAGAAGTTCGTCTCGATGTTGTCGAAGTCAAACAACCTGACCTCGATGCTCGCATCGTTGCCTACTCCATTGCCAAACAAATTGAAGAGAGAGCCTCGTTCAGAACCGCCCAAAAGAAAGCAATTCAAAGAGTCCGCAAGGCCGGCGCCAAAGGTTGCCGCACTTTGATCTCTGGGCGTTTAGCGGGTGCTGATATCGCCCGTAGCGAAGGTTATAAAGAAGGAATTATTCCTCTACATACCTTACGCAGCGATATTGATTACGCGGTCGCTGAAGCAGCAACCACCTATGGCCGTTTAGGTATCAAGGTCTGGATCTGCCGCGGAGAAATTCGCCCTGAACTTCAAAAGAAATCTTCTGAAGAGAAAGGAGAATAGTCATGTTACAACCAAAAAGAGTTAAGTATCGTCGCCCCCATATCATTAGATATGAAGGTCCTGCGACTTCCTGTTTAACCGTCGCCTTTGGTGAATATGGTCTCGAAGCTCTCGAAGGAACTTGGATCACGACCCGCCAAATTGAGGCAGCTCGTGTCGTCCTCGCTCGCTATACCAAACGTGGTGGTCAGATTTGGATTCGAATCTTTCCCCATTTAGCCAAGACAAAGAAACCCGCCGAAGTCCGCATGGGTTCCGGTAAAGGTTCACCTGAAGACTGGGTTGCAGTCGTCAAAAAAGGCACCGTCATGTTTGAAATGGCAGGATGTGATGCCGAAGATATGAGAGAAGCATTGCGCCTCGCCGCGTACAAGCTCCCCATCAAATGCAAAGTTGTAAAGAAAGGTGAGAAATAATTTATGAAAATTAATGAAGTGCGTGAATTAACCACGAGCGAATTAAAAGACAAATTATACTCGCTCAAAGAACAGCTCTTTGAACTTCGCCGCAAAAAAGCGGTCGGAGCTCTCCCAAGAGGTGAGGAAGTCATCGGCGTGCGCAAAGACATCGCTCGCATCAACATGGTTCTCCGCGAAAGAGAACTTCAAGGCAAATAAGGAGGAAATTGTCTATGGAAAGAAAAACACAAGCAAGACGCACTATTCAAGGTGTCGTTATCAGCGATAAAAATGACAAGACAATTGTCGTCGAAGTTGCCACTCATAGAAGACATCCAATCTATGGAAAACGCGTCAAATATTCTAAGAAGTATTACGCACACGATGAAAATAACGAAGCCAAAAACGGTGACGCCGTGACCATCATGGAAACCCGTCGCTTATCCGCCACTAAACGTTTCCGTTTAGTCAGCATCGATAAGAAGGCTGAATTATCCATTAAGGAAGCTGAGGCTGAATTAAAGGAAGAAATTCTTGAAGTCAAGCTCCCAGAAGCGGAAGAATCTCAAGTCGTAGAAGTCAAGGCTGAAGAAGCTGAGAAACCTGCGGCGAAGAAAGAAAAAATCGCAGATAAAAAGGAGGAAGAATAAGTATGATTCAAAAGGAAACAAACCTTGTTGTCGCTGACAATAGTGGTGCTCGTTCCGTTCGTGCATTCAACCTCTACGGCGGTTCTCACCGCAAGACCAGTAGCGTTGGTGATATCATCCTCGCCGCTGTCAAAGATGCTGTTCCAAACAGCAAAGTGAAAAAGGGTGATGTCGTTCGTTGCGTCATCGTCCGCACGAAAAAGGCAATCAATCGCCGCGATGGTTCAACTATTGCGTTCTCCGATAACGCCGTCGTGATTATTAGTGATGAAAACGTGCCCGTGGGCACACGTGTCTTCGGACCCGTGGCGCGCGAGTTACGTGAAACTGGTGTCGATGGATTCATGAAAATTGTTTCTCTCGCCCCCGAAGTGTTATAAGGAGGTTGCCACTTATGAATTTAGTAAAAGGCGATAAAGTTATCGTCATCGCCGGCCACGACAAAGGCAAAACTGGTGTGATCCAAAAGGTCATTCCTGAGCAAAACCGCGTCGTCGTCGAAAACGTTAACGTTCGTAAAAAACACAGAAAACCAACCCAAGCCAACCCCGAAGGTAGCATCATTGAAGTCTACGCTCCAATTGACGCCAGCAACGTGATGCTTGAAGATCCCAAGACCAAGAAACCGACTCGCGTTGGACACAAGATTGTCAAGGGTAAGAAAGTCCGCTTCGCTAAGAAATCCGGACAAACGCTATAAGGAGGAATTAGTTTATGGCCGAAGAAATTAAAGAAGTTAAAAAGCCAGCCGCTAAGAAATCCACTAGCGCTGCCCCAAAAGCGAAGGCTGTTAAAGAAGTAACTCCTGTTGCCAAAGAAGCAAAAGCGGAAGTTAAAGCCGCTCCTGCTAAGAAGGCAGCACCTGCCAAAAAGGCAAGCGTGGGTCACAAAGCCGCGAAAGTGGTTAACCGCCTTAAAGCGAAATATGACAGCGAAGTCAAAAAAGCTTTACACGACTTATATAAGTACTCCTCAGTGATGGAAATCCCCGCCATTGAGAAGGTCGTCATCAACATTGGTGTTGGCGATGCCACCCAAGATGCGAAACGCTTAGAAGAAGCTGTTGCTGAACTCGCTGCTATCACTGGTCAAAAACCAGTAATTACTAAAGCGAAAAAATCCATCGCTACCTTCAAATTAAGAGAAGGTCAAGAAATTGGATGCAAAGTTACCTTAAGAGGTTTGAGAATGTGGGACTTCTTAGACAAGTTGATCTCCATCTCATTACCCCGCGTTCGTGACTTCCGCGGTGTCTCCCGCAACGCCTTCGATGGCCGCGGCAACTACACCTTCGGAATTAAGGAACAATTAATCTTCCCCGAAATCGATTACGATAAGGTCGCGAAGGTTCGCGGTATGGACATCGTTGTTGTCACAACCGCAAAAACAGATAAGGAAGCATACTCATTACTCGAGTTATTGGGTGTGCCATTCCATAGATAAAGAGAGGAACTAACATGGCAAAAACAAGTCAAAAAATTCGTCAATCTAGACCCCAAAAGTTTAAGGTTAGAGAATACACACGCTGTGAACGTTGTGGACGTCCTCACTCTGTCTATTCAAAATTCCATCTCTGCCGCATTTGTTTAAGAGAACTCGCCTACAAGGGCGAAATTCCCGGCATGAAGAAATCATCTTGGTAAAAAGGAGGATATCGATTAATTATGATGACTGATCCAATCGCGGATATGCTCACAAGAATCCGCAATGCTAATCAATTACAATACGAAACTGTCAAAATGCCTTCTAGCAAGATGAAAGCTGAAATCGCCAAGATCTTAAAAGAAGAAGGATTCATCAATGACTTCAGAGTCAAAGGTGATGTCAAGAAGGAATTAACAATTACCTTAAAGTACGCCGCGGATGGCACACGTGTTATCTCCGGAGTAAAGAAAATTTCAAAACCTGGCCTCCGCGTTGCCGTCGGAGCTGAAAAGCTCCCACGCGTTCTTAAAGGTTTAGGTATCGCAATTATTTCCACCTCACAAGGTGTCATGACCGACGCGAAAGCTCGCACTCTTGGCATCGGTGGTGAAGTAATCGCCTATATTTGGTAGGAGGAAGATATATGTCACGAATTGGAAACAAACATATTGAAATCCCCGCTGATGTCACCTACGAAATTAAACCAGGTGTCATGCATGTCAAAGGACCAAAAGGCGAAGAAAATGTCCTCCTCAACGAAGGAATCGAAGTCAAAGTCGATGGCAACATCATGAGCTTCGTCCGCCTCAATGAAGAGAAACAAACCAAACAAAATCACGGAACTGTCCGCGCTAATGTCAACAATGCAATCGTCGGAGTTACCAAGGGTTATTCCCGGGTTCTCGAGATGATCGGTATTGGATTCAAAGCCCAATTAAAGGGTAAAGCTGTCGAACTCTGGGCCGGATACAGCCACACGGTTGTCATCGAACCCGAACCAGGCGTAACCATCAAAATTATTGATCCAACTCACGTCGAAGTGAGCGGCGTCAATAAACAAGCGGTCGGCCAAACAGCAGCCCTCATTCGCGGAGTTCGCCCACCTGAGCCATATCTCGGCAAAGGTATCCGTTACAAAGGTGAGTTCGTTGCTACTAAAGAAGGCAAACGCGCCACTGCAAAAGCTTAATAGAAAGGTAGGTAATAATTATGGTCAAAAAAGAACCCAAGAACGTCTCTCGTATCAGACGTCACGCCCGTGTCAGAGCCAAAATCTCTGGTACTGCAGACAAACCAAGATTATGTGTCTATCGTTCTAATAAGAATATCGAGGCACAACTCATCGACGACGTCAAAGGTGTTACTTTAGCTGCTTCTAGCACTGTCGCTTTAAAGAGCGATAAGGGCGGAAACGTTGAAGGTGCTAAACTCGTCGGATCAGACATCGCCAAAAAGGCGCTTGCTCTTAAAATCAAAACCATCGTCTTCGATCGATCTGGATATATTTATCATGGTCGCATCAAAGCGTTAGCCGAAGCCGCTCGTGAAGCTGGCTTAGTATTCTAAGGAGGAAAACGAAAGTGGAAGAAAAGAAAGTCGTCGGCGTTGAGGTCGAAGAAGCTCCTGTCACTGAAAAAGTTGCCCCCGTTGAAACTAGAGCTGAAGTCGCGGGCCAAACTCGAACTAACGATCGTCGCCCACGTGGCGATCGCCGCGGCGGTCCACGCCGCGACAACAGACGCGGTGGTGATCGTCGCAATGAACCAAAAGAATTCGAAGACCGTGTTGTCTTCATCAATCGCGTCAGCAAAACCGTTAAAGGTGGCCGCCGCATGAAATTCACGGCTCTAGTCGCCATTGGTGATAAAAAAGGTCGCTATGGATTTGCGGTTGGCAAAGCCGCCGAAGTCCCTGATGCTATCAAAAAAGCCATGGAAGCGGCAAAAAAGAACATTCACAATATTCATCTTGTTAAGGGCGCTACTCTCTCTCACGAAGTCGTCGGAAAATTCGGCGCATGCAATGTTTACTTAAAGCCAGCTCCAGAAGGTACTGGAATTATCGCTGGAGGCCCGGTTCGTGCTATTCTAGAACTTGCCGGTGTCCAAAACGTGTGTTCAAAGGTCTATGGCAGCCGCGCTGCGATCAACATCGTTCGCGCCACCAGCCAAGGACTTGATAACCTCAAGAGCTACAAAGAGATGAAAGTCTTACGTGGCAAAGAATAAATTATTGTTGAACAATAAAAGAAAATAGGAGGTGTACATATGAAATTGCATAGTTTAAAAGCAACCGCAGGCTCCCGCCAAGAAAATTTTCGCAAAGGCCGTGGTATCGGTTCCGGTAATGGTAAAACCGCCGGAAAAGGTCACAAAGGTCAAGGCGCCCGTAGTGGCGGTGGCGTTGCTCTTGGTTTTGAAGGTGGACAATTACCACTCTTCAGACGCTTACCAAAACGCGGCTTTAAGAATGTAAATCATGTCAATTATGCCACCATTGGTATCGCTGTCTTAGATAAATACTTCGACAATGGTGCTGTGGTTACTCCAGCTTTATTAAAAGAAAAAGGTCTTCTCAAGAAGGAATATAACGGCTTAAAAGTCTTAGGCGGAGGAAAACTCACCAAGAGTCTTACTGTCCAAGCAAAAGCCTTTAGCAAATCCGCTGAAGAAGCCATCGTTAAAGCTGGCGGCAAAATTGAGGTGATCTAACATGAAAAAAATAGGATCAATACTCAAGAATAAAGATATCATGAGCCGTATCTTGTTTACGGTTCTGATTCTCTTCGTCTTCCGTATCGGCGCTCAAATTACCGTTCCTGGTGTCGACACCAGTAAAATCACTGAAGCCGTCACCACCAACAGCGCCTTGTCCCTCATGAACCTCCTCGGAGGAGGTACCTTACAATCATTTTCAATCTTTGCTCTCGGCGTTTCTCCTTATATTACCGCGCAGATTATCATTCAACTTTTGTCGAGTGATGTCCTGCCCGCCTTAAGTGATTTACGTCGTCAAGGTCAATCTGGCCGTAAGAAGATGGAGATGGCCAACCGTTACTTGACACTAATGTTAGGCGCGGTTCAAGCCTACGGCATCATCAAGACCATCGAAAATTCCACTGAGGTATCTTTAATTAATACCGCTGCGGGATACGAATGGTTGCAATACCTCTACATCATTATTGTGATGTTAGCGGGCGCGATGATTGTCATGTGGCTCGGCGATCAGATTTCCGTCAAAGGTATCGGCAACGGTATCTCGATGATCATCTTCGCTGGTATTGTCTCATCGCTTCCTGTCCAGATTACTAAAGCGTTTGAAATGTGGGTAATTAGGTCGATTGGAGTTTCCGATTCAGCTCAAATTGCCGGAACCTTCCAGTTCATCCTTTACATACTCAGCTTCTTGCTCATTGTGGCCTTCGTGACCTTCATTGAGCTCTCGAAGCGCAAAATTCCGGTCCAACATTCCGGAAAAGGTGGAGGTCAAACTCCATCGATGGCCAAAGCTAGTTTCTTACCTATCAAGATCAACCCCGCCGGTGTCATTCCTGTCATCTTCGCGAGTTCCATCATGATGGGTCCAAGCGTCGTCAACGCCTTCTTAGGAGGCGACAGCAACGCCAATTGGCTTAACATCTTCAATAGTTCAGCTATGACTAGTATGGGAAGTAACTTCTCAATGCCTTGGGGCTTGATAATCTATATCATCCTCACCATCGCGTTCACTTACTTCTATGCGAACATGCAAATTAATCCACAACAGCTGGCTGAGAACTTCCAGAAAAACGGCAGTTACATCCCAGGCATTCGCCCAGGTATTGAAACTGAACGTTATGTCCGCAAAGTTCTTAACCGCGTGACATTTATCGGAGCTATGTCGCTTTCCGCGATTGCCGCTCTCCCTGCGATTTTGAGTTTGACTATCTTCAAAGAAGATCCATCTCTATCGCTCGGTGGAACCGGTTTAATCATCGTTATCGGTGTCGCTCTCGAATTAAATAACCAAATCGATGGTTTGCTTGCTGGTAAATCATTCGAAGAAGTTGTGGCTAGTGGAGGACAGTAGTAATGCTTAAGAACATTATCTTAATGGGCCCGCCAGGGGCTGGCAAGGGAACCCTTGCTAAACAACTGAAAGTCGCTCATCATCTCGTCCATATCTCGACGGGGGATATGTTCCGCGAAGCTATTAAAGCTGAAACTCCATTAGGAAAACTCGCCCAATCCTATATTGCTAAAGGCCATCTCGTCCCTGATGATGTCACAATTGGCATTGTCCGCGACAGATTGTCTCAAGAAGATTGTGCGAACGGATTTCTTCTCGATGGCTTTCCCCGCACTTTAGTGCAAGCTGAAGCGCTCGACAAACTAGCCGTTGAAATCCACCGTCCAATCGATGTTGTTGTCAACCTCGACTGTGATGAAAAAGAACTCATCCGCCGCATTAGCGGAAGACGAGTTTGCAAGAACTGTGGAACCCCTTATCACATCAATACCATGAAATCGAAAATTGAAGGTATCTGTGATGTGTGTGGTGGACCACTCTTCCAAAGACCAGACGACAACGAAGAAGCGTTGAAAGTTCGTCTCGGTCACTACAATCACGACACTAAACCGTTGCTAGATTACTACAAAGCCAAAGGTTTATTAGTTAATTTCAATTCTTTAGTGGGCAGTGAAGACTTATTCGATGAAGTAAGTTTGTTTCTTAAGAGTAAATAACATGATTATTGTCAAATCTCCTCGAGAAATCGCATTGATGAAACGCGCTGGCGAAGTGCTGGGTCTCGTCTTTAAAACTTTAGAGAAAGAGATTCGCGCTGGTATGTCTACTATGGACATCGACACCATCGTTGAAAGAGTCATTCGCGAAAACGATTGCATACCAGCGGAAAAAGGCTACCATGGCTTTCCCGGCTCGGCCTGCGTATCGGTCAACGAAACCCTCATTCACGGAATACCTTCTAGCAAGATTATTCTTCGTGAAGGAGACATCGTCTCTGTGGACGTTGTGGCAACATATCAAGGCTATTCGGCAGATGCGTGTCGCACCTTCGCGGTCGGCACCATCACCGAACGGGCAGCTCGGCTCATCGAGGTCACCAAACATTCGTTCTTCGAAGCAGTGAAATTAATTGCTCCCGGAGTTCACTTAGGCGACATCAGTGAAGCTATACAGAAATACAACGAAAGTCATGGTTATAACGTCGTGCGCGACTATACCGGACACGGCATCGGCGCCCACATGCACGAGGATCCCTCTATCCCTAACTACGGCAAATCTGGAACTGGTCCTATCTTGGAACAAGGCATGACCCTAGCCATCGAACCGATGGTGCTCGAAGGTCGCAAAGACACTCGCGTCCTCGGGGACGGATGGACCGTAAAAAGCAAAGACGGCAAACTGACCTCTCATTATGAGAACACAGTGGTCGTCACGGAAGACGGATACGAAATTATTACCATGTACGAAGGAGAAAAATAACTTATGTCAAAGAAAGACGTCATCGAAGTTCAGGCGGTCGTTTCCGAAGTCTTACCCAACGCGATGTTTAGGGTCAAGCTCGAAAATGGCGTCGTAATTCTGGCCACCGTTTCTGGCAAAATCCGTATGAATTACATACGCATTCTTCCAGGCGATAGAGTTACGGTAGAAATCTCGCCTTATGATTTAACACGGGGCCGCATTACATTCCGGTTCAAATAAACCGCAGGAAAAAATATTTAGGAGGAAATACTTATGAAAGTCAGAACCTCAGTCAAACCTATCTGCCCGAAGTGCAAAGTTATTAGAAGAGATGGCAAAGTTATGGTCATCTGCTCCAACCCTAAGCACAAGCAGAGACAAGGTTAATAGGAGGATATAGAAATATGGCACGTATTGTTGGTGTTGATATTCCTAACGACAAACCAGTCCGCATCTCGCTTACCTATATTTATGGTATTGGCAGACACACCGCTGAATTAATTTGCGAAGCTGCAAAAATCGCCGGTGGAACGAGAGTTAAAGATCTTACTGATGATCAACTTGCTGCTGTCCGCAGCGAAATTGCAAAATTCAAAACCGAAGGCGAACTTCGCCGTGAAGTTGCGTTAAACATCAAACGTTTAACTGAAATCAACTGCTATCGTGGTGTCCGCCATCGTAAAGGTCTCCCTGTTCGCGGTCAAAGAACCAAGACTAACGCTCGTACTCGTAAGGGTCCGCGTAAGACTATCGCGAACAAGAAAGTCGCCCCACAAGGCTAAAGAAAGGAGAATTAGAACACAATGGCTAAAAAAACAAGCACACGTAAGAAGAAAATCAAACGTTCGTTTACGAAAGGTGTCGCCCACATTCATTCTACTTTCAACAACACAATTGTCACTATCTGTGATGAACAAGGTAATGCTCTCTCGTGGAGCAGCGCCGGCGCAATGGGTTTCAAGGGTGCGAAAAAATCCACTCCATTCGCCGCTATGCAAGCCGCTGAGGCTGCTGCCAAAGCTGCTTACGATCAAGGTATCAGACAAGTCGATGTCGACGTTAAAGGTCCCGGCCCAGGCCGTGAGGGAGCCATTCGCTCGCTCACTGTCGCCGGATTGGTTGTGCTAAGTATCGTTGATACCACCCCAATCCCCCACAATGGTTGCCGCCCACCCAAGCGTCCACGCGGTTAATTAGGAGGTAATGAGTATGAAAATCGCGAATCCTTTTGAAAGATTTGGTATCACTCAAGCCGATTACGACGGCACCGAAAATTATGGTCGCTTTGTCGTCGAACCACTCGAAGGTGGTTTCGGATTAACACTCGGAAATGCTCTTCGTCGTGTCTTGCTCTCCAGCTTACCTGGCGCAAGTATTTACGCTGTCGAAGTTGAAGGTGCCCGCCACGAATTCACCGCCTTAGAAGGTGTTGAAGAAGACGTTACATCCATCATTCTCAATCTCAAGGATCTTGTCTTAAAGATCGATCCAGAAGATAACGACAATAAACGCCTCGAACTCGATGTTCAAGGACCCACTGTTGTCAAAGCGAAAGACATTCACTGCCCAACCGGTGTCGAAATCATTAATCCTGAATTAGTGATTGCCAATCTCACCGAAGCCGGACATTTGAAAATGGTCTTACACGCTCGCAATGGCCGTGGCTACGTCACGGGTGAACAAAATAAAACCGTTCACACCTCCTTGCCTTTAGGCGCTATCTCCACTGATAGTAACTACTCTCCTGTTCGCAAGGCTAACTACGTCGTCGAAAAGACTCGTGTTGGGCACGATTCCCGCTTCGACAAGTTAACACTTGAAGTCTGGACTGATGGTTCAATCTTACCGCAAGAGGCCGTTTCCATGAGTGCACTCATCATCATCGAACATTTGAAAAAATTTGAGAATCTCATCGAGGTTACTCGTGATATCAATATCGAAAAAGATGAAGTTCAAGTCGAAGAAAACAAATACGAGAATATCACCATTGAAGAACTCGACTTGTCAGTTCGTTCTTACAACTGTTTAAAGAGAGCCGGTATTGCTACCGTCTTAGAATTAACCGAGAAGAGCGAAGAAGATATGATGAAAGTCAAAAACCTCGGCAAGAAATCTCTCAAAGAAATTAAAGAGAAACTTGCTGCCATTGGGTTGGCTTTCAGAGACTTTGAGTAAGGAGGTTTTAGAAAATGCCAGCACAAGGTCGTAAAAACGTACATGGTAAAACCGGTGTTAGATTTAAAGCCGCTTATACCAAAAGTAAATATGAAAACATGCTCCGCAACGTCGTCACAGACTTAATTATTCATGGTCAAGTCAAAGTGACTGCTCGTGTTGCTAAAGACGTGGTTAGTGAAGCTGATCGTCTCGTCGCCTTAACTAAAAAGGAAGACGTGATGAATGCCAAACGCCAAGCCGCCCGCTTTGTCCGCAACGTTAAAATTGATGAGAAAGGTGATGTCACTGCTCTCGACCACTTATTCGCTGTCTTAGGTCCAAAGTTCGCCGGCCGTAATGGTGGTGTCACTCGCCAATTAAAGTTAGGTAATCGCCGCGGTGATGATGCTCCAATCGTGCTCGTCGCCTGGGTCGAGTAATCTAGACCTGATTCATATTAAAAGACTACCATTTGGTAGTCTTTTTTTTGTTTTTAATCTCCGATTAGATTTTCATGGCGACATCCCAAGCACGCCAGATAACGGTGCGCAGGTTGCCAACACCAAAGCAGTCGCCGACCAAGTGAACATGCCGGCCCTTTTTGGAGATTGGAGAAGGAGTATAACCAATTGAACTGATAACAGCGCTCGCTTTAATGAAAGTTTCTGTTCCTTCCTTATCGACGACCACAACTCCATCATCCTTAATTAATCTAACCATTGTCTCGAGATAGATTGGAGTCTTGTTTAAAGCAAAGTAATCGCGTAAATAAGAGCTGTTTGCTAAGCAGACACCTTTGACAGCGATTAGATCATCTTTCATCTCGACGATGGATGGTTTCTTGCCTTTTAAGCAAAGTTCATAAGCGATTTCACAACCAGTTAAGCCGCCGCCGATAATTACAGGATTTTCACCAACATCGACTTTACCAGAGAGAAATTCAACAGCCTCAATAGCTTTCTCGCTACCAGGAACATGGAGGTGACGAGCTTTTGAGCCGGTGGCCACAATGACTTCGTCAAAACCTTTTTCAAAACAGTCCATGCAGTTGGCTTCTTCGTTAAAGTGAATCTTGATATTTGGATATTTCTTGATCTCGTTAAGATACCATTCGACCAAACGCTTATCATTTTCCTTAAATGAGGGAGAGCAGGCCGCGGTGAAGACACCACCTAATTTATCAGTCTTCTCGATGAGGGTGACGTTATGTCCGCGCTGTGCACAAACAATAGCGCTTTCCATACCACCGATACCGCCACCAATAACGACAACGTTCTTTACTTTTTTCGCTTTCACAATCTTGTACTTTTTCGATTGCATCGTCATTGGATTGACTGCGCAGCGCGCCATATGTAGCGCGTCGTGTAAGTCTTGATCGTTTGGCACGCCTTTATAATGCGCCATGTTAAAACATCCGTTATGGCATTGGATGCATGGACGAATTTCCTCTTCGCGTCCTTCTTTGAGTTTAGTTACCCATTCTTCGTCTGCGAGGAACTGGCGAGCGACACCCATTCCATCAATTTTGTTCGCCTTAATGGCATCCGTGGCGACATCGGGAGTCATACGACCAGCGACGACGACGGGAATGTCGACGAACTTCTTAATATGTTCTACGTCCTCGAGATTGCAGTTATCCGGCATATACACAGGAGGATGTGCCCAGTACCACGCATCATAAGTACCGTTATCGCAGTTAAGCATATCATAGCCAGCCTCCTGCAGGTATTTAGCAGCCTTTTCGCTCTCTTCCATATCGCGACCCACTTCGGTGAATTCCTCGCCTGGAAGTGCACCTAAACCGAATCCCTTTGTCTTACTGACTACAGAATAGCGCAAGGAGACAGGGAAGTCTTTTCCGCAAACCTCTTTAATCGCTTTGACAATCTCGACTGGGAAGCGATAACGGTTCTCGAAACTACCACCCCATTTATCTTTGCGAAGATTAGTGTATTTCATCGTAAATTGATCGAGCAGATATCCTTCGTGAACGGCGTGAACTTCGACTCCGTCAACACCTGCTTCTTTACATAATTTTGCTGTCTTAGCGAAACCTTCGATAATCTTTTGGATTTGCTTCTCGGTCATCTCTTTAGTCATAACTTTGTCGCTCCACCGGTTTGGAGTGACACTTGGAGCAGCATTTATCCAGTTCATATTGAAGATAGGTTTCATCAATGTCCCTAAGAACTTATTTGTACAAGCTTTGACCATAATGTCATTTAAGGCCATCGACCGGCCGAAACCAGCAGTCAATTGAACAAACAACTTAGCTCCTGTTTTGTGCAGTTCGTCCATGAAGACTTTTAATTTTTTGTACATTCTTTTGTTAGAGTAGAGCCAACCACCCATCATCGGATTCTTAACCGGCGCGATACCAGGAAGGATTAAGCCAACATTATTTTTGGCTTTTCCCATGATAAAATTTGCAGCCTCTTTATCGAAATGAGCAGGTTCCATCCAGCCAAAAAGACTGGTCCCACCCATCGATGTCATGACAATGCGATTCTTAATCTCAACATTTCCAATTTTCCATGGTGTAAAAAGTGGACTATATTTCTCGTTCATATGAATACCTCTATTATCTATATTAAATGAAAAAGTAAGGTGTTGTATAACAAATTAAGCAAATGGTGTTATTATTTAATCAAAGAAAACGCTCGCGTTTATCATAATAAGGAGAAATTTTTATGTATGTACCAAAAATGGAACTGACTGATGAGCAACGGGACATTTTAAACGGCAAGCAAGGCGAAGTAATGGCCAAAATCATGGAAACAATTGTGATGTTTGGCGATATGTTCGAAGCTCCTCGCTTAATCAAAGTGACCCACGACGACGGCCATCTTGTCACTTCCTTCGGAATCGGAATTTGTAAACCACTATTCTCGACGATGAACCGCATTAATGAGGCAGGCATCAAAACCAAAGGTAAATTTACAGTTGATCCGCGCCCATACGATTACAAGAATGTCAAATGCTCACTTCTTGAAAAACTCGTCTTTAGCAAAATCCTTTATTCTCAACAGAAGAGATACGAAGGTCAATTAACCAAAGCTGGGCTTCGCGATGCTAACGCGTTCACATGCACATCCTATTTACCTGAAGTCGGAAACACCCCTAAGAAAGGCGATGTTCTTTCTTGGGCTGAGAGTTCAGCAGTTGTCTTTGTGAACTCCGTGCTTGGCGCGCGATGCAATCGTAACTCAGGTATGCTCGATTTGTTTGGATCGATTCTTGGATATGTTCCTGAATTTGGATTTTTAACCGACAAAGGAAGAAAAGCAACATGGAAAGTTATCGTTAAAACGAGCAAACTTCCAGAGGCTCAGATCCTGGGATCAGCCATTGGCATGAAAGTCATGGAAGATGTTCCTTATGTGGTTGGATTAGACAAATTCTTAGGAACCGAATTAACAGAAACCGCAATCGGCTATCTCAAGGATTTTGGCGCAGCAACCGCTTCAAATGGAGCAGTCGGTTTGTATCATATTGAAAATTTGACGCCTGAAGCAAAGGAATTTAAAGAGAAATTGCTTGCTCCTAACACCAAAGAATACATTGTTGATGACGAGGAACTTGAACGCGTTTATCGCGAATACCCCATCATGTGGAAAGATAAAGATAAAAAAGGAAATCTCATCTTTATTGGCTGTCCACATCTCAGTTATCAACAACTTTGTGATTGGACAGATAAGATATCAAGCGGTCTTAAAGAAACCGGAAGAAAGAGGGTTGCTATTCGAACAATATTAACCTCTTCGCCCGATGTGGTAGAAAAGTTTAAAAAGTCCGAAAAATATGAGGATTTGATGAAAACGGGAGCAAAACTTTCAAGCATCTGCGCTTTGATGTACACGAATAATCCTCTCACTAAAAAGAAAAGAATTATCACATCGTCTAACAAATTAAGAACATATTCATTAGCGAGATATTACAAGGATGAAGAAGTGTTAAACTTTGTCATCGGTAAGGAGGGAAAGTAAGATGAAACAATTTAAAGGGCGTGTCCTCGCTGCAGGAACCTATGTCGGTGAAGCGATCGTCTCTCATCAAGGCGTCAATACATTAGCATCGTTTCAAAAAGCGATTGTGGGAAATAAGAAAACGGCCGTCATTTCGGACCAAGGGAATAAAGATATTTACGGATTAGAAGTAACCGGAAAAGCTCTTTGCCTTCCCTTGACCATTGGTTCAACGACTGGTGGTCTTGTCATTCAAACTATTTGTGCGATGAATATTGCCCCTGCCGCATTCCTGTTTTCCGAGCACATCGACTCGCTTGCTGGCTCAGGCATTACCCTCGCTCGCATCTGGGAAAACAGCCCGGTTATTGCCATAGATCAATTAGGAAAAGAGTTTCTCGAAACTGTCAAGACAGGTGATAAAATCGAAATTAAAGAAGACGGAACTGTCATAATTCTTTAATCCTAGATTTACAATAAATCTCGACCCTATCGGTCGGGATTTTTTTCTTTTGTTTTGATTAGTACGGTCTAACCCATTTTTGTTCTTGTCAATCATGCGTGTACGCGATTAAAATAATAGGGCTGGTTTTGTGCGATAAACCAAATAGGAGGTTATTATGGCGCATTTACAAAGTAGTGCTGTAGCGAAGATTAATGAAATAGTAAATCGTTACAAAGATGAACCAACCCCACTGATGATGATTCTCGAGGATGTTCAAAGGGAATATGGGTATATCCCTCTCGATGTCCAGGAACTCATTTCTGACTTAACGGGTATTCCAGTCAGCGAAATCTATGGAGTGGTGACATTCTATTCTTTTTTCTCATTGACCCCAAAGGGCAAGTACGTTATTGGCGTTTGCCTCGGAACCGCTTGTTATGTCAAGGGAGCCCAATTAGTCTTGGATAAATTTTGCGAGATTTTACATATTAAACCAGGAGAAACAACTCCTGATGGATTATTCACAATTGATGTTTTTCGTTGCATCGGCGCCTGCGCTATTGCTCCAGCGGTATCAATTAATGGCAAAGTTTACCCACAAGTTAAAGTTGATAACGTCGTAAAAATTATCAACGAATACGAACACAAAGAAATGAAAGAATTGGAGGCTCAACAATAGTTATGGCAAAGATTGACTTAATCAAGACTGAAAAAGAACTGCTCGACAAAATCAGTCATTGTGGAGCCTGTTTAGAAAAGAAATTCCATGTTAAAGATGGTCACCGTGCGATTGTTATCTGCGGTGGTACTGGATGTTTATCCAGTGAATCAGGTGAAATCTTAGCGAAATTTAAAGCTCTTATTGAAGAGAAGGGTTTGGGTGACAAAGTCACCGCGAACATCGTCGGATGTTTCGGATTCTGCTCTCAAGGCCCGATTGTCAAGATTTTCCCTGAAGAAACTTTATACACCAAAGTTAAAGTCGCTGATGTCGATGAAATCTTTGAAAAAGACATCCTCAAAGGTGAGATTATTGAACGTCTCCTATTCATTGATCCTGTCACCAAAGAAAAAGCAATTAAACAACACGAAATTAACTTCTATAAATTACAAAAGCGTGATATTGCTCTTCGTGGCAATGGCGACATCAATCCGGAAGACCTGGATGAAGCATTTGGAGACGGTTCGTTCCTCGGCTTAAGCAAAGCCCTTCACATGACCCGTCAAGAAGTAATCGATGAGGTCTTAAAGTCCGGTTTAAGAGGCCGTGGCGGGGCGGGATTCCCCACTGGCAGAAAATGGCAATTCGCCTACAACATGAACGTCGAAGAAAAATACATTATTTGTAACGGAGACGAAGGTGACCCGGGAGCATTCATGGATCGGTCCATCATCGAAGGTAATCCAGTTAACGTCATCGAAGGTATGATGATTGCTGGCTATGCGATCGGCGCTAAGAACGGATATTTCTATGTTCGCGCTGAGTACCCAGTCGCGGTTGAGCGCTTGAAAAAAGCTATCTCCGAACTAGAAGAAGCGGGCTTATTGGGTGATAACATCCTCGGAACCGACTTCTCTTTCCGCTGCCACATCCGCTTGGGTGCTGGAGCATTCGTCTGCGGCGAAGAGACCGCCTTATTAAATAGCATGGAAGGTAAGCGAGGAATGCCGCGTCCCCGTCCCCCGTTCCCAGCCGTTAAAGGTTTGTGGGGTCAACCCAGTGTTATCAATAACGTTGAAACACTCGCAAACGTTCCATATATTCTCCGCGAAGGAGCTGATCATTATTACTCTTTTGGCACATCAGACAGCAAGGGAACCAAAGTTTTTGCTCTCGGCGGAAAAGTCAACAATGTCGGCTTAGTGGAAGTTCCGATGGGAACCACCTTAAGACAATTAATTTATGACATTGGTGGCGGTATTCCTGGAGACAAGAAATTTAAAGCCATTCAAACCGGCGGACCTTCTGGCGGATGTTTAACCGAAAAGGACTTAGATACACCAATCGACTTTGGCTCATTAATTGCTCGCGGATCCATGATGGGCTCCGGTGGCGCAATTGTTATGGATGAAGATAACTGCATGGTCGATGTCGCGAAATTCTATATGACTTTCATTTGCGAAGAATCATGTGGCAAATGTTCGCCTTGTCGTATCGGCACAAAGAGATGCTTAGAAATTTTAGACAAGATTTGTGATGGGAAAGGCTCATTACAAGATATTGAGGACTTGAAAGAACTAGCTCACGTTATCAAAACCAACTCCCTCTGTGGTCTTGGCCAAACAGCGGCTAATCCAATTATCTCAACGATGGCGGCCTTCCCTGAAGAATATGTATCTCACGTTGTCGATAAATCCTGTCACGCTCACGTCTGTAAGAGCATGATGCAATATCATATCGTGCCTGATGCCTGTTTTGGATGCGGTGCCTGTGCACGCGCTTGCCCAACTAGCGCCATTATCAAGACTGAAGAGCCTTCGAAGAAGAACCCCCGCCTCTTCATCCACACTATCTTACAAAACAAATGTATTAAGTGCGGATCATGTATGGCGACATGTCGCTTCAACTCAATTATTAAGCAATAGGAGGAACCAAAGATGTCATTAGTTAATATTAAAATCGAAGGCAAACCCTTCCAAGTCGAAGCTGGTTTAACCGTCCTCGAAGCTTGCCGTAAATGCGGTTTCGTGATTCCCTCCCTCTGCTCTTTCAATCATGGTCAAAACTCGCTTGCGAGTTGCCGTGTTTGTCTCGTTGAGATCAAGGGTGCTCGTGGATTAAGTGCCTCTTGTGTCTACCCCGTAAGCGAAGGAATGGAAATCAGCATTTCCTCCCAGACCGCAATGGAAGCCCGTCGCGCATCCGTCGAACTAATCCTTAGCAATCACGAGAAAAACTGCTTGCAATGCCCTAAAAATGGCCACTGTGAACTATTACACGTTGCCGAATTGGTTCAAGCCCGTGATCAAAAATATATTGGTGCTTTCTCTGAGAACACTGTCGATGAACTCGCTCCTGGCCTAATTCGCAACACCGCAAAATGTATTCTTTGTGGTCGCTGTATCGAGAGATGTAAAGATGCTCAAGGCATTTCCATTCTCGGATTCGAGAACCGCGGATTCCAGACCATTGTGGCCCCAGTTCAAAACCGCAGCTTTGCTGAATCTCCATGTTTACAATGTGGACAATGTGTTATTGTCTGTCCAACTGGTGCGTTGATGGAACACAGCGAAATCGACAAAGTCGATGCCGCGATTAAAGCTGGTAAGAAAGTTATTGTTCAAACTGCTCCAGCTGTCCGTGCCGCTATTGCTGAAGAATTCGATGAACCCATTGGAACCCCGGGCACCGGCAAGATGGTTGCCGCCTTACACCGTTTAGGTTTCTTCCGTGTCTTTGACACCAATTTTGGTGCCGACTTAACCATCATGGAAGAGGCGAATGAACTCCTTCACAGAATCAAAACCGGCGGAACCCTCCCACAAATCACATCCTGTTCACCAGGCTGGATTAACTATATGGAGTATTTCCACCCAGAATTAATTCCAAATATTTCTACCTGCAAATCACCACACATGATGGTGGGTGCAATTATTAAATCCTACTTCGCTAAAAGCCATAACATTGACCCAGAAGACATCTTTGTTGTTTCTGTTATGCCGTGCACTGCGAAGAAATACGAGCGTTCTCGTCCAGAGATGGATAAGGATGTTGACGCCGTTATCACTGCAAGGGAATTAGCGAAGATGATCAAACGCGCTGGTATCGTCTGGAAGAAACTTCCGGACGAAGAATTCGATCAAGACCTACTAGGTGATTATTCTGGCGCTGGTGTTATATTTGGTGTCAGCGGTGGTGTTATGGAAGCCGCTTTAAGAACCACCTTCTTCTGGTTAACCGGAAAAGAGTATCCGAAGATTGAATTCCAAGCCGTCCGTGGTTTGAAATACGTTAAGGAAGCTACAATTGATGTCGAAGGTAAGATTATTAAAGTTGCCGTCACATCCGGAATGAAGAACGCCGAGCCCTTACTAAAAGAAGTTGCAAATGGCACTTCACCATACACCTTCATTGAAGTGATGGGCTGCCCAGGCGGATGTATTAACGGTGGTGGTATGCCATACGTTAAACCTCTCCTGCTCCCTAATGAGGATGACGATATTTTAGACACGTACTGTCAAAAGAGAGCCAGTGTTCTTTATAGTGAAGACGAGAGACAAGTTGTTCGTCAGTCACACAACAATAAAGATATTCAAAGACTCTATAAAGACTTCCTCGGAGAACCTGGAAGCGAGATCGCTGAAGAGTTGTTACACACTCACTACAACGCTCATCGCGAAAAGTATCCAAATAAAAAGTAGCAAATTTGAAAAATGGGACAAGAAATCGTATGAAAACTTGTCCTATTTTCATAGAATAGAAGTGTAGTTTGTTATGAATATAAGATTTTACAACTCGTTAACCAATTCCGTTGAACCATTCAAACCAATTCACGAAGGAAAAGTGTCAATGTATGTCTGTGGACCAACGGTCTACAACTTTCCTCATATTGGCAATATGCGTCCAGTGGTTGTCTTTGACACCCTTAGGCGGTTTTTGAACTATGTTGGTTTCGAGGTCACTTATGTCAGCAACTTTACTGATGTTGATGACAAAATTATCAAAGAAGCTGAAAAACAAGGTAAGACCGAAAAGGAGTTGACTGAGTTTTTCATTGGTGAATTTCAAAAGACCACCCTCCAAATTGGAAGTGAACTTCCAAATATCGCTCCAAAGGTTACCGAATATCTTCCAAAAATCATTGATTATGTCGCTCGCCTCGTTGAATTAGGGGCCGCCTATGTTGTAGATGGCGATGTTTTCTTCCGTATCTCAAAAATTTCTGATTATGGATGCCTCAGTAAAATTAACATTGACGATCTATTAGTTGGCGCCCGAATTGAAGAGAACAACAAAAAGGAAAGTCCTCTTGATTTCGCTCTTTGGAAGAAGACAAACACTGGCCTTTGCTGGGATTCACCGTGGGGAAAAGGACGCCCCGGGTGGCACACTGAGTGTTGCGTTATGATCGACACCATTTTTGAAGATCACTACATTGATATTCATGGTGGCGGATACGATTTAAAATTTCCCCATCACGAAAACGAAATTGCCCAAGCTGAAGCAATGCATCATAACAAAATCGCTAAATATTGGCTTCATAATGCATTCATCAATTTTGGTTCTGAGAAGATGTCCAAATCGTTAGGCAACGTCCTTTTTGCAAAGGACACGATCGAGAAATTTGGTGGTCCAACTTGCCGCCTCGTGATCCTCAATGCACATTATCGTCAACCTGTAAGTTTCACTGATGAAACGATTAATGCAGCGACTCAAGAGGTTAACAAACTATCTTTTGCCTATCGTCAATTAGCTTTAGCATTACAAATTAATAATGTTGATGTCCCGCAAGGTAAAACATCCAACATGGAGAAGTTTTTAGAAGCTTTAGCGGATGATTTAAATACCGCGAATGCGCTCGCTGAATTGTATCAAGTTACTAAAGTGGCCAACCAAATTTTGCGCAATAGAGAAATTAATCTGCAAAAAGCCTCTGAAATCTTTAAAACAATGAATGCTATGTTTAATGTCCTCGGACTCGATATTACCTATCGAAAACTAACCGATGATGACAAAAAAATTTATCATGATTATCTTACTGCGAAATCAAATAAAGACTTCGCTCTTTCTGATCAACTCAGAATTATATTGATGGAAAGGAATATTTTGTAGTTTAAAATGTTGTAGTATGACTAAATTAGAAAATTTAATTTATGGGAGAAATTCTGTTAAAGAAGCTATATTCTCTGGACAGGCTACAAAAGTATTCATCAGCAAGACAATTAAAAAAGATGAATTTACTGATAAGGCTGTTAACAAAAAAATACCGGTAACATACCTTAGCAACAATGAACTTGATTTGATGGTCTCGACCAGCATTCATCAAGGAGTTGTCGCTGAGATTAAAAAATACGAATACTTTACTTTTGAACACCTCTTATCGTTGGTCAAGAAAGTCGAGCATCCTGTTATCGTTTTGTTAGATGGCATTACAGATCCACAAAATTTCGGAGCAATTTTAAGAAGTTGCGATGTATTTAATGTAACTGGTGTCATTATTCCAAAGCATGAACAAGTCCCCTTGAACGCTACTGTCGCTAAAACATCAGCTGGAGCTATCAATTATGTTCCTGTTGTTCTAGTTAGCAATCTCAATAACGCGATACGAACTTTGAAAGAAAATGGTTTCTGGATCGTCAGTACCGATGGTGCTGGAACGATGAATTATTTTGAACTATCTTATGATTTTCCAACGGCATTGATTATCGGAAGTGAAGGAAAAGGCATTTCTAAACTAACGCTCAAAAATTCGGATTATGTTGTGAAAATCCCAATCTTGGGGCACCTCAATTCACTAAACGCATCTGTTGCCGCCGGCATCTTACTAAGTAGAATTCGAAATAAATAAAAAATAGGTTCCTCCCCACCAAGGAGGAATTTTTTATGTCTCTAAGAGATCTAAGCGATGAAGAATGCGTTCTTTTAGCTCAAACCGGAAACGCGGATGCACTTAATCACTTGATAATGCGTTACCAAAAGTATTCATATGGATTAGCTATCAATTTTTATAACACCAACCGACAAAGCGGGATCAATGTTGATGAACTCCGTTCAGTCGCGGAAGAAATGATTATTACCGCAATCACAAATTTTTCAAATTGCATCCAAATGTTTTATCCTTATTGGAGAACGATAGCAACCAACGAGATGATTAAATATAATGAGCAAAATTCGTATTTTCATCACGCGAGAACTTTTAATGGAATCTCACTCAATGATGAAAACGAAGACAACTTTTCAAATGACCAGATACTCGGAGAACCCGATTATAAAATCGATGAGAGTCTTTTAGTCGATTCGTATTTCGAACTTTTAGAAGATCCAAAAAACGGCTTTTCTAACAATGAAAAGAAAGTTATGAAATTGACTTATGAGGGATATGAGCCAACCGAGATTATGAAACTGCTCAAGTGGACCAAATCTCAAGTCTATTATGCTTTGAAGAACGCTAAACAAAAAATCACTGCGATATTATCCAAAATTTGGTAAACGTATTATGTTAATTGATATTTTTTTAAAATATTCAACATGGTATAATTACCGCTATGGAAGAAATAGTTGTAAAAAACTTAAGTTTTTCATACGACAAAACCACACCAGTTTTATCTGATGTTTCTTTCACTGTTCGCCGAGGGACCCACATTTCTATTGTCGGTCATAATGGTTCTGGCAAAAGCACACTAGCAAAACTACTAATCGGTTTGCTGGAAAGTAGCAGCGGGGAAATTTACATTGATGGAACGATTCTGAATGAAAAAACAATTAATAATCTTCGCGGAAAAATGTGTCTCGTCTTCCAAAACCCAGATAATCAATTTATTGGGTCGACAGTTGAAGACGATATCGCTTTTGGCTTGGAAAACAAACGCGTACCTCAACTTGAGATGAAAAAGATTATTGCCGCTTTTGCCGAAGAAGTTGGAATGGGTAAATATCTCAATAAAGAACCCAGCATGCTTTCTGGCGGTCAAAAACAACGCGTTGCAATCGCGGGCGCGTTAGCCCTCTCTCCCGACATTATCATCTTTGATGAAGCTGCTTCAATGCTTGATCCCAATGGCAAATTAGAGATTCTCAACGTCATCAAAAGGATGAGAAAAAGTAACCCTGACTTAACCATAATTTCAATTACTCACGACGTCGAAGAAGCGTTTATTAGTGATGAAGTAATTGTTTTATCGCAAGGCAAAGTTGTCATGAATGGGAGGCCTAGTGATATTTTTTCGAATCGGGATACACTGAAAAAATACAAGTTGGAAATGCCGTTTATCCTCGATTTAAAAGAAAAACTCAAAAGCATCGAGATAAATGTTCCTGTTTCGGAAAATATCAATGAAGTTGTGGAGGCCATATGCCAATCCAAATAAACGACTTGTATTATACCTACATGCCGAAGTCTCCAATTCAAACTGAGGCCTTGCGCGGAGTCTCTCTCGAAATTGAGAGTCACTCTTTTTGTGGCGTTCTAGGTCAAACAGGAAGTGGGAAGTCAACACTTATCCAAACTTTAAACGCCTTACTTATCCCAACAAAAGGCGAAGTCAAGGTTGATGAATTTATTGTTACAAGCAAAAAGAAAAAGAACAAAAAAATTAAACAGTTAAGAAAACACTTAGCAATAGTTTTTCAATTTCCTGAATACCAACTTTTTGAAGAGACTGTTGAAAAGGACGTTGCGTTTGGCGCGAAGAATTTCGGGGCAAGTAAAGAAGAAGCTTTGGAAAAAGCCCACACCGCGTTACGTTCTGTTGGTCTTGACGAGTCCTATTTCAAACGTTCTCCTTTCGAACTCAGTGGTGGAGAAAAAAGAAGAGTCGCTCTAGCTGGTATTCTTGCTATTGAACCCGACATTCTTGTTTTGGATGAACCAACTGCCGGATTAGATCCTCAAGGTGCCTCCGATATCATGTCCCTTGTACAAGAGATGTATAAAGATGGGAAATCGATTATTCTTGTTACCCACGATATGGATTTAGTGACTCGCTATTGCCAAAAAGTTTTTGTTCTCAAAGAAGGAGAACTTGTCTTTGAAGGTACTCCGAGCGAATTATTCAAAGATGAGGAATGTGCTCAATTTTCAATCGAAATACCTATTTTGTTTCAATATGCGAATAAACTCAAAGAAAAAGGACTTCCAATCGATATAACTCGAATTAGGGAGACCCAGGATTTGATTAATCAAATCAAGGAGTGGAAGCTACAATGAACAGTCTAGCTTTAGGTAGATACACTCCGTATAACACTTTCACTCATCGCCTTGACCCGAGAAACAAACTCTTTTTAACTATTGCTTTAATGGTAATCATTTTCTTCCAATTCCAGGTGATGTCGACCACTTTGGTCATAACTGGCATTTATTTAATACTATTCTTATCCCTCATGTTTGCCTCGAGGGTCAGTTTTCTCAGTTTTCTCCGCAGCCTTCGTGGAATGTGGTTCCTTGTCCTATTCATCGTCATAATTTATGTTTTTATTCCTAACACCGGATATTTTAACGTAGCTTTTAAAATTGGAACTTACCCAATTTATTGGGAAGCATTCTATCAGTCTGGCTATATCATTTTACGTTTGTTTTTGATGCTGATTTTAATGATGATTCTGACCTCAACCACCAAACCGATGGACTTAACATATGGTCTTGAATGGTACATGGCACCTTTAAAAGTGATTCGTTTTCCAGCCCACGAAATCGCGATGACAATCTCCATCGCTTTGAGATTTATCCCCACCCTTTTGGATGAGACAGCACGTATAATGAAAGCGCAGTCTTCGCGTGGTGTTGACTTCAATCGTGGAGGAATTTTCAAACGCTTCAAAGCCATCATTTCATTAATCATACCTCTCTTTGTTTCAGCGATTGAACGCTCTGAAGAATTGGCTAATGCAATGCAAGTGAGAGGTTATAATCCAAGGGCAAAACGGACTCGTTTCCACATCTTGAAATTTAGATGGGCGGACATGTTCGCGTTTTTATTTGTTATTCTTTTAATTGGTGGAGTCATTACGCTTTTTGTGTTTGATAGAATGTCTCAAAACGGCATCAACCTAATTGAAATAATTTTCAAAATTAATCCAGGATTTTAAGGTTATTTTATGAAATTGCTCGGAAAAGTAATGTATAAAGGCACTGCATATCAAGGCTGGCAAAGACAGCCGGATGCACCCACAATCGAAGAAAAAATTGAAAATATTTTGTCATTAATCCTCAATCGGGACATTGGTATTTGCGGAAGTGGTCGAACCGATGCAGGAGTTCACGCTCGTGGACAATGTTTTCATTTTGAGGTTAATAGCGATATCGATATTAACAAGTTGAGATACTCATGTAATCAACTCCTGCCAAGCGATATCCATATCGTTTCATTAAGCAGAGTTGCTGATGATTTTCATGCTCGTTTTTCCGCGAAAGAAAAGCACTATTCTTACAACGTTTGCTTTGGGGAGAACAATCCGTTTACGAATGAATTTTGCTACCACTTTTTAAGACCAATCGATATCGAGCTTTTTATTTCTGCCATCAAAGAATTTTATGGAACTCATTGTTTTCAGAACTTCACAAGCAAAGAGGCAGATGAGAAAAATTTTGTTCGCTCGGTTAGAGTGGAAATCTCACGGGAAGACAACAATGTTCGAGTTGATTTCTTTGGCGACGGTTTTATGAAATATATGATTAGATTCATGATTGGTACCGCCATCGCAATTGGAGAAAAAAGAGAAAAAATCGATTTTATTAGGGAACATTTGCAGGACAAGAAACCACGCGAAATTGTTCGCTACAAGGCTCCAAGCGAAGGGCTAATTTTGGAGGAAGTTAAATATTAAACTTTAATTAAAGTTGAAGCTTTGGTATTATTTTCAAGGCTACAGGAGGTGTTGTTTATGGGAAGAGCACACGAAGTCAGAGCTAAATCAATGGCGGCTACTGCCGCAAAGAAAAGCGCCCTCTTCATGAGAGCATCAAAAGAAATCTACATGGCTGCAAAGTCGGGCGAGCCTGACCCATCCATGAATTTAGCATTGAGATCAGCAATTGATAAATGGAAAGGTCAGAACGTCACCAAAGATGTCATCGACCGCGCCATTCAAAAAGCAAAGGGCGGGTCTGCAGATGCTTACTCGAGCGGTCGCTACGAAGCTTTTGGCCCTGGTGGCTCTTTATTAATCATTGACACACTTACTGAAAACAGCAATCGCGCTCTTGTTGAAGTGAGAACCGCGGTCACTAAAAAAGGCGGTCACCTCGGAAGTGTTTTATTTAACTTCATTGAGACTGGTTTTTTCCTCTTTAAAGGTGACAATCGTGATGAAGTTGAAGAGAACCTCATCCTTTCCGATGTTGATGTTCGCGAAGTCAATCAAAATGATGACGGAACTATTGAAGTCCTAGTTGAACCATCGGCATTTGGTATCGCTCGCGATGTGCTTATCGGCATGGGCGTGGCCGAATTCGAAGTTTCCGAAGTTACTTTCTTGCCAAATGATCCGATTAAGATTGAAGATCCTGAAGAAGCGAGAAAATATCGCGAACTCTGCGACACACTTGACGAACTTCAAGACGTCCAAAACGTCTACACGAATGTTGAAGACTAAAATTTCATTTTAAAAAGGGGAGAAAGCTCCTCTTTTTTTGTTTTCCAGCTTTAATCGCATATATACCCATTTATCTAATGAATAAATGTTTGACAATAACTTATATAACAAGTATGATTTATCACGCACAGCCAAATTAGCAAAGTCCCGGTAAGACAAAGTTAGTTTGAAAAGGAGGATTTAAGTTATATGCAACGTCAAACTACAATTGCAAAAACAGAAGAAATCCAAAGAAAATGGTATGTCATTGATGCAACCGACAAACCATTAGGTAGATTATGCTCGCAAATCGCACAAGTATTAATCGGTAAAAATAAACCAATCTGGACTCCTAACGTCGACTGCGGTGACTATGTCATCGTCATCAACGCGGAGAAAGTTGGATTAAGTGGCGATAAACTTCACACAAAGAAATACTACAATGTTTCGATGTATCCCGGTGGACTCCGCACCAGAACAGCGGAAGTCATGATTAACAAATATCCAACCGAAATGATTGAAAGATGCGTTCACGGAATGTGTCCAAAAGGCCGCTTAGGTCGTCAAATCGAGAAAAAATTATTTGTTTACGCAGGCGCCGATCACAAACATGAAGCTCAAAAACCAGAAGTTCTTGAGCTCAAATTCTAGGAGGAAATTGAATTATGGCAAAAAAAGCTGATCTTCAATATTACGGCACAGGAAGAAGAAAATCTTCTATCGCTCGCGTATTCGTCACTTCTGGAACTGGCAAAATCATCGTTAATGGTCGTGATGTCAACGAATACATGCCTTATGAGACATTAGTTACCGACTTAAAGCAACCCCTCGTCCTCACTGAAACAGAGAGCAAATACGATGTTCGTGCGGATGTTAAGGGTGGCGGATTCACTGGCCAAGCCGGTGCGATCAGACTCGGTATCGCTCGTGCCTTATTAGAACCTGGATGTAGCCGCTCCGCCTTAAAAGTGGTGGGCATGCTCACTCGTGATCCTCGCTCCAAAGAGAGAAAGAAATACGGTCTCAAAGCCGCACGGAGAGCTCCGCAATTCAGCAAA
>JAAYDH010000019.1 GCA_012729405.1 Erysipelotrichaceae bacterium
CATTGCTGTCTTTGTCACAAATTCCATCAAAGGAAACAATGTATCCTTCGAGAAATTCTTCAATGATATATGTTGTAGGAAGCTTCTTTACGAAGAAATTCTTCAAGTCGCCCTCATCTTTGATTTTGTATGTCTCCATTGCCCCAACTCCGCAATCGGGTTTTGCGAAAAGTGGGTAGCCAACTTTTTGAGCAAAGGATTTCGCATTTTCAAAAGTATCTGACAAAATGTAGCGTGCCGTCTTTACGCCAGCTTTTTGGAAGTATCCCTTCATTTGACTTTTATATTTAATTTTTTCCATCTCTTTTGGAAGAAAACCAGTGGTGACACCAGCATACTCTCTTAGAATGGCGTCGTTTTGTAGCCACCACTCATTGTTAGATTCAATAAAGTCAATCGATCCATATTTATTTTTGAGATAGGAAACAGTGTTTTTCATCCACTCTAGGTTAGATAAATCGCTGACGTAACAGTATTCCGTAAGATTATTTTTTAGTTCATCGTTGAGTTGATCATATAGCTCATCGCCAATTCCTAAAACCCTCACCCCTCGGCCAGCGAGAGATTTAACGAAGCGGGAGTAAATTTTTGGGAAGTTCGGAGAAATGAAAACGAAATTCATAATTAAATATATTAATAACTTATTTTATAAAAATAAAGACTTGATACCATTTCTAGTCAAGCAAGCTCATTAATTTTTCTCCAATTTCTATTACACTAACCTATTAAACTTGTTTGCTAATTAGCCAAATATCGTAAATAATGAATATAGTAAAACCAAAAGGAGAAATATTATGTCACAAAAATTTTATCGCTGTGCAAAATGTGGCAACATTGTCGCTATCGTTAATGTTGATGGTGTCAATCCAGTCGTTTGCTGTGGCGAAACCATGAAAGAATTAGTCCCTAACACCAGCGAAGGCGCCGGAGAAAAGCACCTTCCCGTTATTGAAGTCAAAGGTAATCTCGTCCACGTTAAAGTTGGATCTGTTGAACACCCAATGATCGAAGCTCACTACATTCAATGGATTTCAATTGAAACCAAACAAGGAAATCAAAGAAAAGTATTAACTCCTGATGTCAAACCAGAAGCGTTGTTTGCACTTGTTGAAGGCGACGAAGTCCTCGCCGCATACGAGTATTGCAATCTTCACGGTTTGTGGAAAACAACCTTATAATCAACTAATCACAAAATGAAAAATAGGGCCGCTGCTCTATTTTTTTAATCTCGTTAGGTGTTTAAGATGGTATTTTTCAATGAGCTCTAACACTCTTGCATAGTTGACACGATGGAAAGTCTCGGGACGATGAGCATCAACCCCGACATAGACTTCGATATTATACTCACTAGCGATGCCCCAAAAATCTTCATTTGGATAAGAAAGTTTCTCGGGGGAATTGAATAAAACAGACGTTCCGAAATTTATCTCAAGAGGGATATGAAGTCGTTCCGCCGCCTCGCATATTCTCCTTGCGCATATCTCACATCCTTCGTTTAAGGTCTTGTCTGTAGTAAATTATCTTTCTTCCTCCTTAGCGTTTCCGCTACGATAAGTATGAGTGTGGTAAGAATAATGAATTTTCATCTTGTAATAATTTATAGATACATAGAGCTTTTTCAAGTTATATTTTGGCCGGACTGAATATTGTTTCCAAGAAATTTTCAAAAATAGTCAAAAAGTAATGAGCAATTAAGGAGACTATTCGAGACATAGGCGACAGACGGTATCTCGCTATAAATGGTCGTTGTTTTATGCAATTAGCACGCAAAAGGATTTTTGCTAATTTGCCCTCTCGTGATTAATAATTTTCTAATCTTTAACTGATGGTTTCTAAACTTTTTCTAAAGTGATTTACCCTATATCAAAAAAGCACGTTGAAAAGGCATAAAATACAGCACAAAAAATCGGTTAGTAAAGACAAACAAACTTATCTATCATACAGTGTCTAATTTTTCCATTTTTTGGTTTTGATAATATCTATTATTTCTTATATGATAATTGCACAAGTGTCATAGCAATAAATAATGCCCTATTTCACTTAATATCATTAAAAACGTGAATGCGTTTTTCTATCACCTAAAACAAGGAGAGCTTTTTATGTTACAAGTCAAGAAAAGGGATGAGTCCCTACAGCCATTTAAGATTGAAAAAATCGGCAGCGCGATTGAGAAGGCCTTTATGGCGGAACACAAATTCTTCAACCGCGACATTATCGAAATGTTAGCCCTTCGCGTCACCGCGGATTTTAATAGCAAGATAAAAAATGAAACTATCAATATCGAGGACATTCAAGATAGCGTTGAAGTCGTTTTGATTCAAGCTGGCTATGTCGATGTCGCAAGAAGTTATATCATTTATCGCAAGCAGCACCAACAATTACGCGAGATTAGAGCTACGAATCTCGACTACAAGAACGTTATTAATAATTATATTAAAATCGCTGACTGGCGCGTGAAGGAAAACTCCACGGTTACCTATTCGGTCGGCGGTTTAATTTTGTCTAACTCAGGCGCGGTTACTGCGAACTACTGGTTGAGCGAAATTTACGATCCAGAAATAGCCAACTCCCATCGAGTAGCTGACATTCACATCCATGACTTGTCAATGTTGACTGGCTATTGCGCTGGATGGAGCCTCAAACAGCTCATTCAGGAAGGTTTGGGAGGCGTGACGGGCAAGATTACCTCTTCCCCTGCAAATCACCTCTCAACGCTATGTAATCAAATGGTCAATTTCCTCGGTATCATGCAAAACGAGTGGGCGGGCGCACAAGCCTTCTCGAGTTTTGATACATATCTTGCACCTTTTGTGAAGAAAGACAATCTCACCTATAAAGAAGTCAAACAATGCATTCAATCCTTTGTTTACGGCGTTAACACTCCATCTCGTTGGGGAACTCAAGCGCCATTTAGTAACATTACTCTCGACTGGGTCGTTCCCAACGACATGGCCGAACTCAATTGTATTGTCGGGGGTAAAGAGATGCCCTTCAAATATAAAGATTGCGTTAAGGAAATGGCGATGATCAACAAAGCCTTCATTGAAGTGATGATCGAGGGCGACGCTAATGGTCGTGGTTTCCAATACCCAATTCCCACCTACTCCATCACTAGAACATTCGATTGGAGCGAAACAGAAAACAACAAATTACTCTTTGAAATGACGGCGAAGTATGGGACTCCATATTTCTCTAACTATGTTAACAGCGATATGGAACCAAGTGATGTCCGTTCGATGTGCTGCCGTTTAAGACTCGATCTAAGAGAACTTCGCAAGAAATCTGGCGGATTCTTTGGCTCTGGCGAATCAACTGGCTCAATCGGTGTCGTCACGATCAATATGCCACGCATTGCTTATCTCGCTGTTGATGAAAAAGATTTCTATTCACGTTTAGATAAGATTATGGATATTTCCGCCCGTTCTTTAAAAGTTAAGAGAAATACTATCACTGCTTTACTTGACGCCGGCTTATATCCGTATACAAAACGTTACTTAGGCACTTTTAACAACCACTTCTCTACGATTGGATTAGTTGGCATGAATGAAGCTTGCTTAAATGCTCGATGGCTTAAAAAAGACATCTCTCATCCAGAAGCGACTGCTTTCACAAAAGAAGTCCTCAATCACATGAGGGAAAGATTATCTGATTATCAAGAAATGTATGGGGATTTATACAATCTTGAAGCGACACCTGCAGAATCAACTGCGTACCGCTTAGCGAAACACGACAAGGAACAATTCCCCCATATCATCACCGCCAGCGAAGAAGGACATACTCCTTACTACACCAATTCCTCTCACTTACCAGTGAGTTTTACCAGTGACGTCTTCAAAGCTCTTGATATTCAAGATGGTTTACAAACTCTTTATACCTCTGGAACCGTCTTTCATGCTTTCCTTGGACAAAAGCTTCCAAGCTGGAAATCGTGCATGAACCTTGTAAGAAAAATCGCGGAGAACTATCATATACCTTACTATACGATGTCTCCGACCTACTCCGTGTGTAAAGAACACGGCTATTTGACCGGCGAACAGTTCGTCTGTCCTCACTGCGGCGAGAAGACAGAGGTCTACTCCCGCATTACCGGATATTATCGCCCAGTCCAAAACTGGAATGATGGTAAAGCAGAAGAATACAAGAACCGTGAAAAGTATGACATCGCTCATAGTAAACTTACTCATACTATCCAAGCGGATAAAGAAAGCGAGCATACAGAAAAAATGAAACCTACTCTA
>JAAYDH010000056.1 GCA_012729405.1 Erysipelotrichaceae bacterium
AGTGTATGTTGACATATTTTCTCCTTTATAAGTTGTCATACAGTTTCAAATTTCTTTCAGCGATGGAATCGATCTCATCGTGAGCTAGAAAGAAACACGTATATTAAAAATCGTAAGATTTTGCCACTTTGTCCATTGTTTCACACAGCGGTGTGCGAACTAACGTACAGGTTAAAAGAAGCTATGGATTTATTGTTTTTAACGTTTCTTTAGTAAACGTCGACCATGGAAGTAGGTTCTCTGGTGGTTGTTTAGTTATATTGTTCAGAACAAGCTCTAAATAAGCCCGTGGTTCAACATCATTGACATAAGCTAGGTCAATCATGGTTAACAGAATACAAGAGGCTACCGCGCCTTTCTCCGACTTCGAGAAAAGGAAATTTTTTCGATCAATGACAAACTTCTTCGCTTGGCGTTCGGCTTCATTATTATCAAGGGTGAGACGGCCGTCATTTACGTAGGTCCATTGTTCCCCATTCATCTTTTTGTAATAGGTGATGGCTTTATCAAGCGATGACCCTTTTTCGGGGTGAAGTCCATCAATATAGGATTCTAAATCATGGATGAGGGTTTGATAGAACTCACTTTGCCGATTCTCTTTGATCTGCGCGTGCGTTAATTTAGCGTCGCGCATCTTCTTTTCTTCATGGAAGATTTTGTCCATATAATTAACTACGTTATAAGCAGCGGAATCTTTAAATTGCGCATCACTGAGGGTTTTTACAATATTGGCGAACTCGCGACGGGCGTGAACCATACATCGTTGAATCGTAATTCCGTTCGTGCGGAGTGTGTTGTAACCCGCATACCCATCAACGGTGACTGTCGCGTGATAGTCATGTAAAATTTTCTTCACCGCATCAATTTGGCGCGTGGATGAATATTCAAAAAAAGGAAGTTTTCCAAGCTTTGTAACAGCGGAATAGCAAAAAACATAGTTTTTATCACGACCAGTGGCTTTATTTTCAATGACATCAAGCCACGTTTCGTCAATATGAATGTTCGCGACGTCTAAGTCGGGATGGGTAAATAAACCTTTTAGATAGTGGTAAAAAGGTTCTAAAACGGATGCGGATTGAAGAGCCCAGTTGTTAATCGTTTTTTGAGAAAAGGGAAGCCCTTCATTTTTCAACCACTTGGCGTAGCGGTATTCCGGAACCCCTAAAAAGTATTTCATCGTGATGGCGTCGCTTAATAGGGAGGCATCGATTGAAGAATGAAAAATAGGGGTCGGAAGTTCGGCTTTATGAAATGTTCCTTGCTCGTCTTTATAAACGGGCATGATGACTTTGTAAACGAGGACATGCGCTTTCACGCGTTTAACAAGATAAGACGTTTCTTCGGTGACCTTGTGTAAGGCAACATTGGGATTGTCATTTAATAAATCTTGAGCAATATCAAGGGTGAGTGGGGCGTTTTCTAAGGAAAGCGTCTCAAGAAAATCATCCCCAAAGTTTTTGGAACCGACTTTGCGACCCGGCGTTTTCTTATCAGCTTTAACCGTCGAGGGTAATCCATTTGCGCGTTTGATCTCGGTAGCCGTTTTGCGCGTGGGGCGATCCGCTTTGGAGAAATACCGTTCAAGATTATATTTTTTAACGATTTCTTTTTCTTTGATTAAGATTTTGGTCAACTCCGAAATGGTCGCGTTGAGCGATTTAATATTTTCATCCTTTTTAACTTGTTCGCCTTTTAAAAATTGATTCTCTTTATTGAGCGCTTCATTTTCAGCGATTAAGCGGGAAAGTTCTTCTCTTTCCGCGACGGATAACTTGGATAAATCGGGTTTTTTGGTCATATCTAATTATAACTTACTTTACGATGTAAAGTAAAAGTTTTTTTTATGATTTATTTGACACCTCATCCTAGTAGAATTTTCGTTCGATTTTTTGCCCATTGGTCTCAATCTTGTTAATGAGCGAAACGCCTTCGATAATGAACGAAACCTCCTCACTCGATAATGAAAAAACATTACCGGAGCGCGGATAACTGAATTTACCACGATGTAATTTCTTTTGATAAAGCCAGACGGCATTTGTTTCGATTTCAATCACTTTAATGGATGAAAGTGTCTTGTTAGCGAAGATATAGATCGAACCTGGTCTAGCGTCATTACCGATGAGCTTACGAAGACCATAGATACCTAAACGAAAGTCCGTGATGCCAGGATAAAGAAAAACTTGATGCGTGTCCGTGACTTTAAACATGGTTCGATCCAGATAGAAGTTTTGTGACGGTGCGAAGATCCGCTTTAATTTCGAAACCATTGATTATAAGCGTTATTTCTTCGGCTGAAGAAATTGATTCTCCCCCTTTGATTTCCTGCGTAATATTCAAAAAACCGGGTGTCATTTTCGTTTCCTTCTTGGATAATATTCCAAACTTATTTGCCTTTCGAATCCAACTTGCGATCGTCGAGCGCGGGACATTGTATTTATGTGCGAGGGTCGCGTAGGTTTCGTTACCGGCCTGGTATTCGTTTGAAACCGACATCTTAAATGCAACGTCATAGAATTGTCTGTTCATTGAAAAATCCTCCATTCTTTGGTGTAAGAATAGAGGATTAACGACGGTTTTGGAATGATGTATATCTTTCTAGCTCACTGGTCTTTCTACATTAGGCTCATCTTTGTATTTCCAAACATATCCAAAAGCTGTATCGTATTGGCCAGTTAAACATTGATAAATTCCTCTATTTTTTGGCTCTCTTCCCATGGCTATTGTAGCAGCTCGAGTTGAAGGATAAGTTTTTATATATTTCCCATCTAGACTATATTGAATTATTGGTTTGATTTTTGTATCAAAAATTTTGCCCTTTTTAAGATTATATTTATCTATCTCATTATCAGTTAAATACCTGAATTTGGTTTTACCAACATAAGCGTATTTTTTATTTAATCTATCGCGTAAAGAATGTGGATCTAAACCATTATTTTTTGCAGCATTTTTTATAGATGGATATACCTCAATAATCTCACCATTTTCGTCAAGCTTTCCTACTGGCTTAGTAGTTAAAGATTTAGTTTCAATTTGAAGTGGTGGGATGGTGTCAGGAACTTCACCAACTTCAAATCTTTTCCATTGAAGATTTTTGACAACTTTAATGTCGCCACGAATACACCTATCGAT
>JAAYDH010000070.1 GCA_012729405.1 Erysipelotrichaceae bacterium
TAGCCGTCATGGAGTAATCAATCGAGCGCGTGCATCCAGAGGACATGCCGCCATCTTGCTCGAGGTTTTCCAAACCCAAAGTGTAATCTTCGTGAGCCATTTCATTAACGCGAACATTGTCAAAATATACTTTCGACTTGCTGATATTGCTAGTCTCGACATCGAAGCCAAAACTATATCTGATTAATTCATTGCTGGCAAAGCCAAGATTAGCAAGATCATAGTTAAATAAATACCATCCGTTTTTTAAAGCGGTTGTGGGAACCTCTTTGATGCCGCTAGTTTCCCAGTTTATATCAATTGCTCTTAAATATAAGGTCTCTGGGTTTTTGATATTAATCGGCTTGTATTCAAACATCAAAACGCCGTTCGATAAATCGGAAAAATAAGAAGAAAAACCATCCAGGTTTTGTGGCGAAAATGTCACATAGTAATGGGCGTTGCTGCCAATTGATTCTTTGGGTTTAGCCACCAAAGAGGCATGCGATACACGACCGTAGGTAAATTCGTTATCAAAGGAAATATATGTATTTGTCATTCCTACATCGATCGGAATGTTTTCTAGGCCGTCGTAAAGCGATTCATAGTCCATTTCTTGATTCATCGTATGGTAGCGATAGTCGATTTCATCCAAGAGGACATAGGCGCTGTTTTTGTTTGCTCCGTCGATGCCTAATGGTTTTATATTAATGCGAATAATGTCATTGCAACAATCAAAATTAACATCGGAAAAATCAAAGCTATATGAAGACCAGCCGTCAACACCATTATACGAATTATTCATAATAATGAAACCCGGATCTATCCAAGAAGAACCGACGGCTTGAACGGCAAGTTCGTGGTTATCGACATTGTTTGAGAATTTGGCTTTCAAAGTGAGGATGGCATTGGTGAAATTTGGATGTTCGCTGGCAATTCCTTTAATTTTATTCTGTTGCGTGCTTAAGGAAACATAGTTGTTGGCGGTGCCTTTAAAGTCCAGCCTAAGAGCGCGAGAGGAATTATCTGAGGAGGTATCCAACACATATGACGGATTCGCGTATGTTGCGAGTGGTCCCTCATCAACATAAGAATTTTCCAGTCCGTCATCTAGGCTTTCCGCACCGCTATCATCAGAAGCAGAAAGACAGTCAAAGTTGATGGTTATTTGTGATACAACTGTGCTTTCGCTTGCTCGAAGCCTGATGTGATTAGGCAAAGAGGAATTAAATGTGTAAGTTGTTGAAGACCTAAATGTATAGTCGATGCCATACATCGGTGTCTCTAAATTGAAGGGTTCGGCATAGCCGTGATACAAATCGATACTTCCGGAAACTAAATCGACTTCGACGGTTTGAATGCCATGGATGGTCGTAAGGGTTTGGATATACCCGCCATTGCTAAAAGCAAGATTGCCGCCGCTATTCCAAACCACGCCATCATCATGGATGTATATCGGGTTGCCTTTTGTCGTTGTAACGTGGCCATCCGTCTTTGGGTTATTCGAAGACAAAATAAGCGAATTCGTTGCTTCGTTTGATTGAGCAAGTGTTCGGAGATTTGGACCGATGATAAAAAGTGCTAATAATAAAGGCATTGCGACAGCGCACACACTCAAGAAACTGATTCTATTTTTATGGCTTATCATTATTCTTGCCTAATCAAAGTTTATCAAAAAGGGGGAATGTTTCAAGTATTTTTAAACTTACTTTAATATTGTTAAGTGACAAACTCAACGCAACAAGCATCTCTTTATAATCGTTTTATAATTTTCTTGTCTTCTCTGCTTAGAAAGAGAGGAAAAATGAAAAAAAGTAGAAGACTCACGATTGACGATCGAATGATTATCCAAGCCTGCATCCACGACAAGCGAGACATCACCCAGATAGCCACGAGGCTCAAGGTGGCTCCCTCGACCATCTCCCGCGAGATTAAAAATGATATCGTCGCCTTGTAAAACGTGCAGCAAAGACAAGCACTATTATGATTATGCCGTCGCTCAGATAAAAAGCGACAACCTCAAGCGAAGTTCGCGATCCAAGCCAAAGCTTTCGGAAGACCGCATCAAACTCATCGATAACCTGGTCCGAGAAGGAGTCCGTCTCGGGCAGTCGCTCCATCACATTTACGTCTCGCATCCCATCTTGGCAAAGATATGCGTCGAACGGACGATTCGCCGGCTCTGCTATCGGGGGAGCCCGTCGATTCGGCCCCATGAATTGAGGCGCTATGTGACCTACCGGCATTCCTATCACAAAACGCCGGAACAAACGCGTTTACGAGATATCCGGGTTCTGATCGGACGAACCTTCAAAGATTATCTTAACTATGTTAACCACCACAGATCGATGAACGTCGTCCACTACGATTCGGTGATCGGTTCCATCGATGACAAGAAGGCCATTCTGACGATTGCCTTTCCTCGCTACA
>JAAYDH010000092.1 GCA_012729405.1 Erysipelotrichaceae bacterium
CTGATATGTCTTCCTGCTTCTTGAGCGAACCAATTGATGTTAAGAAGTTTGGCATCATTTACGCCGGAGCACAAAAGAACGTTGGGCCTGCAGGAGTCACTATCTATATTATTCGCGAAGATTTACTCGCCAGAGTTCCAAAACAAAAATTACCAGCTTACTTAGACTATCGTATCCATGTCGAAAATGGTTCTATGTACAACACCCCTCCGACCTTTGCAATTTATGCTTGTGGTTTAGTCTTCAAATGGTTGCTTAAGAATGGCGGACTAGAAGCTCGTAAAAAAGCCAATCAAGAAAAGGCAAAGATTCTCTATGATTACTTGGATCAGAGCAAATTATTCATCCCCTACGCCGAAAAAGAATACCGTTCTTTGATGAATGTGACATTCCGTTGCTCGTCCGATGAGTTGGATGTAGAATTCCTTGAAGGAGCCAAGAAATATCGCTTCACAAACCTTAAAGGACACAAATCCACTGGCGGTTTAAGAGCATCTATCTATAATGCGATGCCAATCGAAGGCGTTAAAGCCCTCGTCAAATACATGAAGGAATTTGAAGAAGCGCACGCGGAATAGGAGATGGAAATGAAAAAGGTATTTTGTTTAAATAAAATTTCGCCCGTAGGACTTAAGGTTTTGCCAAGTTCCTACGAACCCACTACCGATGGCATTGAAGGTGCAGAAGCCGTTATGGTTAGAAGTGCAGTGATGCACGAAATGAAGCTGCCAGAATCGGTTCTTTGCGTTGCTCGTGCTGGTGCGGGTGTCAATAATATCCCACTAGCAGATTACGCGAAAGCCGGTGTTGTGGTTTTCAATACTCCTGGCGCAAATGCTAATGCAGTTAAGGAATTAACAATTGCTGGTATGTTGTTAGCCGCCCGTGATTTACCCGGATCCATGGAATGGGTCAGAGCTAATCGCGAAGATAAAGAAATTAACAAGACCATGGAAAAAGCCAAAGCAGCCTTTGCTGGAACCGAGATTCTCGGTAAAACACTGGCAGTTATCGGCTGCGGCGCCATCGGTGCACTTGTCGCTGAAGCAGCAGGTGCTCTCGGCATGCATGTTCTCGGTGTTGAACCAAGCAAAGCGATGATTGAAAGATATAAAGACAAATTCCCCAGTGATATGGAGTTTGTTGAATGCGAAAAAGCTTATGCTCGAGCTGATTACATCACTATCCATGTTCCCTTACTAGATTCAACCAAAGGGATGATTAACGCTGAATCCATTGCCAAGATGAAAGACGGAGTAGTTATTATTAACTGCTCTCGCGATGCTTTGGTTAACGATGATGACATGGAAAAAGCCCTTGAAGAAGGAAAAGTCAAACGCTATGTCACTGATTTCCCCAATCACAAGACAGCAAACATGAAAGGCGTTGTTGCGTTCTCCCATCTCGGAGCTTCTACTGACGAAGCGGAAGATAATTGTGCCGCTATGGCCGCAAAAGAGATTGTTGATTTCATCGAAAACGGTAACATCGTCAACTCAGTCAACTATCCAAATCTTTCCCTAGGAAAGCCAGAGGGCATACGCGCGGTCGTTCTTCACGTCTCCTCTCTTGATGGCAATAACATCATTTCTCACTTTGCAGAATCAAGCCACGTCAATAAGAGCGCGACTGCTTTGAAAGGCGATTTCGCGGTTACCATCGTAGATTTTGATAGCAAAGATTGCGACAAAGGATGTTTCAAAGACAGTGTCGGTGCAATGTCTGGAGTTATCAGAATTAGGGTTATTAAATAACTCAAAAAAAGAAACTAAAAGAGCGTCAATTGAAGGCGCTCTTTTTTTGTGAAAAATGTAACTGATAGTTCAACTAGTGGATAATGAGATATTTGCAAACAAATGTTTTGAATTCTAATAAAAACCAATCAAATGTAGGATTATTGAGGACATTTTGAACTATTTGATGATGGTGCCCGCTTTCTCGAGGAAAGCCATTTCAGCTTTTTCAAGCGAAGAGATAATCGCGGTTTTTCCTGGTTTTTCGGTTAAGAATTTGTAGCATGCATTCACCTTCGGATACATACTGCCTTTTGCGAAGTAATCACCCTTCAAAAGCTTAGTGATTTCCTCGACCGAGACGCGCTCAATTTTTCTTTCATCAGGTTTTTTGTAATTGATGTAGACATTGTCGACGGCAGTTAGAATAGTTAGGTAGTCGGCATTGACTAGACTTGCCACTTTTGCTGAGGCATAATCTTTATCAATAACAGCAGCGATGCCTTCGATGGTTCCGTCTTCTTTTTTGATAACTGGAATGCCGCCACCGCCAGCACAGATAACAACGTGTCCGGACTCTACCAGTTTGAGAATACTATCTTTTTCAATTATGTCGATTGGTAATGGAGAAGCGACAACCCGTCTCCATCCACGTCCAGCGTCTTCTTTCATGGTGTAACCCTTTTCCGCGGCAATCTTTTTAGCTTCTTCTTCTGAGTGAAACGACCCGATTGGCTTGGAGGGGGACTGGAATAAAGGATCGTCCTTGTCGACTACTACTTGGGATACAAGAGTAACAACATCTCTCTTTACTCCTTGAGCTTTCAGCTCATTGTCAATTGCGTTTTGGATGTGAAAGCCAATGTAACCCTGACTCATTGCTCCGCATTCTGGGAAAGGCATATCAGGCACACTTTGCGCTTCGGTGAAGGCTAAGTTAATCATTCCGACTTGTGGTCCGTTTCCGTGGACAATGATAATTTCATTACCTTGCTTAATTAATGAGACAATTGGTTTTGCAACTTTTTTGAGCAGTTCTTTTTGCTCCTCAGCATTGTTGCCAAGAGCGTTTCCGCCAAGAGAAACAACATATCTTTTCATTTGTGAATACTCCCTCAAATCCTAAATAGTATAGCACGAGGCAAGAATAAAAAAAGAGGACGACTAATCGTCGCTCTCTTCGTTGTCTTTTTCTTCGTTGCCAAAGACATCACCGTTTATTGAAACCTTGATGTTTCTTTTGCGTTTTCGACTGCGACTGATAACGCTATCAATGGGTCCAAAAAGCGTGTAGTAGAATGGAATTCCAAGGAATACTACCCACATTGGGTGCCATAAGTGTGCGCTTAATCCAGGCACGACCATGCATACGAAGAAATAGGTGAATGTTGCTAAGAAAGATATGTTGAAGTGAGAGAATTTTTTCGCGTAAATGGCCCGGATGACCGAAGCAATAATATCCGGGATGAAAAATACGACCCAGCCGTTGTACCACATATCAAGAAGTGAACCCAAAAGGATATAAGTGATTAAAGCCGCCAACATTAATGTTGATAGGACAACACCACTAATTTTTGAATTCTTTTCTTTTTGCGGATGATCGCAGTCGCAATGGAACTTTCTACCACCCTTACTATCTTTAATATGAATACCGCTGATACCAACATGAACTTCACTGCCATCCTTATCGATGACATGAATGCCACCAGGACCAATGTTTACACTGTCCTCAGTCGGTTTTTCTTTTTTGGTTTCTCCTTCACCAGCCGATTCATCTTCTTTTTTAACTTGTTCTTCTACAATTGTATCAACGTCTTCTTCGGTGTTTAATAGTTCATCCAAAGACACGTTGTATAACTTTGCTAAGCAGATGAGATTGTCGGTGTCTGGCGAAGCTTCTGCGCGCTCCCACTTAGACACGGCTTGACGCGATAATCCTAATTTATCCGCGAGCTCCTCCTGCGAATAACCTTTTTGTTTTCTTAGCTTCACTAATCTTTCAGCAATTTCGATGTTCATAAACTTAACCCCCCTCACTGATGATGACAATGTATCAATTAAATCTCGGTTGCCACAACCAACTCTACTTTTCATTTACGCAACTTTTGGTTGCATTTTCATTTTACTGCCTTTTTTCTATAAACGTAAACTTGAAGCGATATTAAATTACTTATAGAATAAGTGTATTCATTAATATGATTGAAGGAATTATTCTTGCGGGAGGTTACTCCTCGAGAGCCCAAACAAATAAAATGATGTTAAGGTTTGACGGAAAACCTGTTATTTTACATACTGTTTTGAGTTTATTGCCTTATGTTAATCGCCTAAAAGTTGTGACTGGCTTTTACGACGCCGATATCCGTGAAACCCTCAAAGACTTGCCTCAAATAGAAATAACGAATAACCCTAATTACGACAAAGGAATGTTTTCCAGTGTCCTTTGGGGTGTCAAGGATGTTGATTGTGACATCTTTATCATTCCGGGAGATTGCCCTTTTGTCAGTAAAAAAACAATGGAAGCTCTAAAGGCGGGAACAGGAGAAATTCGCGTCCCGGTTTATCAGGGCGAAACCGGGCACCCTCTATTCATAAAAAGAGAGCTTGTAAATATCCTGAAGAAAGAACCGGTAGATTATAATCTAAAAGCATTTCGCAATCGCTACAATTATGAAATAATAAATGTGGACGACAAAAATGTACTTAATGACATTGATACGATAAACGATTATCGAGATTTATATAAGAATCTAGAAGGGAAGTAGTATGCGCGCAACAAACTTTTATCGAGCGACATCACTTGAAGATGCTTATCGCAAGCTGTCAGAAAATCCAAAAAACGCGGTAATAGCCGGAGGACTTTGGATGAAAAAAATGGGTCAGAGTTACGAGACGTTAATTGACTTATCCAGTCTTGGATTAGACCAAATCATTGACTTAGGAGATTATCTTAAAGTAGGTTCATTGGTCACGCTTCGCACTTTTGAGACCTCGCCTTTAGTTATAGAGATATGTGGCGGATTAGCCTCCACAGCAGCCGGAGAGATTATGGGTGTTAACTTCCGTAACCTCGCCACCATAGGCGGATCAGTTTTTGGAAGATATCCATTCTCAGATGTTATCACCGCCCTTCTCGCGTTGGATGTCACTTTAGAGTTCTACCCTAAACAGAAAATGACATTAGAAGAGTATTTAGGTTTTCGTGGAAGAGTTCCGGGTATCTTGATTGCTCTATATATCAAGAAACAAAAAGGCAAAGCCTTCTACAAGAAAGTAAAGGCAAATACCTTGGATTTCCCATTGGTTAATATCGCCATCGCGGTTAGAGATGGGAAACATTATATTTCGGTTGGCTCTCGTCCAATGATTGCTTCTCTCGCCCATGACGCGATGAAAGAAGCGGACGCTGGAGCGGCTCCTGAAAAAGTTGCTAAACTCGCTGCTGAAGGGTATTCCTTCACTGACAGCGCTCAAATCGGAAAAGACTATCGCAAAGAAATCACTGAAGTATATATTCGCCGTGGACTTAAGGAGGTCAGCAAGTAATGGAAGTCAAATTTGTTTTAAATCACATGGACATTGTGGTTAACGCCCGTCCTGATGAATACCTTGCCGAAACTTTAAGGAACTTAGGAATTTTAAGTGTTCGCGTTGGTTGTAATGAAAGCAACTGTGGAACTTGTACTGTTTTAATTAATGACAAGCCAGCCATGTCTTGTAGCGTTCTCACCGCCCAAGTGGAAGGCAAGAAAGTTACCACTGTCGAAGACATCCAAGAAGAAGCTAATAAGATTGCCGATTATTTCTCAGATGAAGGCGCTGATCAATGTGGATTCTGTTTAGTCGGATTCGCTCTCGTTGTGCATGCGCTCACTAAAGAATACAAAGACCCCACCGATGAAGAAATTCGCAATTATCTAGTTGGTAACCTTTGTCGTTGTAGCGGCTATCACGCTCAGTTCTTAGCCGTAAAGAAATATTTAGCGGAGGTCAAAAAACATGCCTAGAAAGAATCTAAAAGTTGTCGCCAAAAAGACTCATTCAGTCGATGGTCACGCGGAGATGATGGGCCGTCCAGTCTACACAGATGACTACGCCGTCCATGGATCCTTAGTGTGCAAGATGTTGCGCAGCCCCCACGCTTTTGCTCATATCAAAAGCATTGATACCAGCAAAGCCGAAGCCTTAAATGGTGTTAAATGCGTTCTCACATATAAAAATGTTCCACACGTCGCGATGTCCCGCGCCGGACAAGGTTTCCCCGCTCCTTCGCCAATGGATAAGTTCATTCTTGATGAATATGTTCGTTATGTCGGAGATGAAGTTGCCCTCGTCGCTGCAGCAAATGAGAGAATTGCAGAAGACGCTCTCAAACTTATTGAGGTTGAATACGAAGTATTAGAACCAGTTCTAGATTATAAAACTGCTTATCAAAATAAGAACATCATTCACCCTGAAGATGGCATTACCCAAGCCTTTGAAATGGGCTTTAGACCAAAAGAAAACGTCGCTGCCACTTACGAAATGGAAGTCGGTGATGTTGAAAAATCTCTCAAAGAATGTGACGTTGTAATCGAACATTCCGTTGAAACTCAAGCCCAATCCCATTCTATGATGGAACCACATTGTGCGAACGCTCGCTTGGATGACCATAATCGTTTAGTTATTTACTCCTCCACGCAAACTCCGTTCCACATGCGTCGAATCTTAACCAAGACGCTCGGATTGCCACTTAATAAAGTTCGTATGATTAAACCCCGTGTTGGTGGTGGCTTCGGTGGTAAACAAGCGTTCCACTGCGAATTCTTCGTTGCCCTTGTCACATTAAGAACTGGTTTGCCAGCTCGTATGTCCTATACTCGCGAAGAAGTCTTCGCCTCTGCCTACACTCGTCATCCAATGAAGATTGATATCAAAATTGGTGCGATGAAAGACGGAACTATTAAAGCTATTGATTGCCGCTCATTGAGCGATACTGGTGCTTATGGTGAACACGCTTTAACCGTCTTCATGATTGTCGGAAGCAAAGTCTTACCTCTTTACAACAAAGTTGACTCTGTTCGCTTTGGCGGAAGAGTTGTGTACACAAACCACGTACCCGCTGGTGCGTTCCGTGGATACGGGGCCATCCAAGGTAACTATGCGCTTGAAACCGCTATTGACATGCTCGCGGAAAAACTCCACGTTGATCCAATCGAAATCCGTTTAAAGAACTCGATGAAAGAAGGAGAGACTTCTCCAATCTTCGAAATTATGGGTGAAGGTACCAAAGGTACGCCAATGATAATGGAGACCTGCAAACTTCCATACTGCATCACTCGAGGAGCCGAACTAATTGGCTGGGATAAGAAATATCCACGTGTCCAAGTTGGCCCTCACACTGTTCGTGCCGTTGGTATGGCCATTGCGATGCAAGGAAGCGGTATTCCATACATGGATATGGGCGCTGCCTCCATTAAACTAAACGATGATGGCACCTATGTCGTCACCTGTGGTGCTACTGAATTAGGACAAGGTTCTGATACAGTCATAACTCAGATCGTCGCCGAAGAATTAATGACAACTGTCGATAAAGTCACAATCTATTCTTCGGATACAGATTTAACTCCGTTCGACGTTGGCGCTTACGCCTCATCAACCACATATGTTTCCGGCAATGCTGCTTGGAAAGCTTCTCAAAAGATGAAGGATCGCCTCATTAAAGAAGCCGCCCTTGCCTTAGGTGTTTCTGAAGATGATATCGACTTTGATGGAACAACTTTCAAAGCCAAGGGTAAAGAAATTACTCTTCCTGACTTAGCAAGCCGAATCACCTATTCGAAAGATATGAAACAAGTTTCCGTGACCGAAAGCTTCTTCGGACACGTATCTCCTCCCCCTTTCATGGCGGGTTATGCAGAGATTGAAATGGATACTGAAACATTCGAATATAAACTTATCGATTATGTCTCAGTCGTAGACTGTGGTACAACAATCAACCCAATGTTGGCGAGAGGCCAAGTTGAAGGTGGCATTGTTCAAGGTTACGGAATGGCAGCGATGGAAGCCGTTGTTTATAACAAACAAGGCAAGCTCCTCACTGACAGCTTCTCGACCTACCACATCCCAACCCATAAAGACATTGCGAAATTAACAACCGAATTCGCTGACTCCTATGATCCAACTGGACCATTCGGTGCCAAGTCAGTCGGTGAAATTGGTATTGATACTCCTCCTGCAGCCATTTGTAACGCGGTTTATAACGCTGTTGGAGTTCGAATCAACTCCTTACCAATCACTCCAGAAAAGATTGTGCGCGCGCTCAAGGAGCAGAAATAACGGCATTTATTGCAGGAGTTTCTAGAAAGCGATAAAAAATGAATGATTTGTTAATCGTAAATGGGGTCGTCTATATCGATGGAGTTTGGAAACAGACGAACATTGGTATTAAAGATGAAAAGATTGTTTATCTTGGACTAGATAAACCTGAGACAAAAGAGATTTTTGACGCGTCAGGTTTAAAAGTCATTCCTGGATTAATTGACCCTCATGTTCATTTCTCGTTAGATTGCGGAACAGTCATCTCCGTTGATGACTTTTCGAGCGGAAGCCGTTCAGCTGCATATGGTGGTGTAACGACGATTATTGACTTTGTCGATCCTGCACGAAACGCGAAGACTCTTGAGAAACTTTTCTATGAACGTTTGCAAATCGCAAAATCATCAAACGTTGATTACCATCTCCATGGATGTATTAAAGAACCTGATGGCGATTTAGAAGAATTTGTCCTTAAGACAAAGAATTTAGGCATGCGCACAATAAAACTCTTTACAGCTTATTCAGAAACTCGCAGAAGGACGTATGACAAGGATATATATAACCTACTCCGACTTTCAAAGAAACACGGCATTATGATTGAATGTCATATCGAAAACGATGACCTGATCAAGCATGATGACAACTTTCTATGCACTGACATTTCGCGCTCTCGTCCAAGCGAATGTGAGATGACTGAAACATTGAAACTTGCCCAATTTGTTAGGGAAACCGGCGGTTATCTATACATGGTTCACTGTAGCAGTGGCAAGACCCTTCAAGCGCTTATCGATCAATATTTTGATATTTTAGGCAAAAATTTCTTTGTCGAGAGCTGCCCTCAGTACTTCTTATTTAATGATTCCTACCTTGGCAAAGAAGATGGTTACCTATTCACATTCGCGCCACCTCTTAGAAGCAAGGAGGAGCAGGAATTACTCATCAAAAACATTACTTACGTCAATGTTATTGGAACTGATCACTGCTCATTTAATATGGCTGACAAAAAGTCTCATCCTCTCCTCAAAGATCATCCTTTTGGTATTGGCGGTATCGAAACGTCCTTTCTATTACTGCATAAAATGTTTGGTGATCAAATAATAGATAAAATGACAAAAAATACAGCAAAGCTTCAATATTTTTCGCAAAAAGGAACTATTTCGCTCGGAAAAGATGCCGATTTAGTATTTCTCAAGGATGTCCCTTCTTACAAAATTGGTAAGCCTCATGGAAGAGCGGACTACTCCATTTATGAAAATTTGGAATTGAACGAAAAGATTGAAGCAACGATGCTGAGAGGACGCTTCCTGCTTAAGGACGAAATATATACCCCTATTAGAGGCGAACTAATCAATTGCAATTAAGGAGAATAACATGAAAAGAACCATTATCAATGTCAGAATTTATGACTATCAAAACTATATCGATAGTGGTTTTGTCACTTTCGATAAAAAAATCCTCAAAGTCGGACCGATGAACGAATATCTACCTGATGGTTCAGAGGTTATCGACGGCCAAGGACAATTCCTTTTACCTAACTTTGTATGTGCCCACACTCACATCTACTCGATTTTTGCCCGCGGTATGGTTCTCCCGTTTAATCCGAAAAACTTCCAAGACATTCTCGATCAAATGTGGTGGAAGATGGATGCGAAAATTAACAACGAGACAACCTACTACTCGGGATTGTGCGCCGCGAGTGAGTTCATGAAGA
>JAAYDH010000142.1 GCA_012729405.1 Erysipelotrichaceae bacterium
AAGCGAAATAAGCCCATAAAATGGGGAGCCCGTTTTTGGCAATGGTCTTAATATAATGTCGCATGGAAATATTATATTCTTTTTCGTTTTGATTTTCTATTTTGAAGATTGGATGGTTTCAGCGAGGATATAAAGACCCATTTCTTTATCGAACTCCAAGTGGCCGCGAATGACGATATAAGAACCTTTTCTTATCGAGATCAATGGGTTTTTCGCGTCTCTAGTCCAATAGAGAACCGGAATGAGTGAAATCATTTCTTCATCAGGATGAAAGGCATCTTGAGAAGTTGTCTTAATCAGGCGAAATCTTTTCTGAATAATCTCATTTGTGTAACCGGTAATAACGATGCTGCTAATCATAAACTGTACCTAACCGGTAAACATTATAGTTAGACCACATCAAGTAAAGTCGCAATACTATTTAATGTAGTAGATATCAAAAGAGATTGGAGGAACAAGGATATTTTTGGTGCGCATCTCTTCAGGGAGAGGAACCGGCATATGGGTAAAGTAATCATCCGTATCAATGTTTAAGTTGGAGTTTGTCGCATTAACGATAATTAAAAGTTTTTGATAATCTTTGAGATACTCTTTTTTATCGGAGTAGAACACGAGCAGCCCATTATCGCAGTGGATGGTTTCGAAAATTTTTGCGATATCTTCCTGAGAATCAAGTTTAAGATGGGGAAGAGCGGTTTTACGTAAATCGATGATCATCTTAAGATAAGAAACCATGTCAAATTTGTCATCAACCTGTTCCCAGTTCATCATGTTGACATTTAAACGATTATAGGTGTTATCAAATCCATACTTGCTCAAGCCGACTTCTTGACCCATGTGGATGAAAGGAACCCCAAAAGACAAAACATTCATCGCATTGGCGAGTTTGATGCGCTTCAGCAATGTGTTGTCCTCTTCCTCGACATTTGAGACACTCAGCTTGTCAAAGAGAGTGTTGTTATCGTGACATTCTACGTAGTTAATGGACTGATGAGCGTAAACAAACTTCGGATTGTAGGAATGGTTAATAACCGAGGCATGAAATACAAAATTAGCTCCAAATCGGTAGCTGATGTCGCCGTTGATATATCCTTTTTCGGATAGTTTATCAGGGAAGGTAGAACCTTTGACAATATCGCGGAACATATCGTTAAAAAAACCGAGTTCTGGCAGCAAAGCCGCGTTTTCTAAACTGGCACGATCTTCCTTTAAAAGAGGACTATCCATATTCCAGCCTTCGCCATAAAAGACGAGGTCGCTTTTCAATTTGAGGGTTTCTTCTCTTAGGAGTTTAAGAGTTGTGATATCAAGTAATCCCATCAAATCGAAGCGAAAACCATCGATATCGTATAATTCAACGAGGTTCTTGGCACTTTCAATGATGATCTTGCGAGCCATTGGCTTCTCACTAGCAAAATCGTTACCGCATCCAGAGGAGTTATATAACGTTCCATTTTTCTTGGTTCTAAAGAAGTATCCAGGAGCTATCTTTTCTAGATCGCTATCAAAGTATTCATAGACGTGGTTATAGACGACATCAATGACGACACGAATGTCATTCTTGTGAAGTTCGTTCACCATCGTCTTGAATTCTTCCATTCGGACATA
>JAAYDH010000076.1 GCA_012729405.1 Erysipelotrichaceae bacterium
AAATAAGCGGTGTCGAAGATAACTTCAATGAAGCGCATCGCTTTTTTCATCATTTGTTCTTCCTTATCTTCGGTTTGGACATAAATAGGATATGAATTGTCACAGCGACACCAATAAGCGGCAAAAGGACATATAAAAACAGTTTGTTGACAAAGATAAGCGAAATAATGATCATTCCCCAAAGCCAAATCATACTCACCCAAAACGTCTTCCGTGATAGTCCCGAACGCGTTTGATAATTGTTAATATGATTGCGGAAAAAAGGTATTTTCATAATCCAACCTTTAATCCGTGGTGTCGAAGAAAAACAAACAACCGCAGCGATGACAAAAGGTGTCGTTGGCCAAACTGGCACAAAAATGCCAATGAGGCCGAAAGTGAGACAAATGAAGCCGAAGATGGCGAGGAGAATGGTTCTTATTTTCAAATTGTTTACCTCGTCTTATTAGGAATCATTTCCATTATAATTCAAATAATAACAACTACCAAGCCGTCATTTAGTAAATTGAAAACGACCCTAAAGATAATCTTTAAGCACTTATTTGCTACCTTCTTCATTAATCGTATGAACTGATAATAAAGGTTGTACTTAGTTATGACACTGGTATATGTAGTGGGTATCTAACGAAAGACAAGTTATCTAATTTTTATATTTGAATCATCTTAATAAACCACGTTGTCACGAGTGAAAAATCATTTTAATTACCGTCCGTAAGTGCAACACAAAATCTTTATTTGTTTTTTCGGTTTCGTATTAATCGAGTATCAATTCTATTGATAGACATCACGAAATTGACATATTTTTATCATTTTAAACACAAAAAAGCCTTGCTGATTGTATCAAAGTTTCACTAGGTTGATGGCTCGTAAAAAACCCTCCTTACTGACATTAATTTGTCCGGTAAAAAGGGTGCGTTTTACGATGGAAAGGTTTACCCATTTTGATACAATGTCCCCCTCTCAGAGTTTTGTCCCCCCTCTTTTTGGGGCAAAATTGGGCATTTTGTGTTAAATACAGGAAATGTAGAGGGAAAAGTTTATCTTATTTGATACAATTGTCCCATAAAAAAGAATTTGATGATAAAAAAGAAAACCACCCAAAGGGTGGCTTCACTAAGATTAAACTTGTTTGACTATGATTTCTTTGCCGTTATAATCAACTGAGTATTTGTGTTTGGTGTCAACCTCTTGTGAAATAATCTTATTCGCAATAACGGTCTCCACTTTATTCTGGATGAATCTCTTAATCGGTCTCGCACCATAGATTGGTGAATAAGCACTATCGAGGATCCAACTCTTTAAAGCGTCAGTGAATTCGAACGAATAATAAGATTCTTTTAATCTATCATTGAGATTGTTAAGCATCTTATCAACAATCCTAGATTGAGTCTCTTTAGATAACGGGGAGAAGTACACTATTTCATCGATACGATTTAAGAACTCGGGCTTAAAGGTTTGATGTAATAATCCTTCCACTTTATCTCTTTCATTATTGAGGAGATATTCACTACCCAAATTACTAGTCATGATGATAATCGTATTCTTGAAGTCCACGACCCTTCCTTGACTATCGGTAAGTCTCCCATCATCTAACATTTGTAGTAACAAATTAAAGACTTCGGGATGAGCTTTTTCGATTTCATCGAATAAGACGATAGAATAAGGATTTCTTCTCACTTTCTCCGTGAGTTGTCCGCCTTCTTCATA
>JAAYDH010000100.1 GCA_012729405.1 Erysipelotrichaceae bacterium
AACGTTTTGCGCAATCAGGTCTTCGACGACTTTCACCTGCTCGGCAGCATCTGCCTGAGAAGGTCCTACCATAAACGCTTCGTTTCCCGATGCTTTTGCATATGCATCGATACCGACTTTCATCCGTTCGAACCATGCATGTCCGTCTACCTTCACTACGGTTGCGATAGTGAGTTTGTCTGATGCCGCAGATTCCTTTGTTCCAGCTGCAAAAGCACTGAAGGAAGCCGCCAGGCTGATGATAAGCATGATGACGATAAGTTTCTTTTTCATTACCCATCTCTCCTTTCGATTTGTGTTAACGTGAACTGTTAACGTGAACTGTTAACGCTATCATAGTACACGCGACCTTTAGAGATGTCAACTGATATTTTATTGAATCTGCCAAAGAGATGTCTTTATGAATTCGCAACGTTTAGCACTAACTATCTGAGCTAGCCGGGACATCGATCCCGAAGGCTTCAAAAATCAGGCTGGCGCCCTTGGTCGGGGTCGTATAGACCGGCTTGTACTTGCCCTTGAACTTCACCACGGAGAAAGCAGCAACTCTCCTGAGTACATCATTCATCATTTTTTACAATAAGAATTCCTTTACCTAGTGAACGAAAAGAAAAACTTGCCTTTTAACAGCTTGTGCGCTCTGTTTGCCTACTATCAGGTTTCTGTCCATCGATCTACAGTTTCGTTATTGCTTCTTCTCCCCCGCTAGTCGCCATCGGGCTCTTCGACTACTACGCTTCTTGGGACTTTCGTCCAAGGCTGATGATATGCTGTCAGGCAAAAACTCTGCTTTATCAATGAGCTCGTGATATAGCAGGATATCTTTCAGACTCGATTCTCTAAGCCTTGAAGTTTCGCATAATACCATGACCGCTACAGTCCTCAGTATGCAAAATTGATCCGATTACCACCTTATTATAAATATTTAAATCAAAATTGATGCGTAAATTTAATTTTTATGTCATACTGATCAAAAATGATTCTATGATTCCTTAAGGAGGCACTATGAAGTACATCTGGGAGAACTCCAATTGGCCAAACTTTACGTATGAAGAGTCTGCTGTTGAAAAAGCGCTTAAGGAATATTCTTTACAGAAGACAGAGACCGATACCGTCTTCAGCCTTATAGATCCCAATGTGAGAAAGATGATACATGCCGATGCTCTCGCCAGTGATGCCGTCTCTTCATCAGCCATAGAAGGAGTGACGCTCTCATACGACTCAGTATACTCGTCTGTGGCCAAAGCGCTTGATATCCAACTTATTGGTGCTGTCAACAAAGTCGATAAGAATGCCTTAAGCTTCGCATCATTGGTATTGGATGCTCTAAATGGGGCAAGTATGCCAATTGATGAGAAGAGAATTTTCTTCTGGCATAATCTTCTTTTCACAGGTCTCGGGCTTAAATTTCGTCCCAAAAACGTAGGCTCTTACAGGGATAAACCGATCTACATTATGAATGTTCGTGGCAACATGCAGCAGGACGTTCTCTTTCAAGGACTTGCGGTTGATAAAATCAAAGAAGCCATGGATGAGCTCTTCTCTTGGGTAAACAAAACTGATAATGGTAAAGCAATAGTAAAAAGCGCTATTACTTCTCTGTGGTTCGTTACCATCCACCCTTTTGAGGATGGCAATGGAAGAATTTCCAGAGCCTTAGCTGATTTGATAATCTCTTCCGATTGGCAAGGGCCCAGAACTTTCAGCATTAGCTCTGCCATCCTCCATAGGAAAAACGAATACTATGAAGAACTTTATAAAGCACAGCATAGCCCGAGCATGGACATAACCGGCTATGTAGTCTGGTACATAGAGATGGTGACAACGGCTATGAAGACTGCCTCTGACTCTTGTAAAGAAAAAATCCGTCTTTCCCAGTTCATGCTCGGTCTAGACCCTTCAGAGTACAACTCTCGTGAAATCTCCATGCTTTATAAGCTCTCTTCAGGAATATTCTATGGAAAACTTACTGCGGATAAGTACACCAAGATGATGAAATGCACATCTGCTACCTCCACAAGAGACTTAACCCACCTAACATCCAAAGGCATGTTGGTGAAATCGGAGGAAGGAGGAAGGACAACATGGTATCGTCTCAATCCTGAGGTTAAAGTATCATCATAACTGTGACTGCTAATCAATCATGGTAACTGGTAAAGAGATCCGAAAAGAAGCTTCCGGGACTTGACTGATAGCTACTCTAATCAAATCAGTAGTATCTATTAAAAAAATGCCAAACTTCATGTATTCATGGGGCTCGCCAGAATAGCAATGTAAGATAATCACATAATGAATGAGATTCCTACTATCCTAATATCCATGGATGGTAGGAATCTCTTTAGTAAATTTAGATCCTTTGAAAAAGCGAATGTAAGATAGACTATCCAGATTCCTATCGAGTAATATAACTAGGGTAATAAGCCAGATGGAGATAGTCTCAAACACCACCGACAGGAAAGGAATTTCTGGAGGATTAATCAATGAAAGCACAAGATGAGCAGAAAGACCAAAAGCAACATGAGCTTGAAGAACGTAGAAGAAAACACAGCTCTGGGCGTTTTTTAAAGATTGCTCTTGCCATACTACTTTTAATCGTAATCGGTGGTATAAGTTATTCTCCTTTAAAAACAGTATTTGAACGTATGCATGTATATAATAACGCACAAAAGGCGATGCAATCGGGTCAATACTGGGAAGCATGTGAATTGTATGATTCATTAGGCGATTATAAAGATGCGAGAGCGCTATGCTTAGAAGCTTACCGAGCAAATCTAGAATTAATACCGTCAGCTAAAGACCGAATCACTGGATACCAATGGTTGCTGGGCAATGGATATCCAAAAGAAAAGATATTCGATTCTTTTATACGGATGCTCGCATCGATAACGGCGGAGAATGACCGGATAGCTGGCTGGAGATGGATGAATGACATTGGTTATGAGAAAGCAAAAGCAGAGCTGTTTGAAATTGCTGTAGCGATGGTTAATAACGGACACTATAAAAAAGGATACGAACTTTTTATTGAACTTGGAGATTATCAGGATGCTCAAGAGAAAGCTTTAGCACTTACCGGTAAAATCACTCTTGATGCGCAGGGAGGAATGCTATCTAAAAACCTAGACACTTTTACTGTAGTTATCGACGATATGTATCCTGCCCTACCGGCCCCGACACGAGATGGATACACACTTAACGGGTGGTGGACCGAAAAGAACGCTTCAGGCCAAAGAATAGAATCCAGCTCAGTCGTCACAACGATAGATCCGATAAAACTTTATGCAAGTTGGAAATTGATTGGGATAGTAAAAGTAGGAGATATTGGTTTTGGCGGTGGATATGTATTCTATGACAAAGGTAGTTATAGTGATGGCTGGCGGTATCTCGAAGCTGCTCCTGCAGG
>JAAYDH010000007.1 GCA_012729405.1 Erysipelotrichaceae bacterium
AAAAAATCACCGGTGGAACGCTCCGTACCCTGTTCTCCGGTTCTAATGTCAAATATCTCGTTTGCCGTAGGTACGGTGCGGCATGGAAGTGCGCAGTAATTATATTCACGGTCTTGGATCAAGATACCCGCCGAAGCACCAGCCGGTTTCTCCGGTCTCGGTTTTTACCTGAACCCAACGGCTATTGATACCGTCAATCGTTTCTCTCCGCCCTATATCAATCAAATCTACCGATGTGTCTTTTACAAGAGTCGTTATGGCGTGACTTTTTCTTTCTTGCATAGACCGCAACCGAAGATTGTCTGTCGTTTTACCGGTTGATCCAATCAATGCACTATCATAATCACGCCGCGGCCAGGTGATCTTTGAAAGGTCGCTCGTATTCTTAAAAATTTGGTTTTCACATTGTTTATAAAACGCCGTGTCTACAAGCACAAAAGAACCGATCCGGTTTCCCTCATTGTTTAAAAAGATATCGAGGTAATCTCCGTCTATCCGTAACAAAAGTAATACATCGCTATCCTTCTGCGGGAACTGATTCTCATCAATAAAGGTATCATCCACTCTCCATAAATAGCATCTAGCGTAAACATTATAACCACCGGGAATTCGCTTAATATTTTTAATAAAATACGATGAAAGTTGGCCGGAAATACCAGAAATACGTATTACTACATTCGAAAGATCAACGCAATTATGAACCGGGTTGTTTGGATGTTGATACCAGTGACCATCAAACTCATTATAGTTCTTCTCCCATTCCGTTAGACTCTTCTTTTCGAACTGCAACGCCGTATCACGATTGCCGGATTTCAAGATATCAACAAAATAATCTCGCAGCCAATACATTCTATCCGAACCGGTTTTTGAAAGTATCTTTTTATCAAAGATATCTACTGTATTCTTTGGAATGATTGTATCGATATTTAGACAATAAATATCATCCTTAGCGAATACGGGCACAATATATCCGGCAGACGTAAAAAAGGCATCACTACTTGAGTAGACAGTCTCTCCCTTCCGAAAAAAAATACTTTTATAATGTTCCATCTCAATACTATACGTATCCTCAACGATTTCCCATTCAACCCTGTCATCTTTCGCGAAAAGCGCGCCTAGCGCGAGAAAAAATATACAAAAGCAAACAAATCGTTTCATGCAAACCTTCTCACTACTCATCAATCCTTTGTTCTACTGTGATCAAGTGGATTTCGTCGATTCCCATTCCTAATATTATTGAAACCTTCAGTCCAATCCAGCACAGTACCTTCTCCATCCCCTTCTTTATTTTTTGCTTCATTAAGAACTTGTTTTCGAATAGTAAAATCGCATATAAATATTTCCAGATGGAGGTGTGCACCTCTTGATGCTGCGCCCGTATTACCCACTTTTGCGACAACGTCACCCGGTCGTATCGGTCCGCTCGCGACGTACTGGCTCAAGTGCGCAAGCAAGTAAAGTTTATTGTCATTTGCGTTTTTAATTATCATAACATTCCCATATGCGTCATGTTTCGTGCGCGCCCAGACCTCACCCTCAATAAACGAAATAATTGGTGTCCCCACATACCCCGCGAGATCAATACCAGTATGGAATTTCTTCTTACCATCATCATCGGTATACCCATTACTATATCCAAAAACGCAGTTAAGCGTCGCCCAATGGCGGCGAGGGTTTGTCGGATCTTGCAATGAATCCGGGAAATGTTCTTTTACACCACTACTTCTTTCCCCATCGTACACCGGTGCAAATCCCGGGTTGCTTTTCACCTTTATTGCAGGTCCTTTAAAAACAGGAGTCAGGGTCATACCCAGATACGGATTCATCTCGAAGACATTCGCCTTGTCTAAATGGTGTAGAAAATACACAGGATGTACGAAATTGAGATTATTTGTCATAAACAGCTTCGACAATCCGTCTTTCCATAAATCAATCGCTTCCGCAATCTTTGCCAGATTATCCGCCTGTTCCTGCGGCATCTTTCCGCAAAATGACTTTTCATCGTAGGTTTTTTTTATATTCGTAAACTTTTCTTTATCCCATTCAAGCGGATGCTTGCATACTACTCTTCGCATCTCTTTTCGTATTTTTCCCGCTTGTTCAAACTTCTCTCCACCACCATATATCCTTTGCAGCTCTTCTTTTGTTAGCCGCCTTCCATTTAAGAAATTATCGATAAATCCGCTCGCATCAACTTTTTTTAGTAACTCGGTTCTGTCGCATAAGATATCCTCCGATTCTCCCACAGGTTCCGTGTAGTTATCAAAGAAAACATCCCAATCGAATGCCGACTTCATACAGCTTTCGACTTTACTTTCCTCAATATAATATTCGTAATCTCTTACCTTTCGATATTTCCTGCTACCTTCGCCACAATATATTTGCTGTGTAATTCCTTTTATCTTCTCATTTATTCCTTCAGTGTTCTCTATATCCAAAAAATCACATATAAGTGGATTTTCCTCATATACCGTAAATTCTTTTGAACTACCCACAGGAACACCGTCAGAAAATAGCCCACTATCCTCCTCAACCCAGAACTCTATTATGCAGGGGCAATCTTTTTGAAAATCAACTAAAATAGCCGGTTGATCCTCTATTATTCCAACTACGGTATGTTTTCTGTTAAGCAAGTTTTTTCTACTATTCCTGATTTTATCATATACATACCGACAACTATCCGAAACACTATCTTTTAGAAAGTCCAGCTTTTCAGTTCCCATCCATACCGTATCGATATTCGTGATCCGACAAGAATCTCCTTCTGAAAAAAAAGTTTTCTTTCCCTCATATCCCATTCCATTACTTAATAGATAAAACGCCATGCTTTTTATCCGTATTTTCTTTGCGATCTTATTATCACAGGAACATTCATCGATTATTTCATAGGTACTTTTACTTGGAATATAGTATTTCTTACTTGTGATACTTCTTTTCTTTCGGCTGTATATTTTTACATCACCTGGTAATTCGTAAAAAACAAAATTCTTCTCGTTTTTTGACAAAAATGCCTTTTCTTTATAATCAAACAAACTTTTCTCTGTTATTATCGCAAAATCGATATATCGCGTCCCATCCCCCAATCCCGGAATGCCTATCTTATCCGTATAAAATACTTTATCTTTATCAAGCACATTCAAGGATCCATCGGTTTTAAAGTCGGAACCATAGTATGTCGAACCGGTCTCACTGATCGGCGCTAAATTCATATATAAACTGTAAAACACAAATTCCTTATCGTTTAATTGGCTCGGTGCGTACACATGCTTTAGCAAGACAAAGTTGTTCGATACTTCTCTTGACTTCGCCGCTTCGGGCAATACCGTATTGAGCTTATATATGCCAGTGCGGCTTTTACGATCTACGCTATACTTCCACTTATCCTGACTCGATAATCCACGATAATCAGCCGCACTTAAAGATTCCGGTAATGCAATTTTCTTATATTCTTTGCTTATTCGATACGCGACCACGCATCCCGGTACTATTGGCGATATCGTTTCTTTGCTGGTGTAGTTAATGTGTATTCCACTATGCCAAAAATTCCCTTCACCCATAGGGTAATAGCCGCTTAAACCATTCTCATTATTTGCATATAGAGCGTCTAGATTACTTAGTTTAAATGGCAGATTCAACATAGTGTATTCTCCTTACGAGACTCTTTCGCCTTCATTTTCTACGATAATAATGGTTTCTTTTTCTTGACTTACCGGTATTCGCAAACTGGTAATATCGCTTGATTTTATCGATACGACTAATGTCTCTTCATCGGTATCAGTCACTTATTCTTTCTCCTTTAACTCAATCGTATACTTCCCTGGAATTAAATCCTGTTGATCTATTTTTCCATCACTATCGGTTGTACCTTCAATATTATCGCCACCATCTCGATACAAGATGTAGTCCGCATCGGAATATGCTTCTTCATATTCATCTATAACGGTTATTTTTATCTTCGCCCCAATCTCCACATCCCCGCTCTTCAGTTCCTTCGCTTTCGCGGCCGTTACCGTAAAGTAGAACTTCGGTTTTTCCTTCAGCGGATTCTCCGGGTCATGTTTGTAATGGTACGTCCATTCCGCCTCAGCCTTATCACCCGCAACATCGGCTCCAATGCTGGTTACTTCTTCACCTGTCGCTTTATTATATACCGTGAAGGTAACGCCGCTTTCCACGTCCTTTGTCTCAGCGCTCAGTTTCAGAACTTCTCCGACAAGACCCTTGCTGGTACTTGAATCTTCACTGTCCT
>JAAYDH010000111.1 GCA_012729405.1 Erysipelotrichaceae bacterium
GTATGATACCAGTGCTCGAGACTCCTGGCTCACATAACAAGTACTTAACGTTTGGGTTTTGGTTAGAGAGTGAATAAAAATAAAACGCTTCTGTCAGTCCTAATTTTGAGTATGAGTATTGTTTCATCGGTCCGTTTTTAAGATTTAATAAGGATTCTTCTTTATTTTTATATCGGACAAAATGATAGGCTAGAGAACCGTGCAATATGATTCGTTTTTCACTTGTCGCATTAACTAAATAGCCCTGCAGCAAGTGAATTAAATATAAAGGTCCTAAAAAATTTGTTCCAATCGTTAGAGGGATACTGTTTTCAAATTTATCATTCTTCTTGGGATGAAAGATTCCAGCATTAAGAATGAGAGCATAAAAATCACTATGTTCAGTCATCAATGATTGAGCGAAACTGGCAATAGAAGAAAGAGACGCTTGATTGTAGAGAATGATGTCGATGCGTCCGTTAAGATGCTTTGCCTTCAACAAAGCGCGGGCTTCTTCTGCTCTTTTTTCGTTGCGACACGCCATGACAATATGGGCTCCCTTTTGGAGCAATATATCACAAATCGAAAAACCGAGCCCACTATTGGCACCCGTGACAATCACCTTTTTACCAGTAATATCAGCGAGATGATTAATGTATCGATTAAGCCTTTTCATTTTCAGAGACTTTTCCCTCTCTGTCGTTATCATCAACAATGTTATTATCAATTACCATAATTTCTCGAGCGGTGTATTGATCGGCTTCTATGACAATAAAAGTGTAGTGGAAAAAGTCGAATGTATCTCCGACCTTCGCAAAGCGATCTAGGATGTCTTGACACAATCCTGAAACGGTCGCGTATTCGGTTTCGTACTCTTCATCAAAATTAATAAGTTCAAAGAAATCATCAATATTCAGCGCACCATCGACAATGAATTTACCCTCACCTTGTTCAACATATTCTTCTTCAATTTCATCGGTTTCATCAAAGATGTCTCCAACAATCTCTTCAAGAATGTCTTCCATAGTAACAATACCTTCGTTGCCACCGTACTCATCTTTGATAATGGCGATATGAACTTTTGAGGCTTTGAATTCACTCAATAAATCCATAACTTGGTGGTTGCGAGGAATGAACAAAGGTTCATAGCATAGTTTTCTGATATCGATCTTTTCGCCCTTTAAATAGGCCTTAAGCAAGGCTTTGATAGGCAATATGCCAATAATATTATCGACAGTCTCTTCGTACACAGGGATGCGTGAATGGATGAAAATTTCCCCTTCTTTAAGAATCTCATTGATATCATCTTCAACATCAATGGAAAAAACATCAACTCGAGGAGTCATTATTTCATAAGCTTCGATGTCGTTTAAAACAATTGCTGATCGGACAAGTTCCGCTTGTTCTTCTTCCAATTCGCCAGCTTCTTCAATGGTGTCCACCATCTCGGTAAGCACTTCTTCGTCAATGATGTCCTCTTCTTTTGATTTCTTACTAAAAAGTTTCCCAATAAGAACAAAAAGTTTGGATATCGGCCACACGATGATAAATGTTAAATATTTAAAAACAACTAACGGGTATGCAAATAGCAGAGCTAAAGAAAAATTGAATCTCTTGCCAATTGCTTTTGGGAGGAATTCGCAAAAAACAATCATGAAAGCAGTATAAATCACCGCTGCTAGTGTCACCCCCATTTCACTATTTGTCGGCCCAGCAAGGCTGACGCCAATCAAAGTTACAATTGATGACGAAAGAATGTTGACAACATTGTTCCCGAAAAGAATCGAGGAGATCGTGAATTCATAATCAGTGGCGATTTTAAGAGCAAGTTTTGATCTCTTTGGTTTAATGCCTTTCTCAACATTTTTCTTCAGGCGATCAACATCGACTATTCCGTAGATAATATCAGCGCTCGAAAAGAATGAACTAAAAGCGCAGAGAATGGCAACTATAAGATAAAAATACCATTCCATATTACTTCTTCTCCTTAGGAGTAGTCGTCTCGCCAATATCGCTCACTAACTCTTCAAGCACATCTTCCATCGTCACCATGCCAACCATCTTATGGTCCTTATCGCGAACGATAGCTAAATGATTGTGGTTCTTTTTAAAACCATTAAATAAATCATCGATCATGATCGTGTTAGGCACAAAATAGGGTTTAGCCAATATTTTGCGAATGGAAACATTAGGATTCTGAGTTATTTCTTTAAAATAAGTTTTCACCAATAAGATGCCGATGATGTTATCGGGGATACGATCATAGATTGGAATGCGGGAGTAATTGGTATTAAGTAAAATATCTTTAAGTTTTTCATGTGTAAGAGTGTTTATGTCTAAAGCAAAAACATCTTTTGCCGGAGTGAGGACCTCACGAACATTAGTATCAACAAATTCAAGGGCAGATTGAATAATTTCGGTTTGTTCCTGTTCAAGAAGCCCTTCCGAAGTAGTTTTCTCAATCGCGTTTGCAAAATCTTCTTCGGTGAATTTATCGTCAGTTTTGACTTTAAAAATCTTTTCGATTGCCTTTGTCATCAATTCAAACAGGATGGCGACCGGATAAAAGATAATCATTAAGAAATAGACTGGATAGACAATGATATAGGAAATAGTATCAGGAATTGCTCTAGCAATTGTTTTTGGAAAAGTATCTCCTAAAATGTAAAAAAGAAAAGTTAAACAAATTGAAGAGATGAGCGAAACGGTTCCGCTATCAATTCCAAATTGGTCATAAGGTAAAATCTTAGTGACAAAAAGGACTGTTGAAACAGCAGAAGCGGCGATGGCAACTATATTATTTCCGATGAGAACGACGGTTAGCGCTCGATCAAATCGGTCACATACTTTTAAGAGGAGTTTAGCGGTTTTGCTTCCGTTATCCGCTTTAATTTGAATCTTGAAGCGATTACAACAAGATAATGCGGTTTCGCTAGCGGAAAAGAAAAAACTTCCAACTAGACATATTACAATTATGAGCCACGACAGAGGCACATCCATTAGATGACCACATCCCTTCCGAACAATTTGCTCAGTTATGAATATTAGCATAATTTACGCTCGCACGCAAATATATACAAAATATTGAATAAGATATTTATGGTCACACTATCGAATAGAAAAAAATAAAAAGCCGTCAGCGACGGCTAATTATTTGAGAGAAAGAAACGATTAATCGTCGTCTTCCTGTTTGGCTTTTTTAGTTTTATCCTTGGCAGCCATTTTAAGTTCCTTAACCCAATTAACAGTGCCAACTTCACCTTGTTCAAGACCACCATTTTCCATAACGGTTTGGATCAATTCCTTACAGCGTTTCATGGAGAGGGGTGACTTGACCTTGAAGACGAGAGGAATATCGGCATAGATAGCTTTATCGCTCGCATCTTGAACAGGGATAGTCGAATCTTTGTAATCATCAGGATTAAGGGCGAAATACAATTTCAAGCTCTTCCCCGCGATGGTTAACTTAATATAGGTCTTACGGTGAAGTCTAAATGTATCTCCAGATGATGAAACACGGGATTTCACTCCATAGGAGAGAATTTCATTTTTAATGATATTGTAGTTGTCTTGCATATCCTTATCGGCCTTAATCATCCTATTCTCAAAAGGAATGCGAATAATTGGGGCTTTTGGTGCAACAGGTTCTTCAGCAACAGGGACAGGAGCCACTGGTACGATGACCGGAACTGGCTCTGGTGCAACTGGCTTAACAACCTCTTTTTCGACAACTGGTTCGACTTTCACGGGCTCAGCGGCAGGTGCTGGGGCCGGTGAGAGTGCGGGGGCTGGAGCAGGGGCTGGAACTACAACGGGGGTTGGTTCGGAAACCGGAGCTGAAGCTGGGGCAGGAGCTGGTTGAGGAACCGGGGACATATTACTGCCAAAGTATTGGACAATGAGCGGTCCACCGAAAGTTGCACCGACAATACTATGGTTATCGGTAGTTGGACGATCTTCAACTTTTGGTTGTGAGGCATTATTTCTAGCAATTTCGTCGCGAACAATGTCGCGAATCATTGACGCCAATTCACGAGGATCAATCGGCTCCGCAGCTGGGACTGGAGCTGGAGCTGGCGATGGCGTTGGAATAATTATTGGTTGTGGGGCAGTAGGAGTGGGTATGATTATTGGTTGTGGACCGGCCGCTGGAGCGGGCGAGGTCTCTAAGGGTTCTTCGCGTTCCAATGGCTCGGGTTCGGGTTCGGGCTCGGGTTCGGGTTCGGGCTCTGGTTCGGGAATAAAAACAGGGATAGGCTCTGCTTCAAGGTCGTGATATTCAATCGGTTCGGCTCGAGCAGCTAAATCAACTCTGCTGTCTTCTTCGAACGGATTGTGATCTTCTTGAATATCCTCAAAATCATGGAACATACCGCTATCTTCGGCAGCGGCAACTCCTTCTTTTGCATTCATTAGTGAAACAACGGCAATCACGATGGCTAAGATTAAGTATAGAACAGACGAGACGACAATTACGATTGTTCCGATGAATAGTGATACTAGACTAGGATCGAAAGTTAAAATCGAAAGCGCCGCTAATGAAGCCAAGAAGCCGAGAGGAAAAATACAAATTGAAGTGATGGCAGAAAGAACCTTGTATTCTTTCTTTTTAACAATCAAAAGGCAAACAATCATAAGGACAATAGCGATGAGTAGAGATCCATATAAAATGATACTACCGTACGGGAAAACAACTGGATAAGGGAGTCCAAACTTGAGATTGTAGAGTAAAACATATTGGAACACCAAGGTCCAAATTATTCCAGTGCCGTTGTCAATGATGAAAAGTTCTGTAATTATAGTGGCAACAGCCGCGACAAAAAACAAAACGGCAAAGATAGCTAAAATGACGAACGAGTTCTTTAAATTCTTTTTCATAAAGAGTCCTCCAGATAACTATATTATTATTGGGCGCATACAAAAAAACAAACAAAATTTTATAAACTACTGCAAAAACGCATTATTTTTTGGATTTTTTTATCGTTTTGCAAGGATTTTTAAATGATTTTTCAACACTTGAATCTCGACTTTTTGGGCTTGAAATTCCTCGCCATCGATATCCCATGAGTAGGTATTATCAAGAGAAATTTCAGCTCTTGAAAAAGCTAGACGGGTAACTTTTTTGGGGCGCAAAAAGTAGCGGTATAACCCATTAAACCACCCTTTTTTGGTGTACAGTAAATCAGCTAAACCATCATCTAATTTTGCCTTCTTGTTTATCTTAAATCCACCCATGTATCGAGAGTTCAACATCAAAAGAAAAGGAGCCTCAAAGTATAGATGCTTTTCGTTATTCAAAATGACGTTTCCACTTATTCGGCCTTTACGGAAAAGTGATTTGATGGCCAACCCATAATATGACAAAACTCGGAAACGCTTCTTCCCACTGCGCTTAGCTTTATATGGAATGTCTGAAAAAGTTCCGACGGATAGACTAAAAATTCCGTACTGATTATTTACTTTGAAGACATCGATAGGCTTAGTAACTCCGTTTAAAATGATGTCAATACAACGCGAAATGCGTCGGTTATAGCCGTAGTTTTTACTCGCATCATTCAAAGTTCCGCAAGGAATAATTCCCAAAGTCGGCCGATGTTCGCGAGCGGATAGAGCGTTAACGACATGGTGAAAAGTACCATCTCCTCCCGCGAAAACAAGAATATCATAAATGTCTAAAGGTTCGCTCAAGACTTGGTATAGCTGTCCAAGGTTCTCGCAAAGTCGGAACTCAAAATGAGAAGATTTCTCCCCTAAAAGCTTTTTGATATTCTCTAGCTTTGAGGGCTTTAAACCTTTGCCGCTTCTCGGATTATAGATAAAAAGAATATTCATGTTTTTATTATAGCAAAAGCGACAAAAAAAGCTTTGATTTGCTCAAAGCTTATTGTCCTGTTTTGGTGATCCCACCGGGAATCGAACCCGGGATTAGACCTTGAGAGGGTCTCGTCTTAACCGCTTGACCATGGGACCAGTGAGAGTATTATATAACACTCTCATTAATAATTAAAATGAAGAAATTACACTTTCAATACGTTTATCACAACGAGCCTTGCCCAAGACTTTCATCACATAATAAAGGTTGGGGCTGTTTTTCTTTCCTGTCAGGGTGATTCTCAACATTTCAGCGATATCGGCAACTGATCCATTGTACTGGTCAGGATTATTTTTAAAAAGTTTTCCATTTGGAGCAAATCGAAGCGATTCGCCAATTTCCTTCATCTGTCCGAACCAGGATTGTTCGTCTTGATTAAGGGATAATTCTTCCTTAATTTTGCTTAGAACACTACTAATTAATTCAGGAGAGAATCTGTCGGAGAAAGGTAACTTTTCCTTAATGATATCCTCATAGAAGTCATCATAGAAGAAACTAATCGAATCGAGCAAATTACCAAATTTTTCATAATCTTTGCGTGGGTTTTCTTTCTCTCGCTCAATATTCATGATTTCCTTAAAGTAATTAGGGTCGCGATACACAACTTCTAATAACTTAGGCTGATAAACCTTTGCATAAGTGGTAACCATCGCATATATTTCATCCTTATTCTTTTTAGATAGAATTTCGCGAGCAAAGAAATTTAATTTGCCTAGGTCGAAAAGAGCTCCATCAAGAGACATTTTTGAGAAAGTGAAAGCAAAGTCTTCCATGCGATCAAACTTTTGCTGGAAAATCCATTCTTCAAAATTAGAATTAGCGATTGTCATCAAATACATAATGAGTGCTTCGCTTGGGTAACCATCTTGGAGGAAATAACTGACCGCCGCTTCGCTGTCTAATCGTTTCGATAATTTGCGCTTATTTCCGTTTTCATCCAATTTTTGGATGACTGGTAAGTGAGCGTAGAAAGGTGGTTGCCATTCCATGGCTTGGAATAAGTCGAGGTGAATAGGTAAGGAAGGAATCCACTCTTCGCCGCGAATAACAGTAGTTGTTCTCATAAAATGATCATCGACCACGTGAGCAAAATGGTAAGTGGGGAGACCATCGCTCTTATAAATGACAACGTCTTGATCGTTTTCCGCAATTTCAAAAGTGCCACGAACTAAATCCGTAACTCTAATTTTTCGAGCATGATTTCCATTGCTCTTATAGCGGACAACAAAAGGTTGGCCAGCTAAAATACGAGTGGCTTTTTCATCGTTAGTCAAGAAGCGGCACTTAGCGAATTGACCATAATATCCAGGAACTAATTTTGCTGCTTCCTGCTTGGTGCGAATTTCATTCAACTCTTCAGGAGAACAAAAACATGGATAAGCGCGTCCAATCTCAATTAGGTGTTTAATAGCAATTCGATAAATGTCCGCTCTCTCTGATTGGACATAAGGACCATAATTACCTTTTTGGTGGTCGCCGAGATAGCCTTCATCAGGTGTAACATTAAAGAGACTGAGTTGATCTAGCAGTTGCTCGCCCGACCCTTGGATTTCTCTTTTGGTGTCGGTGTCTTCGAGGCGCACATAAAAAACCCCGTGGGTTTGGGTCGCTACTTTTCGGCAAATCATGCTGGTGAATAAAGAACCGGTGTGGAGAAAGCCGGTTGGGCTGGGAGCAAAGCGTGTTACTTCCGCTCCAGCAGGTAGTTGACGCAGGGGGTATCTTTTTTCTAAATCTTCGAGAGTTGTTTTAACATCTGGGAAGATGATGTTTGCTAATTCTTGATTGGTAATCATTTTTTTGTCTCCTTTTCGTTAGGAATTATATTGCATATCGATGAACTTTTGTTATAATAATTAAGCGAATTTGGTAAACCAAGTTCAACTGCAGGTGTAGTTCAGTGGTAGAACACTACCTTGCCAAGGTAGTTATGCGGGTTCGATTCCCGTCACTTGCTCCAGACGATTATTCAGGCCCATTTGTTGGGTCTTTTTCTTTGTCTTTATCATTACTTTTTTCGTTCGAATCATCGGGATTATCAAGATTATTATCTTGGTCAAGTTTATCTAAATCTTCGAGAGCCTTTGATAACATTTCAGCTTCTTGTTCCGAAAGTTGTCTTTGATTTTGAATATTGATAAGAATCTGCTGAGTCATCTCTTTAGAAATCAAACGGATATTTCCTTCTAATATCGAATAGATGATTTCCATATTTGCTAAGTAGAATGGGGCATAGAAGGCCATTAATACAAGGCCACCCATCAAGCCGATTGATGAAGAGAAAGAGGAATCACCGGTCAGATAGAAAGAAGCAAAGAATCCTCCTATGGCTCCGGTAACAAAGAGAGCAAAGATCGGCCAATTCATCCCAAAGTAAGCACTATAAAAGCTCTTTCTTTGTCTTTTCATTGATTGTTTAACCGCTGAGCGAATCATTGGCGAAGGATTTTGTGGGAAGTATAGACGAGCAAAAACGCTGATTGACTCGACCGAGATAAAGTAGATAAAGACTAAAGCGGAAATAAACACGGGCGGAACAAAAACAATGTCAAAGAAGATATAGAGCATGTCTCCATTAGCTTGAAGGAAGACTTGAAGGGCGGCATTGTAGGTATCGGTGTTCTCATAAGCGCCAGGATTGCTAAACACATTAAAAAAACCATTAATATTGGTGGTAAAAGCGCTTCCAAAATTATTAGCGAAAATTAAATAAGTGATTCCGAATAGGAGTCCAGCAGCAAGGAAAGAAGCAATTATTGATTTAAAGAACGAAAACAAAACTTGGAAAGAAGACCTAAAAGGTCTAGTGAAGTAAACCGCAAAAAGACGGAAGAAACTTCGCGTCCGAACTTCGTTATTCATTCTTAGTTGGAAGTGAGAGATAATCGTGGCAAACACGAAAGGAATGCCAAACAACGGAATGACGATGATGTCAAGACCAGGGAAAGCCAAATCAAAGCCACAAATGGCAGCTAAAAAGATGGCGCAAGCCACTCCTAATACCCAGGAGTTTAGTGGATGAGCAGAGTATATTTTTTGTGAACGGCTAAAGGCCTCTTTAATTTTCATTTTTTCTTTCTGCGGTTAAGGCGGTAAATCGCTTTAACGGCGCTATCTAGTTGAACAGGGTTGATGCGACCAACCGGGCGAGATTCGACATTCTTAATAAGCATTTTGAAGTATTTGCGTTGGACAATATAAAACTGTTTGGAATCCGATTTCACGAAACATTTGCAGCTATTGTTAACCATAATGACTCCAATCATTAAAGATGAGTCGATGCCCGTCAACATGGAAAGTCGGCTGACAATTTTTTCGCTGGCAAGGAATGGGTTGTCAGTGTAAAGTTTCTTGCCTTTTTTATTAACGAAAATAAGCGATTTGTCTTCTGAATTACCGAGCAAATCACCTTCGTAATAATAATCATTAATTATATAAATATAACGGTCTCCAAAAAGGATATGATCGATACCCATTACTGTGGAATCATCGATTCGAAACAAGAAATCATTTATGAGGTAGTAATCTTGATTAAAAGCTACCTGATAAATCTTCTTATAATAATGGAAGCGAAACTTCTTTTTGAGATAGGCGTGACGAAGAGGGAAGAAAATCGCTAAAAAGATGGCAACAGCAACAATAAAAGCCGCCACAATCACAAATGTGATTTGGATAAGAGTTAGTTTAGCAAGTGTGATAGCGTAAATTTCCATAGATTAATTTTGTTTATTATAGCAAAAATGGGCTTAACTATTAAGGTTATCTTAATAATTAAAGTCGGCTTCGCTTACGAGTTAATCGAAAACGACTTTTCCGTCACGGGCTGCTTTTATAATTCTTTGGAGTTCTTCCATTGAAAGCTTTCGGGAAATCTCAGGGAGATTATCGACGGGGAACCAACCTACATCATCAGTTTCGTATTCATGCTCATGAAGTTTTCCTGATAAAATGCCTTCAAATATAATGACATATTCAGGGACTGAAGTATTACTTTTGAAAGGTGTGCGGTTAGTTATGCCGACAAGACGCATTTCGGAAATGTCTGCTCCAGCTTCCTGCAAACATTCGTTTTTGGCAGCTTGGCTAGGAGAATCGTATAAATCAGCCCAGCCTCCAGGGAGGGAATAATTCTGAGTTTTCACTTCTCGAACCATAAGAATTTTATCCCGCTCTTGGTTAAAAATTAGTGTCCGAACCGAGATGTTTGGAGTTGGATAAACATCCTTCTCAAAATAATTCGGGCGATCTAATTTAACATCCATAAAATTTTCTAGAAACATTTTGGACAAATCGTTAATTTCTTGGTAATTCGTGATTGCGTAAGGATCTTTGCTGTAAGTAAGTCCAATCTTAGCAATAGATTGAATTTTTATGATATAGTCGTAAATTGCCTTTGAATCAACCATAATTAATAGCTAATGTCGTTAATGTAAGAGACAATCCGATTGGTGATTTCGTCACATAATTGATAATTGCTGGCTTCCACCATCACGCGAATTAATTGTTCGGTTCCACTACTTCTAACGAGAATGCGTCCGTTTCCATTAAGGGCATCTTCTTGCTCTTTAATATAGTCTCTTAATCCCTGGTGTTCCATAATGGCTTCTTTATTTGAAACTACGATGTTTTTCAATGTTTGAGGGAGAATTTTTAAATCCTTGGTAAGCTCTTTAATTGTCTTTTTCTCATCGGCAAGGACATTGAGCAAATGAATAGCGGTCAATTGGCCATCGCCGGTATTTAAATCGCTATAAAAAATGATGTGTCCTGATTGTTCGCCCCCAAGTGAAAGTGTCTTTTCTTTTAAGCAAGCCTGAACATATTTATCGCCAACAGTAACCTCTTCAAATTTTAACCCATTTACAGCAAGGGCTTTCTTGAGACCTAGATTGGACATAACAGTCAATACAATCGTGTCGTTAGTTAATAGTCCGTGCTTTTTCATGTTGAGGGCATTGAGATACATTACCTGGTCACCGTCGATAGTATTTCCAAATTTATCGACAAACAAACACCGATCGGCATCTCCATCAAAGGCGATTCCTAAGTTATATTGTCCTTCGAGAACTTTTTCTTTGAGAAATTTCAAATGCGTGGAACCGCAGTTGTCGTTGATGTTGATTCCGTTATAGTTATCATTAAACAAATCGGCATTTAAATGCAGACGATCAATGAATAATTGTTTCGCCGTTGCAGCGGCAGAGCCGTTCGCGCAATCAATCGCAATGCGCATTTTTGGTAAATCACAATGAGCTTTGCTGACTAAGAAGTCGAGGTAGTCATCGAGAAGTTTATTTGACAAAATTAACTGACCAATCTTGTTATTGGATGCCAAAGGTAAATCATCAACCGGTGAATCAATATACTTTTCGATTTCAAGTTCAATCTCAGAACTCAATTTTTCGCCATTCGGAGCAAAAATCTTAATTCCATTATCGTAAAATGGGTTGTGACTCGCCGAAATCATAACCCCGAAGTCAAAACCATGTTTTCCAACTAAATAAGAAATAGCTGGTGTGGGTGTTACATCTATGATGTATACTTCTCCACCACTGGAGGTAATGCCGGACGCTAAGGCAGCAGCAAGCATCGGACCGGAAATACGCGTATCGCGTCCAATGAGAATTTTGGTTTTCTTTCCGTTTGGATATTGGCCGATGAATCGACCGATTTTATAAGCTAGGTGAGCATTTAATTTGCCGTTTGCTGGTCCGCGGACACCATCGGTGCCAAAATATTTTCCCATTATTCTTCGTTGCCTCCATCTGCCATATAGGTTTCGAATGCGCGCAAGAAGGCTTCAGGGCTAACTGTTTCTAATTCGCCGTTAACTGCAAAAGAGATTCTTCCCGTTTCTTCGCTGACAACAACGGTGACTGCATCAGTCACTTCAGAGATACCGATCGCTGCTCTATGGCGAGATCCATATTTATATGCAAAAGGTTTAGTGGTTGGAGTAAAGAAGACGCTAGCGGCGAGGATTTCGTTGCCGTGAATAACGACAGCTCCATCATGCAAACGAGTACCTGGGTAAAAGATGGTCATTAACAACTCAGGAGTGACTGGAGCGTAAAGCATCACACCATTCTTGATGATGTCTTTAAGAGAAGTATTCTTCTCAAAGGTGATCAGAGCTCCAATGCGATTCTTGGAAAGCATTGTGACAGTGGCCTCAATATTTTTGTACAAGGCCTTGCGGTCGTAAATTTTTTCGATTCCGAAATTGACATTCTTACCACTTGCGCGACGGAAAGGATTCGCTAGGAAAGAACGCAAATCGCCGAGGTTGGAAAATAAAGAAAGAGTCAACGCGACAGCGCTGAGCATTGACACGAGAACCATAAATCCATCAAGGCATAAAATATAGGAAGCAAGAATTAAAACAAACGAGGTTGCCCATATGACAAATCCCGTTTTTCTTTTTACTACTTTATAAATGACAAGGAACAATAGAGCGTAGACAATAACAATCAAGACGAGGGTGATAATCCAGTTACCAATTGATGGGGTGTGCCAAATAAATTCCATACAGAGGACTCCTTAATTTTTTATAGCAAAGAGTTTATATCTTTTATCTTTTTTATTCTATCAATTTCAGTATTTATTTTCAATAAGTCCAGCTATTTAGGTTCAAAAAAAGCTCGAAATAACTAGAAAACACTGCAAAAAGTGAATATTTAAACAAAAAAGACTATTTTTCAAGTCTTATTATACTTAGTTTGATGGGTTTTGTTGTCTTGCGATAAGAGGTCTTTCGCTTTGCTAAAAATAAGTTGAGGACATCCTCTCCTTTTTTGGTTATTTGAAGATAAAATTCTTGAGTTCCCTCATCGTAAACATTCTTAAGAAAAGCGTGTCGAATCAAAGATAAAATATAATGACAAATTTTTTTGCTGGAATAAGAGATAAGTGTTCCAAATGTCGGAATATTCCGAATATCTTCGTACTCGTTTCGATCATTACCAGTCAGAACTTTATGAACTCCTTCTTGGTTGGGAAAAAGAGATAACTGATTGAGCGAAAAAACAGTGTGGAGTATCTTATAATGAGTAATGGCAAGTTTCAGTTCTTTCATATAAGTTAAGTTTAGTCACCGACTAGTAAAAGGTCAAAGAATAAACTTTATTTGTGAGATAAAAGCAGATGAGTTAAAATATTCGTGGCATAAATACTTGTCAAAAGGAGAAAATATGGCAACACCACATATCAACGCTAAAGAAGGCGCGTTCGCAAACATCGTTCTCATGCCTGGGGATCCTCTCCGCGCTAAATGGATTGCGGAAACTTATTTACACGATTTCGAAGAAGTGACAAACGTCCGTGGTATTCTCGGTTACACCGGTTACACTAAGAACGGAAAAAGGATTTCAGTCATGGCTTCCGGTATGGGGCAACCCTCCATTGGCATCTACTCTCATGAACTCTATACCGGCTATGGTGTCGAAGCCATTATCCGGGTCGGAACATGCGGTTCCTATCAACCAGAAATTAATCTATTTGATGTCCTTATCGCCACAACCGCTTCAACGGACAGCAACTGGCAAGGGCAAAATAGTCTCAACGGCACTTTATCCGCTGGCGCTGACTTTGAATTGGCAATTGAGGCTTACAATCAATGTAAAGTCAAAGGCA
>JAAYDH010000024.1 GCA_012729405.1 Erysipelotrichaceae bacterium
ATCTTGACAAGATCGCAAACGTGAAGCTATAATGATCAAGCACTTGGGTGGTTAGCTCAGCTGGTTAGAGTACTTGCTTGACATGCAAGGGGTCGTTGGTTCGAGTCCAATACTACCCACCAGGGAATGAGGTCTGTAACTATTGGTTTCAGTCCTCTTTTCTTTTTAAATGTTGTTGGTCTTGTATGAATTAATCGAAAAATGATTGGTCATATGCATCTATATAGCAAAATTAATTTCTCTGATACTTCTCTCACACCATCATCCATCTCGGATTATCAGACCTTGGTCCCGAAACCACATGCTACATCAGATATCCGTTTGTGGACTGCATATACTACGGATCCATAGCGACAGTTGCTTGAAAATTGTCAATACCCGAATAATATACATCCAGTGATTCTCTTGTGAATTCTGGTGTTTGTTTGCTGTCGCTCCAGAGTGAAAGCTTAACACTCTCTCGTATTTTACGCCTGCTTCGATTGAGTTTATCCAGCATAATGTTATGGCTTGTTATTTTCTTTGTCATCAAAAAATACATAACAATAAAAATTATGGTTGATATAAAACTTATAAACAAAATGAAAAGGAAAACTTCATGCAAAGAAAGCAAAAGCAATCCAATAATATTAACAACGGATGCAATGTAAATATTTCGCTTTCGCTTTTTCTCTTTTACCGAAAGATAATCAATCTCTTTCTCGATTTCGCAGACTTGTCTCCATAAGTCATTATCCTTTTCCTCATAATAAGCTTTCCTTTGATAATATTTTTCAACATTCTGGTTTTCTTCTTTACTTATATTATCAAGTGTTTTGAGCCATTGATATGCTATATTTTTTATTTCTCTGTGTTTCTCTATTGGTGCAAAGTGAAGTGCTTTATATGCAGTGTTGCATACATCCCTAATATGAGGCGCGTAATCTGAAAATCGGTTATACCCATATGCATTATTGTTTGATTTTGTCGACATATGCTTTATTTTGCTAAGTAGTGATAGATAATATCCACGATAGTCACTTGGGTAATTGTTGTATATTTCATTTATAGCCCTATCTGCATTCTTTAAGTCACCAATAGCTATAAAGGTTTCTGCGTTAGTGCAAAGTCTATCTAGTGTTGGAATTCCACTCACTTCGATTTTTCCGGAAAGTTCAATTCTATGTTTTTCATCATCAATAAGCAATTTTGCGCCGCAATACGGGCAAAAAGCCATTTTCTTGTCTAGACTCACATCTATGCCAGCACCACAACATAAACATTTCATTGCAACTAGTTTCATGACGTTCACCTTATTGATCACATTGTCAGTTTTATTATCTATTGCTATTGCTCATTCAATTGTCAGTTACTGTCTTTACAGTTATAAAACAACTCTATTCTACCTCAATATCTCTATTGCAATGCGGGCACTTAATTGTATGGAGTTTGTTATGAAGCAACTCATTAAAACCAGAAGCGATGATACCAGTAGGGATTGCTACAATGCCAATCCCGAGTATCGCAATTACTGCAGCCAACGCTTTTCCCAGAGCTGTTATTGGAAATATATCTCCATACCCAACCGTTGTTAACGTAGCAACGGACCACCACATGGCGTCGAACACGCTTGTAAAGACATCGGGCTGAGCTGCATTCTCAATATTAAACATAGTAACTGATGCAATGGTCATCAGCACAAATACGATCACAAGCGATGAAAGAAGCTGTTCAGACTTGTTTTTTATTACTTTTATCACAACCATAAGAGCTGTCGTATATCGGTTTGCTTTAAATATCCGCATGAGACGAAAAATTCTTAACATACGCAAAACGCGAAGGTCAACGGCAATTATAAATGGAATATAGAACGGTAGAACTGCTGCGATATCAATTAACGCCATTGGTGTCACAAAGTAAATAAATCTAGCAATCATTTTGTTCTTTTCAGGATATACTAGATCTGCAACCCATATACGTAACAAATATTCGATTGAAAATACGACAACCGAGATTATTTCGAATATTCTAAAGGCTTTTCTTAACGAAGACTCAACGATGGAAGGTTCACAAATGACTGCCACTACATTCAAAATGATAAGTGAAACGAGAAAAATATCGAAGACATGCCGAGCTTTTCCATTATGCTCAGATTTATATAAGATTTCAAATGAAGCTTGTTTAATTTCTGATGCTTTTTTCATTTTGTTGTCATCACCCAACAGATAGAAATGTCGGCCTGATGCGCCTTCGTAAAAACTGCCTTTCAAAGTATAGCACAATTTTGCGAATAATACGATATTTTCTGGAACAATGATTAACTCGGGCTAATTGAAATCTTAAATTGCACCGGCATGTGAAATAAACGCAGCAAACATGAGCCATGCGATAAGTACAACAAACAGACTGCCTGATACACTGATGCTAATCTTCTTTGTGCCAGCCGCAGGAAGGAGGATTCTATGGCCCCTTTCTTGCATCTATCTCTATCCGAATGCGCCTAGATCCAGACCAGGCTATCCAGGCGACAGGCAGACGATCGCACGAGGTGCTGAACAACCGAACCTTCGTCTTCACCATTGTGCCAGTCCGCGGAGCCTACAACTGTGCCAAGCAGCAAAGGTGCATGTACAAAAATCGATGCCAGAGCTGTGTGAATCGGTGCTGGTTTGTGCTCGTACTGCGGTCTTTGCTAAGAGCACTGTCCCTATTACGAGCCGGCCCATGCCTTCAAGGGCGTCATTTCTCACTGCGCCCGGGCACTGCTGCCTGCTTATGCATGGCTGCAGATAAAAGCAATACAACAGCCAGGACAAGTAAGGATACACCCAGCCATTCGGTTGCTCTCGGGAAGACGGATGCCAGGAACAAGTATCTCTGGCTGCTGCACCAGGCCAGGATGGCAACGATGCTGACGGCCG
>JAAYDH010000137.1 GCA_012729405.1 Erysipelotrichaceae bacterium
AAGTGAGAACCATTATTATCGGAGCTGGAGCGATGGGTAAAGTGGTGGTCGATGAATCAAGAAGAAACAAAAACAACCACAACCAAATCGTCGCTATCGTCGATGACAATCCAAATAAAATCGGTGGTCTTTTTGCCAACATTCCCGTTAAAGGGCCAATTTCCAACATTGCGACTATTATCGATTTCTATCGAGCTAAAGAAGTCATTATTGCTATGAGCCGAATCTCTAAGGAAAGATTGCACGAAATTTTCCAATTGCTCAGCAGTTGTCACGTCCAAGTCCGTCGCATGCCTTTAATCGCTGAAATGGAAGGCCCAAACGATAAACGAATTATCGGCGTGGACCTCGAAGATCTGCTTGCTCGAGAACTGATTATTCTCGACAACAAAGAGATTAAAGAGATGCTTAGAAACGAGGTCGTCCTCGTTACCGGTGCGGGAGGAACTATCGGTTCAGAATTGGTGAGACAAATTTTTAACGCTCGCCCAAAAACGATTATTCTTTTCGATATTTATGAAAATTCGACATACGATATCCAAATGGAATTAGTAAATCGAATTAGACAAGAAAAGATTAAGGACTTCAACTTGGTTACCCTAATAGGTTCTACCTATAATGAAAAACGAGTTGAACAAATCTTTAAGAAATATAAACCTGACTACGTATATCACGCCGCTGCCTATAAGCATGTTCCTTTGATGGAAGATTCTCCGGCCGAAGCGATTCGCACAAACGTCATCGGTGCATATAACATTGCTAAAATGGCGGACAAATATGGGACGAAGAAAATGGTCTTGGTGTCAACCGATAAAGCTGTTCGTCCAACCAACGTGATGGGAGCGACCAAACGTTTCGCTGAGATGATTATTCAATACTTCTCTGAACACAGCGCGACGAAATACGCCGCCGTCCGTTTTGGAAACGTTTTAGGTAGCAATGGTAGTGTGGTTCCACTTTTCAAAAAACAAATTGAAGCTGGTGGCCCTATCACACTAACCGATAAACGCATCATCCGCTATTTCATGACTGTCCAAGAAGCGGTCTCTCTCGTTCTTCAATGTGGTCTCTTCGCCGATGGTGGCGAAATCTTCATTCTCGACATGGGAAAACCCGTCAAGATTTTAGATTTAGCCGAACGATTGATTAGACAATCCGGTCTTATTCCCAATGTCGATATTCATATCATCGAAACTGGACTAAGGCCTGGGGAAAAGCTCTACGAAGAATTGCTCTTAAATGTCGAACATCAGAAGAAAACATCCAACAGTCGAATATATGTCGAAGAAAAAGAATTAGTGAAACCAATTGAAAAAGAAATCGAAGAAATCAGCGAGGCTTTCGATATGGAAAACGAAAAAGATGTGAAAACCCTCCTTTCCAAAGTCGTTGATTCTTATACCATCACGGAGAACAAATGATGGCCAAAAAGGAACGCTTCTTGTCTTTAAGACAAAGGTTTTACCTTCCTTTTAAGAGGTTTTTTGACATTCTGCTCTCATTCCTTGTTATCGTTCTTCTCTCGCCTTTATTCCTAGTTATTGCCATCATTATTAAATGCTCTTCTAAAGGACCAGTGTTCTTCAAACAGGAGAGGATCGGCAAAAACAAGAAGCGGTTCAAAATTATCAAATTTAGAACGATGCGAACTGATTCCCCTAAAGACACCCCCACTCATTTGTTGGATAATCCTGAAATCTATATCACTAAAATCGGCCACTTCTTGAGGAAGACATCCCTTGACGAGATTCCTCAGGCCTTTAATATTTTCGCTGGTCATATGTCAATCGTTGGCCCTCGCCCAGCGTTGTGGAATCAAGATGATCTCATCGCTGAAAGAGATAAATATCACGCGAACAATATCAAACCAGGTTTATCCGGATGGG
>JAAYDH010000088.1 GCA_012729405.1 Erysipelotrichaceae bacterium
AGACAAATCCATTTCACCCGTGCAAATCACATTTTTAAGATTAATGTTGCCGGTTGATGTATCACCTTCTAGAGATGTTCCGTTGATGTCTTCAAGGGTGATTCTTCCTGTTGATGAATCAATGTCAATGTTTTCAGCAACGCCATTTTTCAGCTCAATGTCGCCGGTCGATGTACTTGCCTTCACATTCTCAGAGGAAAAATCAACAAAGGAAATATCTCCGGTGTCGGTCTCGATTTCGACTGCTTCGATATCAAAACCATCAGTGAAGATAATGTCTCCAGTGAAGCTATCAATTTTGAGCTTGGTGTATTGGACATCTGGCAAACTAATGGTGATAGATGTTTTTTTCAGCATTGGACCTTTGATAAACCAATCCCACCAAGTGACGTCATGATAATTTGATTGAATGCTCAATGTATCTCCTGTAATTGCGACGGTATGTAGAGCATCTTTGATTTCATCACAGACGACTGAAATTTCACTATCAGCAGAATGCTTAATTTCGATATCACCAGTCGTTTCGGAAATTTCGATCTTGCTAACTGAGGCGCTAAATGTATATGGACTTTGAACATATTCATGCTGATCGAGTGACATCCAGTCACCATTCAAAGCGGCAATTCCTCCAGCTGCGACGGAAAGTCCGACGACAACACAGCCGCCAGCAATTGCTAGAGCAATAATGGATCCCTTTTTCATGCTTGTTTCTCCCTTCCGACAAAATGTTTCTTTATTCTAGTAACAATTTTGACCCCTAATTTGATGATGAGCTCGGTTAACTTGTAAAAGGCAAATCCGAGGATGATTGATAGACCGATGCCCAGCAATCCGACACCTAAATAGAATGTCGCCAGCGGTACAGAACCGAAGGCAAAGGTCGCGAACGAACCAAAGAAGGAAACAACTCCTCCAATCATGAACGCTAAGTCAACCGCCCATAAGGCAACGATAGTTCCCCAGAATCCACCAATTAATCCGAAGCAGAGTCCTAAGAATCCAATCACAAATCCAATCCATAGTGGAGAGGTGACGATAATTAGAATGATTTCCCAAGTCTCCAGCCTTCTTTTTGGTTTTACTTTTTCTTTGACGAGCTTGGCAATTGAAACGTCTTTCAACAGGTTATTGACGATGCTCTCTACCGATCCAAATGATGCGATGACATCTTCTTCTAATCTTCCGTCTTCGACGGCGTCGCTGATGATTTCCTCGTAATAACTAATCGTGTTATCAATCGTGTGCGACGGCATACCTGACATTTCATCTCTCAGCCTTTTATAAAACTCATCCCGTTTCATAAATCTTTCCCCCTTGTAACGAACTTATAAATATTGAGCATTTCTTTCCAGTCCTCGGAAAAGTCATTGATTCTTTTTATCCCTTCCGCGGTAATGTGGTAGTACTTCCGGAGCCTTCCATTATGCTCGACAGACCGAACCGTCAGGCAATGCGACTCTTCAAGTCTTCTTAAAATTGGATAAAGTGTTGATTCGGATATTTCAATCAGCGGAGACAAATCTTTAATGATTTGGTAGCCATATGAATCTTCATCCTTTATTGCCGCGAGTACGCAGACATCAAGCAGGCCTCTTTTGGTTTGATTGTCCATAATTATCCTCCTAGCAAACATACTATACAACACATAGTATTATGCAATCAATAGTATTTTAATAATTTCTTTTATGTTGTCATAGTGGTAGAGGTTTTTCTAAAGAAAGATTACGAAAATAAAGAAATATTGTCGAAAAGCGAACGATTTACTGGTTTCTATTAACGAAACTTTAGTTCTATATTTTATCTATCCGTCATTGGTTTATACTTAAATATAAGGAAAAAAAGAAGATGAAAAAAGAAATTGTAATTGCCGGTGGTTGTTTCTGGGGTATGCAAGCTTTTTTTGCCCAGATGGATGGAGTGATCGAAGTAAAGGCTGGGTATGCAAATTCAGATATCCAAAATCCTACTTATGAGGAAGTCAAAAGCCATCTCACTTCCGCGGTCGAAGCAATTAAAATTATCTTTGATGACAGCGTTGTAAATCTGTCACTTATGTTTTCATATCTATTTAAAATTATTGACGTTACTTCCGTTGATCATCAAGGAGGAGATTTTGGGCATCAGTATCGGAGTGGTATTTATTATCAAAACGAAGAAGACCATTCGTTGGCTCTCTCGATGATTAAAGAATTACAAAGTAATTATAAAGATAAAGTCGCTATTGAAGTTTTGCCACTTCAGAATTTCTCTCCTGCCGAAGAATATCATCAGAACTATCTCACTAAGAACCCTGGAGGATACTGCCATATCAATCTCGCCCAGTTAGATAAAAAGCATAAAAAACAGGACAAAACATCCTTATATAAAGAAGCTATTTTGAATCTTAGGGGCCTTCTTGACGAAACGGTCCCGAATGTAACAAATTTTGCTAACTCGGCAGCCTTACTAAAAGAAAAGTTTCCATATTTTTCTTGGGTCGGATTTTACTTGGCTGACGATAGTCATCTTTATTTAGGGCCTTTTCAAGGTAAACCAGCTTGCTTGAAAATCGATTTCGATAAAGGCATTTGTGGCAAGAGTTTTTCCAAGAGAGAGACGATTATCATAAAAGATGTCCACGTCTGCCCTCATCACATTGCCTGCGATAGTGACACCAACAGTGAGATTGTCGTCCCCCTCTATAATCAAAAAAATGCTCTAATTGGAGTGCTTGATGTTGACTCTTTCCATTTTGCTGCCTTTGATGAGCAAGATAAAATTGGTCTCGAAGCAATAGTTCAACTTTTGCAAAAAGTATTAGATTAAATGATTATTTCCTGAGAATTTCTTTTTGGAGTCTCGACTCCTCTTTTTGTTTTTAAAAAGATTATTTTCTATTTGACATAATTTCTTGATTGTGAGATATTGTTTGAAGTTCAAACTATTTGGAGGAACTATGAAATCAAATCGCGAACAACTTAATCACTTCTTAGTAGTGACGTTTAACACCATTTTAAGATTAGAAGAAAAAACATTAGAAAACTTAACTAACAACCGCTTATCAATTAGCGAGGTCCATCTTCTAGAGACGGTCTTTGAAACTTACAATAAGCGAGAAAACACAGCGACCAACATCGCCCGAGCAGTCGGCATTACTCTCGGATCATTAACCACTGCGGTGAAGACTCTCGAGAAAAAGGGCTATCTCGTCCGCGAAAGAGATACACGTGATAAAAGAATTATTCACATCACACCAACCCCTATTGCCACATTCGTTAACGAACAACATCGGCAATTCCACGAGAAAATGGTGGAAGAGATTGTCGCTAGCCTCTCACTTCAAGAAGAGGAAGTCTTAATTCACGCCCTAGGAAAAGTAGAGAAATACTTCAACAATCAAATAAGCAAATAAATTGAAAGGAACATTATATGGCTATACGTATTGTCACAGATTCAACATCAGAAATCTCTCGCGAAGAAGCAAAAAAGCTCAACATCGAAATCATTCCCATGACGATCAACTTTGGAGATGAAACTTTCATTGACGGAGTCGATATCACCAACAAAGAATTTTATAAGCGCCTCCGGGTTGCTGAAAAATTACCTAAGACTAGTCTCATCAATAGTGAAACATTTATTTCTCGTTTTGAAAAATACTCTGACGAAGACGACGTTATAGGTATCTTCATATCCAGCGAATTGAGCGGTTCGCTCCAATCCGCGATGATTGCGAAAGATAGTTTGCCGACCAAAAAAATTCATATTGTCGACTCGATTCAAGTTTCCTTTGGCTTAACCGCTCTTGTTTTGTACGCAATTCGCTTGCGCGATGAAGGCAAAACCGCCAAAGAGATTGTTGAAGCTATTGAAGAAGCGAAAAATCGCCTTGTCGTAATCGCAGTCATCGATGATTTGAAATATCTCAAACTCGGAGGAAGACTTTCAAGTTCTGCCGCATTTGTCGGCTCGATCATTAAGATTAAGCCACTAATTCGCATCAAAGATGGTAAAGTTCTCCCGGTTCACAAAGCCCTTGGCATTCACCGTGCGTTTGCTTGGTTAGTCGAACAATATAAACTGATGGATGTTGAAACAACGATGCCTCGTCTCTTCGGTCATTCTGACTCTGAAGAGGCTTTGGAAAAATTTAGAGAATATGTCAAAAAGAGAACTGATTTCCCTATGAGTAGTGTCTATCCAATTGGCCCGACAGTCGGTGTTCACACCGGTCCTGGAGCGGTCGGATTCTGCTTCTTTACGAAAAAGTAATCGAAACGATTCATTTTCCTCGCTCTTTTCTAAATAAATAGTATAATTCGTTATGAATTATGCTAATTCCGCTATTAATTATCGTTATTGCTGCAATCATCGGGATGGTCCTACTGATTGTCCTGAAACCGCAAATTAAAGTCGGCAAGTTTAACTTACAGACATTTTATTGGCCGGTGCTGATTGGAGCAATTTTTATTTTAGCTTTTGATCTATTGGACCTTAAAGTTGCTTTTCAATCTCTGACAAATAATTCAACAATTAATCCTTTAAAACTACTTGTTATTTTTCTTTCACTTTCTTTTATCTCGATTGTTCTTGATGAAACCGGATTCTTTTCTTTCTTAGCCAGTCTTGCGGTTAATAAAGCGAACGGCTCCCAAACTAAATTATTTATTATTTTATATGTATTAGTGTCATTTCTGACGGTTTTTACCAGCAACGACATTATTATTTTGACATTCACACCTTTCATAATTTTCTTCTGCAAGAGAGCTAATATAAATCCGATTCCTTATTTAGTCAGTGAGTTCATCGCTGCTAACACTTGGTCGCTTCTTTTAATTATCGGCAACCCGACAAATATCTATTTAGGTCAGTCATTTAATATTTCCTTTTTTGCCTATTTCAAAGTAATGATTTTACCCACTCTCTTCGTTGGTGTCACATCTTTTGTTATCCTCTTCCTGCTCTTTTATCGGCAACTAAAAGTCAAAATCCCCGCCACCAATATATCTATTGAAAAGGTCAAAGCACCTCTTGCGATGTATGTCTCATTAACTGCCCTTCTTACAAGCATGATTTTGATGGCGATTTCGAATTATCTTTATCTTGAAATGTACATCATTACTCTATGCTGTGCGGTTGGCTTAGTGATCTTTGTCGTTGTTTACTGCATCACCAAAAAGAAGTACTTCCTATTAAGCAAAACAGGAAAAAGAATCCCGTATACTCTAATCCCCTTTGTCTTATCGATGTTTTTAATTGTTCTTGCTCTCCATGAACAAGGTATAACCACCGCAATCGCCAACTTCTTGGGTAACCAAGCTCCTATATTTACTTATGGATTTACTTCATTATTTGCTTCCAATTTAATAAACAACATTCCGATGACCGTTTTATATCAGCAAATCATTCAAGCTGGTCCTGCAAGTATAAAGCCCATCTCCATCTATGCGACTATTATTGCCTCAAATATCGGAGCTTTTATTACTCCAATCGGCGCTCTTGCGGGTTTGATGTGGATGTCATTATTGAAGACTTATAATGTGAAGTTTTCATTTCTTAAATTCACTTTTTATGGGTTGATAATTGGACTTCCAAGCGTTGGAATGGGTTTGCTTGGTTTATTCATTGAAATGCTTTAATAATATGTTAAGATTAATTAGCTAATTAAAACGGAAGGAGAAATATATGAAATTATTACGATATCTTCGCGAAGTATTCCTATCCTCCCTTCCTCTTCTTGCCATCATCATTCTGGTCACGGCCATTTTTCCTTTCAAAGGAGATGGGGCGGTTTACAATTATTTAAAAATTGGCGTTGGATATGTCATGGTATTAGTCGGTCAAGCCGTATTTCTGACTGGTCTCGACACGAGTATTTTACCGGTTGGAAAACTAGTCGGAGGCAGTATTACCAAACTCAATAAAATTGTCTTTATATTACTCTTCGGCTTTTTGTTTGGTCTCGTCGCCACGATGGCAGAACCCGCGATTCAAGTCATGGCTAGCCAAGTGAGTCAAATCGCTGGAAATATTAATAATTTCCTCTTCTTGTTTATCGTTGGATTCGGAACCGGAGTTGCTGTTGCATTCGCAATTTATCGAATTATCAAAAACATTAATATAAGACTCGTTTTTCTTGTTCTTTATATCCTTATTTTTACTTTAGTTTTCTTTGCTCCTCCGCAATTCCAAGCATTGGCTTTTGATGCTAGCGGAGCGACGACTGGGGACGTATCCGTTCCATTTATTCTCGCCCTTGGTTTAGGTATCAGTAGAACAGCAAGTAAGAGTAAAACCAACGATGAAAGTTTTGGAATTTTAGGAATTGCTAGTGTCGGTTCAATAATCGCCGTTTTTATCTATGGAATCATTATTCAAGACGGAGGTAGTGGAAATTTAGTTCAAAATGATCCGACCTTTTTAGACATCCTCACGGGAAATTTACTGGCATCCACCCTTGCTTTGATTCCAATTGTTGTCGTTTTCCTCATCTTCCAATTTTTGTTTATCAAACTTCCGAAAAAGAAAATCGTCACTATCCTTTTAAGTAGTTTGGTTGTTTTTGTCGGATTGTTTGTTTTCCTGTTCGGTGTTGATTTCGGCTTTGCTTACGCCGGAAAATACATTGGAAGTATTTTCATTTCAGATAACAAAGCTCTTCGCTATGCTCTTATCCCGATATGTTTTGTGCTTGGTTTTGCCATTACTCTTACAGAGCCGGCTGTCGTCGTTCTCGGCGAACAAGTTGAAGAAATCACCAATGGCTTTATGAAAAAAACCGTTATTAAGCTCAGTTTAGCTTTGTCAATTGGGTTGGCGAGCATTATGTGTATATGCAAGGTCCTATTTAATATCCCATTCTTGGTCTTTATGATTCCTCTCTATGCTACCGCTTTGGTGCTGATGTTCTTTACTCCAAAACTCTTTGTAGGATTAGCTTTTGATTCTGGAGGAGTAACAGGAGGAGCGATTACAAGCGCCTTCTTAACACCATTAATTCTCGGTGTCAGCGGAGAGATGTATGGCGCCTCTGATCTTTTGCTTAATGGATTCGGGATGATTGCTTTCATTTCGGTCACACCCTTAATAATCATTCAAATTTTAGGTATAATGTATGAGCGGAAAATCAAGAAAGTTCAAGATCTTGATAACAAAGCCTATGATGACGAAATTGATACTTTGTTAACTCATAGCGACGCTCCAGAAAGCGAGGAGAAAAAAGCATGAACGATAAATTAGTTTATCTCACTGTTATTGCTTCGCGAGAACAAAAAGAAAAATTAGTCGCTGAATTACATGCAAATCGAGCCAACTATTTGAACGTCATGTATGGTCACGGCTCTTTGAATGGTAGCAAACTAGCTGCCCTGTTTCCTTTTGCGACCGAGCCAAGAAAAATCATTATCACTGCCTTTGTTCGCTCCTCAGATATCGTTAATCTATTAACCATTCTTGAGGAAAAATTCCATTTTAACCAAGCCAATACCGGATTCGCCTTTACGATTCCTGTTGAAAATATTTACCACTAAGGGGGAAACTCACATGGAAACCAATCAGAATATGAAAGCACTACTTATTATCGTCAACGCCGGCTTTGCCAATCACGCGGTTGAAGTCGCTCAAAACTGTGGCTCGACGGGAGCAACAATTATTTCGGCTCGGGGATCGGGGGCGAAATATTCCTCCTTCTTAGGAATTCATTACGAACCGGAACGGGAAATTATCATGAGCGTCGTCTCGCAAGAAGTGGCTAATAAGATCATCGAAGCGATTGAGACTTCTTTGGGAAAGAATACTCCAACAAATGGTATATGCTTCACAATGCCAGTCGAACACATCACAAGTTTGAAGAAATAAAAATTGTAGACGATAAAAAAGGTGTCATAGACACCTTTTATTTTGCTTTGATTTGCTTAAACACTCTTGACTATTTGATCGAGAAAAGGATAATCGCTATCCTTGAGAGCTGATTTGATGGTCAAAGTCAGCGGATCAATTGTGCAGTTAGTTAACTCGCCAATATATTTGCTCATCAAGTCCCTGGCTTGCGGAGCCCAGCTACCATTTTCAATTAAATAGAAATGCTTATTTTGAATTCCGTGCTCAATGATAGTGCGGAGGTAAAATTCCATCTTGGGATAGAGGCCGACATTGAAAGTGGTCGCCAACAAGATAACTTTTGAATAAATAAATGTGTCAGATAAGGCGTAACTCACATCGGTGAGATTGAGAGAATGGATCGTGGTCTTAACTCCGCGCGCCTTCAGTCCTTTTTCGAGATAAAGAGCGGCTTCTTGGGTGTTGCCATATACGCTTGCGTATAAAATTAAAACCCCTTCTTCTTCTGGAGAATGAGTACACCAGTTTTGGTACCACTTGAAGAGAGTGGGGATATTGTCTTCGTGAATTAATCCATGTAAGGAAAGTATCATCTTAAGTGGCAAGTCTTTAATCTTTTGAATGAGAGCAAGAACAGCGGTTGTGTATTTAGAAATAACGTTTGTGAAATAGCGTCTCGATTCGTTGAGAAGGACTTCTTTGTCCACAAAGTTTTTTTCGTATGGATCATGAGCAGTGACAAATGAGCCGAAGGCATCCGCGGAGAAGAGAATTTGATTATTTTCTTCGTAGCTCATCATGACCTCTGGCCAATGAACCATTGGAGCAGCAATGAATTTCAAAGTGTGACTTCCAAGAGGAAGAGTGTCTCCTTCTTTAATAATATTGAGTTTGAGATCTGCTAAATCGGGAAAGAAATTCTTGAAGAAAACCGAACCCATCATCGAGATAAAGATTTGGATTTTTGGAAACTTTTTAACGATTTCGCGAATGCAGGCAGTATGGTCTGGTTCGAGATGGTGAATGACGACGTAATCGAGTTCTCGCACATTTAAAGCCTTTAATAATTCTTTATAAAAAGTGTCCTTTGTCTCCTTGGCTGAAGTGTCTAAAAGACAAGTTTTTTCATCTAAGAATAAGTAAGAGTTGTATGACATTCCTTTATCTAGAGGAATTTCTCCTTCAAACAACGGTTGAGTGAAATCCGTCTCATGTAACATGACCAGTTTTTCTTTAATATTGACAATCATATTTTTTTCTCCCTGTGACATTATAATCGAAAAATATATTTTTACTAACTAGAAGGCACGCAAAATTTTATTGTCAAAATAAAAAAATCCTTCCGTCAACTTTACTCTACATAATTTTTATTGCAAAGAAGACTGGATGGTTTTAAAATTCTTTCGTAAAAGAGGAACATATTATGGGCAAATACAAGCGTGAAGACATCCTCGC
>JAAYDH010000073.1 GCA_012729405.1 Erysipelotrichaceae bacterium
ATTTATATCTTGTGCTTGCATAACAAATTTCTTATATAAGTTTAATTTTAAATGTTAGATGAAAATGTCATTGCAACATAATGGGCGTTTTTTCTGCTAGTAAATAATTATTTGATGGATTTGTTGCAATGAGTTTGACAAGATTTTAAAGAACCATTTTATTATTTAATTTTAAATATATGTTAATATATAAATGGTAATTAATGATTAACAAAAGAGTTCTCATTTCTTTGGTGCTATTTGCGTTAGGAATGTCTTCTTGTGGCTCAACTCCTTTAGAAGAAACTCCTGATGGATATGTCGATGTTTTACCGACCAATTCGGAGAGCGCGATTATTTTGCAAGCTTTTGATTGGTCTTTTTCTCAAATTGAAGAGAATATTCCTGCACTTGCTCAAGCTGGCTTTAAAGTCGTTCAAACCTCACCCGTTCAACAGCCAAAAAATGGTGGTGTTTCTTGGTGGAGCTTGTATCAACCAGTAAGCTTTTCTATCGCCGCTTCATCTCCTTTAGGAACGAAGGACGATTTAGAATCTCTATGCGAAACTGCGGAGACATATGATATCGATATCATTTGTGACATTGTTTTTAATCATATGGCTACGATCAGTGATACATCAAAAGAGCCTGATGGTACTCCGACTGTTTCTCCCGAAGTTAATACATATGAACCTGATATTTATGAGCACCGCAATGATAGTGGCTCAAGCGCTACGTTCCATCATAATATCAATGCTCAAGGTTCAGGAGCGGTTACTCAAGTTTATAGTTATGGTAATTTGCCTGATTTAAATACCGCTAATCCAGTAGTGCAGGCACGTGCTTTATCTTTACTAAAAGAATGTATTGATGTAGGAGTGGATGGTTTCCGCTTCGACGCTGCTAAACATATTGAAACTCCTAATGATCCTCAATATTCTAGCGATTTCTGGCCAAATGTCGTTGATGAAGCAAAAACTTATTACAACGAACAAACTGGCAAAGATCTCTTTGCTTATGGCGAAATATTAAATGATGTCGATGGTGGTCGCACCATTGATTTATATACTCCTTACTTAAAAGTAACTGATAACACATACATTGGTCAAATTGTTGCGGGATCGGCTAGTGCTGATGCTGAAACTGTAATCAATGCTAATTACGGAAAAAACACTGCGACAGAAAATCTAGTGGCTTGGGTTGAAAGCCATGATACCTATATTACTGCTTCTAGTCATTCTGGCGAACTACGCACCGCTCAAAGATGGGCTGTTATGGCCTCAAGAAAAGATTTGAATTGTTCATTTTTAGCTCGTCCTGATGAATCATTAACTGTTGGGTCAATTGGTTCGTATCATTTTGAAGCCCCAATTATTGGATGCATTAACAATTTTCATAATCGATTTATCGGATACGAAGAAAGTCTATCATCTGATGGCTCGGTATTTATTAACGAACGCTTCAATGAAGAAAATGGCGGAGCAGTCATCATTGATTTTGCTGGCGCAAGCACGAAAACTATTCAGTTGCCCAATTTGAAGTCGGGCGTCTATTATAATCAATTAACAAAAGAGGCGATTACAGTCAATAAAGGTAAGGCAAAAGTAACGTTTGATTCTTCTGGCATTATTGTTCTAACCATGTCTAAACACCTCAATCGTCCTACAATCGAGATATCAAATCGAGGAGGTTCGTTTGTCGATTCTTTACAAGTGGATTTGGAAGTAAATCACGCTA
>JAAYDH010000087.1 GCA_012729405.1 Erysipelotrichaceae bacterium
ACCTTATATCATTTTGACTGAAAAATCGTGTGAGAAAAAATATATAATTTGTTTAATTCTTATTGACCATATGAATGAGCGTTCATATAATAGATAAGCTCAGAATATGAAAAAGAAAAGCTCTACTGAAAAAATCAAAAAGATCTTCTTCGTTCTCTCGGACAACACTCGCCTGAAGATAATGATGAGTCTTTTAGATGTCGGACTATGTGAGGACAAAGACAAATATCTTTGCGGAAAATGTCAGACTCTTGAATGCATGCCTTCTAAAAGTGTCGGCGACATCGCCCGAGAAATTGGAGCCTCTCAATCCTTGGTTAGCCACCAAATCCGCGTCTTGAAAGATCAGGGCCTGGTCAGCAGTAAGAAGTATGGACTGCGAGTTTATTACCGTTTAAAGGACGGACATGTCCAGCAACTAATTCACGTCGCTCTCGACCACGTGATGGAGGAACAACAAAATGATTAAGAAAGTTTATGAAATAACCGGCTTCGATTGCGCGAACTGCGCGACAAAAACAGAAGCTCATCTCAACAATTACCCCGGTATTGTTTACGCTCGCATCGATTTCGCAGGCAACCATTTATATGTCACTTTTGAAGATAAAGAGATATCGAAAGAAAAACTTCTATCCATTATTCGAGAGGTGGAAAGTGACCCGATTCAAATTAAGGATATTAACTATAAGTCTCAAAAGTTGAATCTTTTTGATCGCCACACCTTGATAATGCTCTTCCGAGTTATTTACGCGACAATTGTCATTGTTATCTGTAGTTTTTGGCTTACTGACAATAGCTTATATTGGCTACGTTTCAGTCTCTACCTATCTGCGGTTATTGTTCTTGCCTACGACATCATCTACAAACCCTTATATAAGATTTTCCATAAACAAAACCCCGTTGATGAATATCTCTTAATTACCATCGCGGCCATTGGAGCCTTTGTTTTAGCCTCGCTTGAATACTCACCTCACGTCGGGGAAATTCCAGCTTTCCTTCATGAAGAACATGTCGAAGCCATTCTCGTTATCGGTTTGTTCCAAATCGGACGAGTGGTGGAAGCAATCGCCACAAAGAAAAGCCGTTTCGCAGTGATGTCCGCGATTAACTTAAGGGCTGAATATGCGAACAAAGTGGCTGATGGGGAAATTACTCAAGTTAAACCCGAGGAGCTAAAAGTCGGCGATATTATCTTTGTAAAAGTCGGGGAATCGATTCCTGTCGATGGAAAAATTATCGAAGGCGAAGCTTTTCTTGATTTATCTTCTTTAACGGGAGAATATGTGCCTGTCCAAGTAAAAACCGGTCACACCGCTCTCAGCGGATGCATAATCAAAAGCGGTTCTTTAACAATCGAAGTTGAAAAAGAATATGTCGATTCGACTGTCGCGAAGATTATGAATCTAATCTCCACTAGTGGAGAAAGAAAAACTAAAGCAGCGAAATTCATCACCAAGTTCGCTCGTTGGTACACTCCTTTAATTGTCTTTATTTCTATTTTCTATATTCTCATTGCTGGACTGACTACCAAGCAGTGGCAGAATGTGACTTACCAAGGCCTAGAGATTCTGGTTATTGCCTGCCCATGTGCGATTGTCATAAGTGTTCCTCTTGCCTATTTCTCGGCGATCGGTTTATCAAGCAAGCACGGAATTGTCGTTAAAGGCACTGACCGCTTCGATGATTTGGTTAAGATGAGATTACTGGTAACCGATAAGACCGGCACTCTCACTCACGGATCTTTCTCGATTCAGGACATTGCTCCCGCGGAAAGAGTTAAAGAAAATCAATTGATGGAAGCTCTTTACGCCGCTGAATGCTTATCAACTCACCCGATTGGAAAAGCCATCTGCCACGGCCACAATTTTCGCAAATTAGCAGCAGAACAAAAAGATTTTAAGGAAATATCAGGATTGGGTACTGAGACAACTTATCGCGAGAACAACATTATTGCTGGATCAAAGCTCTACTTCTCGAATCACGGAATTGAAACACCCGATGTAGTAGATATCGGAACCCCCGTATTTGTTGCCAAGAATGGTAAATATCTCGGCTATGTTCTCTTGGCTGATGAGCTAAAAGAAGATGCTCAGCCAATGGTGGATCTTCTCCATCACGAAAATATCGAAATCCTTTTGCTCACTGGTGATAAAGAAGAAAACGCTAAAAGTTTATGTCAAACTCTTGGCATTGACCGCTATGTCAGTGAACTTTCTCCGGAAGGCAAAACAAAAGTTCTTGAAATTGAAATGGAACATCAAAAAGGTGTCGCCTTCATTGGTGATGGAATCAACGATGCTCCTTCAATTAAACGGAGCGACATTGGAATCGCGATGGGAGGCATCGGAAGCGACACAGCTGTCGAAAGTGCGGATATCGTAATCATGAATGATGATCCAGCCAAGGTCTATGACGCTTATAAGATTTCCAAGATGGCGAGAAATACCGCAATCTTCAATATTGTTTTCTCCTTATTTATCAAGATTGTTGTCATGGTTCTCGTTATGGTGGGGATTGACTTGCCGATGTTCGTCGCTGTCTTAGCTGATACGGGATTAACGGTCTTAATGGTTATAAGCTCATTAATTCTTCTATATCGCCCAGTAAAACGGCCAATAATTCAGCATTCTACTTAAGAAAAAACGAATTCTACTTTTCGCTCTCGGAGGGTAGAATTTTTATTTTCATCATTAGAGAAACAAATTAATCTACATGCCTTAAGATATGGGTATGAAATTAAAAGATTTGAAATTGCCTCGTTACTCTCTTGGTGAGGAATTAGTCTCCGCTATCTCTCATGGTTTGGGAGCTTTGTTGAGCGTGATTGGATTAATCTTTGCCTTAATCAAAGTCGTCCCCACCTCTGATCCTTGGAGGATTGTCTCTGTTCTTATTTATGGAATATCACTCATTGTCCTATTTACGATGTCCTGCCTATATCACTCTCTTGCTAGAAACAAGGGCAAAAAAGTTCTCCGTATCATGGATCATAATATGGTCTTCCTACTTGTCGCGGGTAGCTATACGCCTTACACGCTTATTACACTGCGCCCTCTCAATATCTTTGGATGGGGAACTTCGACAATTGCTTTCTTAATTTTTGCCTTCGTCTGGATTTTTTGCACTGTTGGCACGGTTTTTAATTCTATTAACTTAAAGAAATATGCTTGGCTAAGCATGACTTGTTACATCGTTGCTGGATGGTGTGTCATGTTCGCTTTTGTTCCTCTTTTTGATGCGTTAGGCAAAACAGGCTTTTATCTTCTCTTATCTTCGGGTATCACATATACACTCGGAGCAATCCTCTACGGAATTGGAAAGAAAGTGAGATACATTCATTCTATTTTTCACTTTTTTATCCTCGCTGGGGCAATCCTGATGTTTTTCTCAATTTACTTCTTCGTTATCTAAAAAAGCCTCTCTAAGAGAGGCAATTTAATATTTAGTTTGTTTTACTTAGCAAACTTTTCTGCGGTTGCGATGGCGACTTCAATCATTTTACCTAAGCCTAATTGTCTTTGCTCGACAGTGGCTTTTTCGCCTTTGTGGGTGAAACTGTCAGTGACTGTCAATAAGCAGAGAGCTTTTTTCTTTAATCTCGCTGCATTGCAGTAAAGAGAATAGGATTCCATCTCGACCCCTAGAAG
>JAAYDH010000031.1 GCA_012729405.1 Erysipelotrichaceae bacterium
CAAGAACCGCGATCTAATTGGTGGATTAAAGTTCACTGAGGAACCTAAAGTCTTACGATTCTTTATCGGTCGCTTAGGTGAAATTGGTGATTGGCAAGAAAGACTAATGGCTAAGTTCATTGAAGACTTTGGTGAAGACGCCTTATAAGAATAAAAGCGGATTAATATTGAATTGACCCATTTAGAAAAACACCTCTTATCGCATAATTTCGATAGGAGGTTTTTTGTGGGGACGGGTTTTGTTATGAAACAAGATTCTTACCACTTCTCGAAATGAATCTTTTCTTTTTCGAGGATGGGTTTATCTTCCTTGATATCAAAGAAGTGAGTCTCATCTTTAGGATACCCGAAAGTGATAATCGAGTGGGGAGCGATGTGATCGGGTAGTTTGAATAGAAACTTGTGATTCTGCATCCTCTCTTCATCGGGGAAAGTGCCAATCCAGCAGGCACCGATTCCTAGTTCGTAGGCGGCGAGAATCATATTTTGAGCAGCGATACTGCAGTCGACTTCCCAGAAATCACCAGCGGAGGAACTCTTATCACCACAGACGAGAATTGCCATCTTTGCGTTTCGTAAAGGCATGGATACGCGAGGTCCAGTCGCTCCCGCCATCTTCTGGAGGGTTTCGGCTTTTTTGATCACGATGAAATGCCAATCTCTTCGGTTGCGGGCCGATGGTCCGGCTTGTCCGGCTTTTAGAATCATCTCCAAGGCTTCATCGGATATCGGCTTGTCGCTATATTCTCTAACGCTTTTACGCATTAAGATGGTGTTAAATGTGTTCATAGATATAACCTCGCTTTGTGATAATTCCATTATAACTTAAAGCAGAAAAAATTAGATATATCGCGCTTGTTTTATTTGTGCTTTATATTAAAAAAGCATGGGTGTATCTTATTTATACCAAAATAAAAAGGAGAACATTATGGATATCAAGGAAATTAAACAAGCATCAATCAAATTCTGGGATGATTATTTCAAGCAGTATCCGACTTTTAAAATTCAAAAGAGCGATATCACCATCGACACGGTTTTGGACGAATGTCTAAAGTTTTTAGGTGATCAATGTGAAAATGTTATCGATATTGGTTGTGGGGAAGGCTTATGCCTGATGGAAATTGCCCTAATCGGAGATAAAGTCAAGTCTTGTCTCGGAGTGGACGCCGCGGAAACCGCGGTGAGCAAAGCCAGCGAAATCGCCACCACATCAGAAATAAAAAATATTAAATTTGTTCAAGGGGATGAAAATTATTTGAAAAGTTTACCGGACTCTAGCTTTGACGGTATCTTCTGTTCGAACTTCTTGGACGTTGTTCCTGCTTCAATTAGCGAGGTGGTTATCAAAGAGATGCTCCGCATTATCAAGCCAAAAGGGTTTATTCTGTTAAAGTTTAATTTTGTTCTTAATCCCGAACTAATTGAGAAACTCCATATGGTCGAAATCGAAAAAAACACCTATACAATGAACGGAGTGGTTCGAGCGATGAACCGTTCCACCGAAGAATGGGTGTCTTTGTTTATTGATTGCGATGTAGTCAGAATTGGCGAATTCGCTAGAGCGCCAGGCTTACCAAACGATCGCGTGATTCTTTTGCAAAAGAAATAATAATTATGGTTGTGTGGCTTCAGTGTTAGTGGTTTGATGAACCTTCTTTTTTCCCTGGCCTCTCACGATGACGATCACAATATAGGTCATTAATAAAGCTAAGACAGTGAGTCCGACCACTAAGAAACTAGTCCCATTAGATACTTCGTTACCAAAGAAAGATATTTTGGTATCAAAACCGACTCCTAGGCCATCCATCGCTTCGCTCGGCAATTGTTCAGCGAGCTTTTCCATTGCTCCCCTCACAAAATAATGGCGGAACAAAATCGTTCCATAAGTTCCTGGTAAGAACTTAATGAATGTTTGAATAGCATCCGCGAATTGCGAGATTGGCATATATGCTCCGCATAAGAATCCGTACATCGAAGATATGAGAGTGGATAAAGCGGTTCCCGCTCCCATCGATTTAATGAATGATTCAATGATAGTTGCTAGAAGCGAACCAAATAAAGTTAATAGGAATGTGTTAGCGATAATCATTAATACATCGTTAAGAGATAAGTACCATCCAGTAAGAGCGATATAACCAAGGCCTAAGACTAAACAAGAAAAGCAAACAATTAAAGTTGTAATTAAGTTAGAGATCAGATAGCTGAGTGAAAGAATGGTTTTCTTTACTGGAGTGACTAAAATATCATCGACAATCCCATTTGCCTTATCGGCAATGATAATTGTGTTGCTGCAGAAGGCGATGGTAATACAGGAGGTGGCGAGAATGGAAGAGACAAGCCAGCCCGCCGTGAAGCCATCAATCACGCGAGATGAGATATTGACTCCGTCAGGAATGAATGAGTTAAGAGAACTGATATATACCGATCTTAAGAAGGTAACAAACAAAATCAGTAAAATTGCCGGAGTAATTAAAGAGACAAAGAATGTACCTTTGTCTTTAAAATACATCTTGATGTTGCGCTTAATTAAATAGAGCAAGTCATATAAATTCTTATTCATTGATCGGGCCTCCCGGAAGGGATTTTCCAGTCACATTTAAAAATACTTCGTCCATTGTCCCTTTAAATAGTTCGACATCTTTAAATAAAGTCGGATGGGCGATAATAAACTCTTTACCTTGCTCAACACTTTTCACTTGAACACGGATGAAGTCATCTTTTTCAACAAACTTCATTTTCTCTTTGGTTAAGACTTCTATTAGCTCAGGGCTCTTGTCATAAATCTTTAAAAAATCATGAGCATATTTGTTTTTAAGATGATTAGGCAAATCATCAGCAACCACATGGCCAGAGTCCAAAATGACGACAAAATCAGCGTTATTGGCTTCTTCCATATAATGGGTGGTTAAGAATATGGTCACTTCTTTGTTGTCTTTTAGTTTGTTGAGACATGACCAAACCATGATTCTTGTTTGAGGATCAAGACCGGTTGTCGGTTCATCTAATATCAATATTTTAGGGCGGTGAATTAAGGCTCGCGCAATATCAATTCTTCGTCTTTGACCACCTGACATTTTTTCTAATGTTTTTTTCAGAAGTGGTTCTAGTTCAAGTAAGTCCGTTAATTCTTTTAATCTTTACTAGAAACTCTTTTCCTCGAATTCCATATAAAGCAGCTTTCAGAGATAGATTGTCATAAGCCGTTAATTTCTTATCGAGGACGGAGTTTTGAAAAACGATGCCAACTTTTGTTTTTGTTGCCTCACTATGAGCATCGATATCAATCCCATCGATGAGGACCGTTCCACTATCTTTTTGTAAGATACCAGCGATAACATTAATAGTCGTTGATTTACCCGCTCCATTAAGACCGAGGAACGCGAACAGTTCGCCTTCTTTAACGCAGAAAGAAACATCGTCGACAGCCTTGACCTGGCCAAAATGTTTCTTTAAGTGTTTAACTTCTATAATATTCCGTTCGACTTTTTTCATTTTTTTCCCCTCATCAATATATTGATACTGACATTAAAATATTTTAGAATCATAGGAAAAGTCTTACAACCTTTATTTTGTTGGCAAAGAAGTTGATCGATGCCAATGTTGTCTTAATTCTGCTATTTAGCGATAATCGTTTCTTTGTCGTTTATTACAATATTGGTTTCAAAAAAGCATTTCACGAGTTTAATCATTCTTTGAATATCATGTTTTCCAACTGTTTCGATACCCGAGTGCATCGCGAGTTCGGCCAAACCGATATCACAAGTATTGATACCGAGTTGAGCACTAGTAACTAATCCAATGGTTGAACCGCAGCGAATATCGCTGTTGTTGTAGTAATCTTGCACTAAGACATCATTCTTTTTAGCGATGGTTTTCACTATTGAGCTGCTGAAGCCATCAGTGGCGTAGTTAGGGTGGTGTTTAATCACCACTCCTTCATTAAGTTTTGCCGTTACTCCTGGATCGCTCTTTTCTGGATGAGCAGGATGAACCGCGTGTCCGTTATCAATCGAAAGCATAAATCCGTCAAAGATTGCTCTGTGATAGTCATCTCTACTTTTCTTTAAAGCGGTATTTATTCTTTCTAACACATTGGTTAAGAAGATTGACTCCGCTCCTTGTTTTGATAAGCTTCCAACCTCTTCGTTATCAGTTGCATAAAGAATAGCGATACCTTTGGTATCCGCCTCAAGAATAGCTTTAACAATCGCATATAAACTCGATAGGTTATCAATACGAGGAGAGACTAAGAATTCAGAATCGGCACCCGTATAAGTTGGCTTAACCGCGGGGACACAATATAAATCCGCATCGATAATCTTATCGTTGGGTAACAATGTCTGATATAAGTCTTCGCACTTACCGAGCAAAGGAAGCATGTCGCTTTGAATCTTGAGTTCCACTCCATCGTTGACTGTTGGATTATGGTGAATGGCTAGGCTCGGAATATTGATGGTGAAGTCACTATCGATTAATCGCGCTTCAAAACCATTCTCTTTTTCAAGGAACACTCTTCCAGCAACCTTAAGAGGAATATCGAGGAAAGTATAGTTAATGAGACCACCATATTTCTCGACATTAATGCGTTTCCCTTCGGGAGAATCTAATAAACTATTACCTTTTACTTTTAAGGATGGAGAGTCGGTGTGGCAGGAAGCAATATTGAATGCATAGTGAGATAAATCACCAACTTTAAAAGCGATTAAAGCGCTTCGATTCTTAGTGACGTAGTATTTGCCACCTTCTTTAATCTTCCAAGATTCGTTTTCTTTGAGTTCTTCAAAACCTTTTTTACCAAGTAGTTCGATCGCATTATGCACCGCGTGGTAGGAAGTTAATGATTTTGCGAGGAACTCAGTAATGGAATCGTTTTCGAGTTCAGAGGTATGACCTAGTAAAGCTGGATCGATCATGAGAATTTGGGCAATCTTTTCCACCATCTTGCTTGGGATGGATGTTTCATCTCTTTCATAATTTCCATATGCTTGTTGGGAGATACCAATTTTTTTTGCTATTTCTTGCTGGGTTAATCCGCTTTTCTTTCTTATTTCTTGTAATTTGTTCATATTATTCGCCTTCTTTACAACAAATATAACACGTTTGTCTTTATTGAACAGCAAAAACACTCGTATTTTTTTGGATAATCATGACTGGGCTGAACCGAATTGTTGGATAATCGGAGGCTTAAATGCCATTTTGGATTGACTCAGTCGACTTTGATAGAATCCGCCGAAGGATATTTTAATTATCTTTTCCTTTATTTACTATTTGCTGATAGGCAGATATTGAATAAAACAAACTAAAAGATAGGGTAAAAGACAATACAAATAACAATATTGACATCTCAAATCCCCCTTTTTATAATGAATGTGATAAAACGTTCTTAAGCACGTCTTGAAGGTCGGCTTTTTCTATAAGAAAGCTTATCCATTATTTTCTGTTTTTCGGACGAAGTTTATCCAAACAAAAAGGAGAAAAAATATGGCCGAAACCTTTATTGATGCCCCTATAGAGATGTATGAAGATCATCTAAAGGAAGCTCACAAAGAGAATGTTGCTAAGTTTTTCGACAATTTAGTAAAAAAATCAGGCGTGAACGAACAAGCTAATATCGAAACTGTCAAAAAGATTCGACAAAAGGAAGCCGAAATTAAAACCTTCGATAAGAAGTTAGGAAGCAAGAAAAAGCTTCGTGGGTTCTTAATTTTCCTTATAGTAATCGGCGTAATCGCTGCGATCGTGACTGGTTATCTTGCCTATCAAAGTAGTACTGGTGCCGCTGTTGGCGGACTTCCAATGTGGGCGCTTATTCTAATTTGCGTCTTCTCCGGTCTCTTCGCGATTGGAATGTTGCTATTGATTATCCTAGTCGTTAACAAACAAATCAAAAACTTCCGTGAAATATTGAAGAAACTACAGGCGGAGAGAGACACTCTTGAAGAGGAGGCTTGGAAACAAGTCAATCCACTCAACGTCTTGTATGACTGGGGTATGTCAGCCTACCTGTTTACGGAAACGGTCCCGATTGTTAAATTAGACCCTTACTTCGATGTCAGACGATTTGACTATTTAACTAGCAAATTCAATTTGGTCGAACAATTCGATGATACAAACTCGGTTGAATTCGTCCAGAGTGGCGAAATCAGCGGTAACCCCTTCCTCGTAACTAAAAAAGTTCACCACTATATCGGCGAAAAAACCTATACCGGTTCATTAACCGTTACCTGGACGGTCTACTACACCGACAGCAACGGCCACCGCCAATCTCGTACAGAGAGCCAGACTTTGGTTGCAAGTGTTACCAAACCATATCCTGAATATGAAGATGAGACATATCTCATCTACGGAAATGAATCTGCTCCGAAACTTCACTTCTCTCGTAGCCCATTATATAGCCACAAGATGAGTCCGAAAGAAATTCAGAAGTTAATTAAAGAACAAACCAAAAAATTCGATGCGAAAGCTAAAGAAGCGATTAAAAATAACAAGAGTTTCAACCCGCTCTCAAATATGGAATTTGAAGCCCTCTGGAACACGATTGATCGCGATAACGAATTAGAGTACCGCTTACTCTTCACACCTCTCTCTCAACAATCGATGAAGAAGGTCCTCCTCGACAATAAAGTCGGATTCGGTGATGACTTCTACATGGTGAAAGACGAGATGCTCAACATCGTCGGACCCGCTCACTTCAATCGATTTGACTTCTCGGCTAATCCAAACGAGTATGTCGATTATGAAATCGCTGCATCACGCAAGAGATTTAACGAATATAACAACGCGTACTTCAAGCATATGTTCTTCGGATTTGCTCCCTTACTATGTATCCCTGAGTATCAGCTACATAAACCCAAGGAATTCATCTATAAGAGCAAATATGGCTTCAACGTCTCCTACTGGGAGCACGAAGCGATGGCTAACTCGATGGATGTCAGAACCCTTGAACACTCGGAATGCGTCACTCGCAATATCTTAAAGACTAAGCCCGTTCAAAGTAGCGACAGCACCGATGTCCTTGAAGTGACCGCTCATGGTTATAAAGGTATTCCACGTGTCGATTACGTTCCAAAGACGGCGAGAAATGGTAGAACTTACCAAGTCCCCGTTGAATGGACCGAATACGTCGGAGTTTGGAAAAAGAACACGATGGTTCTTAAAGTCCAGCCTAAGATGACGAGATTAGACTACATCTCTAACGTTCTTGGAAAGAGTGACAACCAAGGTTGGAAGAATTTCTTGAACGGTGAATATTCAAATTTAATCTTCCGTCGTAATATGCTAGGATTTATTTGTAATAAGTATAATTCATACACGGGTGACGATGATGCTGCCCTTGATGAATTACTAAAATAAACAATCTAAGAATTGCTAAGGAGGTATACACATGGCAAACGAATTAGATGAGATGACTGGGCCAGTCAACGAAGCAGGACGAGATGTAAACGTCATCGAGAAACAAATCGCAGTGAAGGTGGGAGTTGGATCGAAGGTTTTTGAAATCCTCCTTTGGGTCCTCCTAATCATCCCTGGACTTGTCTTCTTAATCATGAAGATTAAGGCAAGCAACTATCTCAGACAACTACAACAAAGAATCCAACACGATGCATCGCAGATTGATAACTATCTCGATCAAAGAGTAAACATTCTTCAAAACCTCGCTAAGCTCGTGACCAAGTCAGTTGATCTCGACAAAGAGACGATGACCAATATCGCGAAATTCCGCGGTGGCGCCGCAGGAAGCGATACGGGCCGTAATGAAATGGCAAGCGCTCTTGATGCCGCTCAAATGCGCATTAACGTCGCTTTCGAAGCTTATCCAGATTTGAAGGCTCACGAAGCAATCGCTGATGCGATGCAACAAAACAGCTATCTCCAAAAAGAGATCGTTGCTGCTCGTGAAATCTACAATGACTCTGTTGCTCGCTGGAACCACGATATTCAAGCTTGGCCAACCAAGATGATCGTTGCTGCAAAGGCCGGATACACAACTCGTATTCCGTTCTCAGCGTCTAAAGAAGTCAAAGCCGCTGCTCGCGGAACATTCTTCTAAAGAATAGATTTCAAAACAATAAAAGCACTCGCTTGAGTGCTTTTTTACTTTAGTAAATAAAGAGTGTTTGTGTGCAATTTGTTATAAGACAAAGATTTCACTGAGACAAAAATATAAGGCGAGTTTACTTATTTAACTAGGCTATAAGCATCTTGATCGATATAGATGGTAACATCTGGATGGTTTCTTAAAATCGAAGAAGGTACTCTCTTTGAGATTTTGCCTTTAATAAGATTTTTAACGGCTTCAGCTTTGCTCTTTCCCATAGCAATCAAAACAATCTTACGAGCGTTCATAATGGACTTTAACCCCATGGTGACTGCTTTAGTGGGAACTTCCTTTATCGATGAGAAAAGGCGAGAATTATCTTTGATTGTGGATTCGTTTAAATCAGCGATATGAGTCAAACTATCAAATGGAGTGTCTGGTTCATTGAAGGCGATGTGTCCATTGCTTCCGATG
>JAAYDH010000063.1 GCA_012729405.1 Erysipelotrichaceae bacterium
CATGACATACCAGTTTTTCCCAACATAGCTTAATGCATGATATACAAAAAATTTGCTGTATCGATCATATAGTGGCGTCGGTATTTGGACATATGTGCCTGTGTCGGCATCCCATCTCCAAAGAGGAGATATGTTTTCATATGCTTTTTTTTTCGATTGTATTTGGTTCAAATTTGAAACGCTCACCAAGCTGTCAAACCTGAATCCCGTGTCTTTGCCAACAGATACAGTAATCCCATCAAAGAACGGCATGTCTCTGTTAACAAATAAATTATTATCTGAAATTCCTATGCTCTGTTTTCTTCTTCCGATACTCACAGAGAAAAATTGATCGTCGTACTCAAGGTAGGCCAGCTTCACCATCGGAGTGAATATGCTCAATGTATCGATTACTATTGGAGGTCTGAGTGAGAAGATAGAACCTTCAGTAAGAAAAGTCCAATGCCCTTGATATAATTCAAGGTCAATCTGGAAAAGGGGTTTGTTATTGAATCCAGCAATATATTCACCATCGGTTAAACGCTCGGTCCTATCAATGGCAGAAACAAAATTGAAGTCCAAGTTGGATTCAAGTTGTAGAAGCCACCAATCACCTGAAAAAGCTCCGATATCCGATAAGGTCAATAAAAACACTAACAGCAGCATCGTTAACTTAATCGAGAAGATAGAAGTTCTACCCATTTTCATTTTCATTACTATCCTCTTAAGAATGAAAGTACTATATAAGCTTCCTACAAATCATTTTCCCTATAGATTCTATACTATCTTCTTGTTAATTTCTTTATCAGTCAATACCTAATTTGTTTATGCAGTGTCCGATGAGCAATAAAATCCGTTTCGAAATTGACATTTTTCCCAATAGCATTTTTGATTCTATCTGTTCTCCTTCATCATTCACTACCGATAGATTGAAATTTGAAGTGTTACAGCATGCGTAATTGAAGGTGCAGACCATGCATCTGAAAAAGTCGATTTAATAATCGCTGTTCCAGTATCATCGGTATGGGTTTCATCCGATACATGGAGCCTCTTGGTATTCCAGCCGAATCTATAAGACCCTGAAATTTTAAGAGGAAATGTTTCCATCGTTTTTTCTGCACCGATTTCTACACTTATTTTTTTCTCAATAAGATTATTTGTGAAATCCTTTAGTTCATATTTTCCGTCTTCAGCTGCTGAATAATCCATATACATATCGATAGCATATCCATACTGCCCGCTTCGTCGTTGATACTTCCCGGTTGTCTGGATTCTCCAGCCTTCGGGCAATCCTATGCTGGCATGAAGCAATATTTCATCTGAATTTGGATCAAGAGGATACCCGAGGTTCTCTCCTTTATTCACATAGCTAACTATTTGCTCAATCTTTCCATTCCCATTTATATTCTTAACCGGTTGGTGTGTATAAAAGAATGGTCCTAGATACGTGTATTGAGCGGTCATTGATGAGAACGAGCCTATGGGTAATGCAAGATCAATTCCAGCCTGCATCGCCAGGATATTTCGTGGATGTTTGAAAAACAATGATGGAGTGATTTCATTCATCTCCGAAGTTGAAATCGCACCGTAAGCCCTAAGCTTCCCTTTTACATGCCATTGGATATCAAAACCGGCAATCATCTCATCATAGTCACTGCTGATGTTTTGCTCCAACATATAAACAGTAAAAGGATTGAGATAGCCAATCTCAAAGCGCTTTTGCCATACCAATGCTTCGTAGATGCTGAATGTGAGATTCCCCGGCAATCTCAATTCAACCCGATGGGCGGAATAATTATTGCTAAAATGATTCTCATGGAAAGGATCGGTGAAAAATATCCTCCTGTCCGTTCCTTCTCCAATCCACATTTTCTTAGTTGTATCATCGACAGCCAATGAGAATTTACCTAATGATCCGATAATAAAACTAAAATGCAACCAATCAGTAAATGCCATTGACCCGTCAATCGCATTGAACTCTCTTGCGCTTGATGATAGTTGGAAATTATTAAATCCAACACCCCAATCCCTTTTAATTGATGCCCAGCGCAGTGAAAAACGATTGTCGAACAACGATACAGATAACTCTGGATTCATCATGAAAGAGAGCAAAAAAGAGTCCATCGGGATCGTTACATCAAGACCAGGATCAAAATATGACTCATAAAAGCCTTCGGCAGGGATGGTAAAATCAGTTGCATTGAACAATCTGTTATCCAATTTGTCAAACATGAGGCCTAGGTTCATATGCACAGAAACAGATTGTGTGATATCGCTTGAGAAGAATACTCTTGCCTTGTTGCGTGAATCGAACAGAAAATTTTCGTCAACCGTACCGCCGGTAAATGTAAATTCTCCATAGATGCCAAATGCGGTATTGAATTTTTTATCTTTATCTATATATCGAACATGCCCTCTATGTAGAACATCAGAAACACTTTGAGTTGGTGTTTCTTGAACATTAAATTCTGACAATAGTTCATTGATTTCATCAATCTCAGTATGTGAAAGCTTGTTTGATTGTGTCTTTATCTCATGTAACAATGTCACGACATACGCTTGGTTAAATGGGGTGACATTCGGTAGTGGCGCTATATAACCTCTCAATTCAGCTGCTTTCAATACATCATAGACTCTATGGCCAAGCGGTACTGATAACTGTGTCGCAGCTAGACTGTATGTGATAAGTATCAAGGCAACGGTGAATGCTACAATTTTTTTCATCGGTATGGTTCCTATTTCAAGAATTGTTCTTTAAACCAATTCTGTAATGCTGTGACTCTTCTGATAAATGCACTTGGCAAATCTACTTTATAACCAAGAATATTGATAACTGGTTTCTGATCTTTAATGGTAGCAATTCCATAGAGTACCAAACCCTTTTCCAATTGGTAAGTGCTCATTGAAATTGCCAGCTGCTCCGGTTTCACTGCTGCGAAGATGCTGAATACCCGCATGGTTTCCAAGTTTTTTACTTCAAGGAATATCTCATCGTTATTCGTTGTGTATTCATGTCGATACACATTGCTCTTGAACGTAGAATCACGTTGGAATACATAATTAGTTTCTTTTTTGGGGACGGCTGGCACAACCGGATCAGGAAGCCCTTTTCTGCTTGAAGGAGTTTCCAGATACCAAGATTTCTCAATAAGGACTTTGGGAACATTACCCGCCCTATGAGAAATGTACATAAGGCCTTCTTGTGTGGAAATCGAACGGATCGTATTGAAGATTTCTACCTGACGCTGTTCTTGATCCATTGTTTTCATATGCTCGGGATAGGGAATATAGGTAACAGCACAGATTGAGAATGCATTATTTAAGGCACTTGCTTTAATTGTCTCGTGATACGCCATTGATCCGGATGGTGCGAACTGTTCGATCGGTCCTTGTAAGGTTTGACTCTGTAGCATCTTCCCGTCGAGCAATACCTGAATTTGACTTTGACTTAGCTGAGGGAATACTTCTTCGAGAACTCGAGCACTAGCCATTGGTGAAAGTAAAACAATCAAGAGTAATAAAGATAATGTACATCGTCTGACGCTATTCATGTATGTTAGATTTCCTCTAGCTAATAGGCATTCTTATTAATAAATCCAGTTATGAACGTAAAGAAGAATATTCTCAAATCAAATAGGAAACTCCAGTTACGGATATAATACAGATCATAGTCGATTCGTTCAACCAACGATGTATCTCCTCTCAAACCATTTACCTGCGCCCAACCGCTTAGCCCGGCCTTCACTTTATGACGAAGTTGATACCCGGGTATTTCTTCTAAGAATTTCTCAACGAGTTCCGGTCGTTCAGGTCTGGGACCAATTAGGCTCATATCCCCTTTTATGATGTTGAACAGTTGAGGTAGTTCATCAAGACTCGTTTTTCTCATGAACTTGCCAATTTTTGTTATGCGAGGGTCATCTTTTGTAGTCCACGCTACCGTTGCAAGTTTCGGATCATTGTTCATACTTCGAAACTTTAACATGGTAAAGACTCTTCCATGCTCAGTAATTCGTTTCTGTTTGAAGATTACAGGTCCCGGTGAAGACAGTTTGACTAATAGTGCCAACAACAACAAAAATGGGCTGATAGCAATAGTGATAAGTAACGAAAGGAGAAAATCAAACAGTCGTTTGGACACTCGTTGAAGGAATGAGAAATTTGCATCATTGAGATATGCAACTGGAATCTTATGAAACTCAGTGATGTTTAAGCCTATATATGATTGTGGGAGGTTAGGAATCAAGACAACATCTTCTAGTAGCGAAAGACTTTGAGAAACAACCTTTCGTTCAATCTCATATTCCTGTGTCGGATAACTGATCACCACCATATCCGGTTTACATAATGAAACGACTTCATGGAGGTTCCCTTGGAATTGTTGTAACGCCTTGATAGGATGTCCATTACTATTGAGTTGTCCGATTGCTTTCACACCACGAGTTTTGCCATTGGCAATCTCGTGGTAGTACTGATTCATTTTTTCACCATGACCAACAAGTAATACGGTTCTAATATTTTTATTTTTAGACCATGATGCGAAATATCTGTTTTTAAGAATGATTCGTTCGACAATAAGGAGTAAAGCTACAAGAAGCGAAAAGATAGCGATAGACATTCTGGAAATTCTTATATCAAAGAAAAAATAGAGCACAAAGACGAAGGAGAAGACTCCTTCCATCGCACTCCTGATAACCGATTGCACTTCTGCCTGCCAAGGTAATTCTTGTGAGTTTTGGTAAAGTTTGTTGCCATTAAGGAATATGAGAAAAATGATTACAACTAATAATCCCAACCATAAGAATTGAACCAATGGGGCTCCAACTCCCCCAGGAATCACATAGAATCTGAGATAATAAGCAAGCATCCATGAAACAAATACGACTATACTATCGAAAATTATTCGTAGTACAAAAAATGAATACGCAGAAGCCTTTCTATTAAGCATCGGCATCGACCGCCCTACACTACTTAGTTAGCACATGATTAATGAATTACGTAATACTTTAATCATGTGTGTTTCTAATGACACAGTATGATTGTTACATGGTGACTTGTCAACTTTGTATCCGCTGTAATAAATCATACCGTTTCCTATAGGAGCCACATTTATAAGTTATCTGTTTCTCATCAGGATAATGGGTTGCCATATGTAATGCATATGTCCCATTCAGTACAACTGCACATTTCATATTGTTGTTGAAAAAGTGCTCAACATGAGATTGTATCTCATGGATTAAGGAAATCCCAGTTCTGGCAACAAACACAACCACATCACATTGGATTCCAAATTGAATCAATTCGGTAGGATTTTGAAACGGTTGGCAATCGAAGAAAACATAATCAAAATTTGAGAATGTTATTCCGGAGGCTTCAATCTGTCGCATCTCAAACCTTTTTACAAAAAGAACTGATATATCTTTGCTCAATTTATATTTAATATCATACCCATTGGGGACTTCAGTGGTAATGACAAGTACTTTTCTTCCTTTACTTGCAAGGCTTTTAGCAACATTCACTAACACAGTTGATACACCGGAGTGAGCGATATCAGAATAAAATGCCACTAATCGTGGTACTGTCTTGTGATACATAGTGTCAAACGAGAAGGCAATGTTATCCCATCTTGATTGAGAATTCCTGTGGGCTTTGAAAAGAGGAATTTCACCAAGGACTTCAGCTTTCGCCCCTACCGTAGCGCTGATTGCCTTAGGATACTTTATCCGTGTATCAATGGAAACCAAGTAAGCTACCGTGTACCAAAAGAAAGGATTGGATAGATATGATTTGCTAAACATCAATAGTGTTATCGGGAAAACACATAAAAAGAGCACTTCTCTAAGATGTTGGTTATGTTTTACTACCTTGACATACTTCGTAACCAACCACAAGGCAAACGATAACCACACTAATAGATAGATGAGCCCACCCTGCATCAGGAACTCTAAAATAATGTTGTGTGGATACTGTTTCTTTGAGTAGATATAAAATGATGTAAATAAGCCATTGCCATAAATTGGTGATGCTTTGAAAAGATCCCAGGCTTCTTTATACCACTCTAACCTACCTGAAGTTCCGTCCCAATTGATGCCTTTGGTAAATGAGAAAAATTCTGTTGCTCGAGTAAATCCTGCAGTAAAGAGTGGAATTTCTAAGAGTCTTTTATAAAAAATAAAGAAAGCAAGAACTATTACTCCTATACAGGAAAAAAAGATGAGTAATTTCTTCCA
>JAAYDH010000016.1 GCA_012729405.1 Erysipelotrichaceae bacterium
AGAAGGTGGAGATTATCAACTTTATAGTGACAGCGAACGTGGCAACTGCTATTGCAGATGCCGAGGATATCGATGCCGCAACGATGAGTTATATTTTCAAAATAACAAAGAGGAAACAAAAAAATGAAAGTAGCAGTAGCCAGCAATGGCAAAAATGTAACTGAACACTTTGGCTATTCCGAATGTTTTCTAATTTTCAGCATTCAAAGCGAAAAGATTGTCGAAGAAAGTTCTTTACCCAACCCAGGGCATAAGCCAGGATTCTTGCCCAATTTTTTAGCAGACAATGGTGTAAATGTGATCATCAGTGGCGGCATGGGTGGCGGGGCCGTGGAAATATTTAACAACAGGAATGTAGAAGTTATTGTCGGAGCAATCGGAAACGCTAGAGAAAATGTCGAAAAATACCTAAAAGGTGAATTGAAAACGACTGGTTCGGTTTGTCATGAGCATGCACGCCATAATGAGTGTGAGAAATAAAAAACTATTGGGTTTCGTTCACCTATGCAAGGTAAAATTATAAAAGGAGGAATGACAATGGCAAAATATGTTTGTACGATTTGCGGTTTCGTTTATGACGAAGCCAAAGGAATGCCAGAATCCGGTATTAAACCAAACACCAAATGGGAAGATCTACCTGAAGATTGGGTATGTCCTCTTTGTGGTGCGGTGAAAACAGATTTTAAGAAAGAAGATGTTTCACCAGCAAAAGACGCCGATGAACCATTACCATTGATGGAGCACTCTGATTCGATGAAACAGATGTCTCCGCTGGAGATAAGTGCACTTTGCACAAATCTTGCTCGCGGATGTGAAAAGCAATACAAGTTCCAAGAGGCCTCTTTATTTAAAGAATTATCAGAATACTATCGAAGTATCGCGACTAGCGAAGAAAATCCTGATGTTAGTCAACTAGTTGGACTAATTAAAAAAGATCTCGAAGAAGGTTTTGTAAACGCTAATACAGTGGCGGGCAAAGCCAAAGATAGAGGAGCTCTTAGAGCTCTTGTGTGGAGTGAGAAGGTCACTCGCATTTTAAACTCCCTTCTAACTCGTTATAAAAAGGAAGGTGAAGCGATGGTAGAGAACACAGGTGTTTATGTGTGCACCATATGTGGTTTTATCTATGTAGGTGATAAATTACCTGATGTCTGCCCGGTCTGTAAAGTACCTAATTTTAAATTTGAAAAGATTGAAGGAGGATATGATCATGCCTAAGAAATATGCAGTAAGAAACATTCGCCTTTGTACTAAAGATTGTCTATGTCTTTATGTGTGTCCAACCGGAGCGACAGATACAGAAAATAGCATTATTGATGTAACCAAGTGCATCGGTTGCGGAGATTGTACCGAAGCTTGTCCTTCTGGAGCGATCTCGATGGTGCCTTTTGAATACCCCGACCAACAAGAAAAAACAGATCAAGTTGTAAATGTTCTCAAGAGTCTTGTTGCAAGCAAATCAAAACAAGAAAGCATATCAATTGGACTACCTGGAAAACTATTTAAAGCATTCCAAATGTCTAATCATATTCAAGCCGAAGATATCATCCGAGAAGCAGGATTTATGCTTCCTCAAAGTGATAACGCTCTAGCATTCTTAAAATCATTACTTGAAGAGAATCAACCTAATGACCTCCCAAAGGAAAAAGTTAAAGAATTAATACAATTACTAAGTAAAAATAAGGAGAAAGAAAACATGAAAGACAAAACTTATGAAAATCTAATGGCGGCTTTTACCGGAGAAGCTGAAGCTAATCGAAAATACACCGCCTACGCTAAAAAAGCTGAAAAAGAAGGCAAACTAAATGCTGCAAAATTATTTAGAGCCGCAGCAGATGCCGAAACCATTCACGCTTTAAAACATTTTGAAATAGCAGGAAAGATTGGTTCCACAGCCGATAACCTTAAAGATGGTATTGCGGGAGAAACTCACGAATATAAAGAAATGTATCCTGACTTTGTTAAAGAAGCAAAAGAATCAGGCAACAAGGCTGCTGAAATGACCTTCACATTTGCCATGAAAGCTGAAGAAGTTCACGCTCGTCTTTATCAAGAAGCATTAGAAAATATCGACGAAAATGAAGAAGTTTTTTACTTCCTCTGCCCAGTCTGTGGAAATATCGAAAAGTCAGTTCCTGAGAGATGCAGTATATGTGGAGTCCCAGGAAGCAAGTTCATTAAATACTAAATGAAAATTAGGTAGTTTATTTTCTCGCGTATTAAGGAATTTCCTTTGTTGAAACATCTTTACCTATCGTTATACTAAAAACATGAAATATATATATCTAGATTATGCCGCAACAACTCCAACGCATCCCCTTGTCTTAACGGCCTTTAAACGTGCGGTAATTAAGCATCCTGGTAATCCGAATTCGGCGCATGCTTTGGGGCAAAAAGCTGCGGATGAAATTGCAAAATCACTGAAAAGAATCCGTCGTCTTTTAGGCTTGCCGAGTCAATATGAATTAACCCCAACTAGCGGAGCTACTGAATCAAATAATCTTGCCTTAAAGGGGATTGCTTTACAGTACAGTAAAATGGGAAAAACAATCATTACCACCGCGTTTGAGCATTCATCGCTCACTGCATGCGCTAACTATTTGGCCAAGCAAGGTTTTAATGTTAAAATCGCACCATGCAATCAATGGGGGCGAGTCGATGTAAACGAATTGGACAAGCTCATCGATGATGATACTGTTTTAGTTTCCATTGGATCAATCAATTCCGAAATCGGCATTCGCCAACCAATTGACGCTATTAAAAATATGCTTAAACGACACCCTAAGGTGTTTTTTCATGTCGACGCGACACAATCCATTGGCAAGGAAAACATTGACTTAAACGACATTGATCTGATTAGTATGTCAGCTCATAAGTTTTATGGTCTTAAAGGTATAGGATTACTTATCACAAGCAAACGGACTCAATTGACACCAATTATCCATGGTGGGCACTCAACGACTATCATTCGTCGTGGAACACCAGCAACTGAACTGATTATGTCAATGGAAAAAGCTTTGCGGATAGCCATAGCTAATATTGATGATAATCGCCAGCATGTGATGAGTATCAATCTCTATGCGCGTGAAAAACTAAATCACATCAAAAACGTGATTATTAATAGCACTCCAGAAGACCTACCCCATGTTCTTAACATAAGCATTCTTGGAAAAGAATCGCGTTCCACGGTTAAGTACATGTCTGATCATGGAATTTACATTTCTAACCATACAGCATGTGATAGTAACATAGATACATCTGCCACAGTCTTGGCCTTAACGGGAAAAAAGAAACTCGCCGATAGTAGTGTTCGTCTCAGTTTTTCACATCTCACGACTACCAATGACATTGATTATTTTATTGATGTTCTGAAGGGCTATATCTCATGAATAAAATTATCTTAGTCACTGCGTTATGGTGCCCAAGTTGTTTAATTATGCGCCCTCGTTATCAAACGGTTGTTTCAAGCAGAGCTAATTTAACGATGGAAGAATTTGACTATGATGAAAATCCGCAAATTGTCAAAAGCAAGAAAATTGGCAGTACTTTACCAGTCGCCATTATTTACGACGAGCAAGGAAGAGAAATTTTACGCCTGGTTGGCGAAATATCGCTGAAGAAACTCGTCGAAAAAATTGAACAATTATGAAATTTAAGCGATTAATTGCCATTGCTTTATCGTTTTTATTAGGCGCTGGCCTCTTTTTTTCAAATCATTCACAAGAAGCGGTTAGGGCTCATGCTGAGGAAGCGATTGTTTATGATATTAATTTATACTTTTTCTCGACACCCGGCTGTGGCCATTGCGCACAATTGAAAACATACCTGAATAAAAAAATCGAAGAAATGGATAATCTCCACATCACCGAGTTTGACACAAGTATTAGTGAGAACATGGATTTGTTAGAGGAAACAGCTTCGGTTTTTGATGCATCTGTTACCGCGCCTTTTACGGTCGTCGGTGGTAAATATTACGTTGGTTTCAGCGATTCCATTGAAGCCCAGTTGAATCGTGTTTTAGAACGATACTCTGAAAACGAGCATGTTGATATTATGGATAAAATTATCAACGGCATTGAAGTAGAGGAATCTGACTTCGATACGACATCTGATTATGAATATGATATTCCTTGGATTGGCACAGTTGATGTGCGTGACATATCGCTCGGGTTATTGGCTGTTATACTTGGCTTTCTCGATGGAATAAATCCTTGCGCAATGTGGGTATTATTATTTTTGATAACCCTAGTGCTCGGATCGAAATCCAAGAAACGCATTTGGGCAATCGGCGGTGTTTTTTTACTGACATCGGGCATCTTTTATTTTTTGATGATGACGGCGTGGATTGAAACCGTTCAACTGTTAGTTAACTATGTTGTCTTTCAATATATCGTCGGTGCTTTGGCGCTTGTAGCGGGTGGTTTCAATCTATATTCGTTCATTAAATCTCAAATCAAAAAAGAAGATGGCTGTAAAGTCACTAATGTTTCCGCAAAGCAAAAACTAATCGACAGGGTGAAGAAAATTGCAGCTGCTTCATCACTTCCTTTAGCGTTATTAGGTGTCTTCGGTTTAGCAATTATCGTCAATATTATTGAGTTAGCTTGCTCGACTGGTTTTCCATTTATGTTCACACAAATATTAGCCCTTAATGGATTCACGGGCGAAACCGCGATTGGACTTATTCTTCTTTATACTCTGTTCTTTCTTATTGATGATTTGATTGTTTTTGGTATTGCGGTTGTGACGTTGAAAGTCAGCCCTTTATCGTCAAAGATTGGCAAATACGCCCATCTTATCGGTGGAGTCATCATGTTGATAATTGGAATATTGATGATTGTCGCTCCCGAAATTTTAAAGTTCTCGTTCATTTAACATTTGTACTAAAGATATTGTAGAGATTACTCGCACTTACTAACTTAGGACTTAACGATCAGATAATAGCTCGGCAAACTATGTTTGATAATAAAGCCATTCATGGTAAAATATTCCCATGAAAGAGATGACTTACTCGGCCCTAATTGAGGCGAAAGAAACAGATATTCCTGATATTCTTAAAGCTATGGAACGACTCCACAACGAATTTCCTAGCAACTTTTTTGTTCCCTCTACCGCCGAAGAATTAAAACATCTACTTATTGGTAAACATGGTTTCATTAATCTTTTGAAGATTGAAGATCAACTCGCGGGCGGTGTCATTGTCATATTCCCCGATGAACAAAATCACTACTTATCAAATCATGAGTTTTCTCAATGCGCTATTATTGATTCGATTTTTTTAGACCCTCAGTTTCGTGGACAAGGTATTGCTCAGTACTTAATTAAGACGGCTTTGGAACGATTAAATGAAGTTCCCTATATATATGCAAGTGTCGCCATTCAAAACATCCCTTCTCAAAAACTGTTCCAGCGGCATGGCTTTAAAATTTATGAGCAGAAAAAACTATACAATAACTATGAACGTTATGTATTTTTACTAACAAAGGAACGTTGATATGCTTTATAAAACAATCAACTTATCTGCTATTGAACGCAACTATTGCCGAGCCCTTGAAAAATCAAAAAAATTTGTTTTCCCCGTCATTAAATCAAACGCTTACGGATGTGGCTTAAAAGAGGTTGTTAAGACTCTGACTTCGAAATTCGATATTCCGCTTTTTTGCGTTTCTTCTCTTGATGAAGCGAGTGCGTTTCTTCGCCTCAAGGCGGGTTGTGATGTTCTTGTATTTGAAACACCTCGTAAACGACTAGTTGATCATCCAAACATTGTCTATTCACTCAATGATATTAAAGAAATCAAAACAATCTCGCATTTAAAAAATCGACGTGTCCACATTCAATATGATCTCGGACACCATCGCAGTAATATTTTCACAAAAGAAAAATTAGACGAAGCGTTTTTAATGTGCCAACAAAATGATATTCAAGTCGATGGTCTTTATGGCCATTTGCGTCTACACAGCGATAAAAAAGCGATTGGAGTAATGGAAACATTGTTCCCACATTATGAGGTTAAATATAAACATTTGTGTTCATCCGAAACATATTTAAACAATATTGGTAACGCAATCCGTATTGGATCGAACTTATATGGCGATGGTCTTGACCCAAAATTTGAACAAGCGATTGAACTATATACCTATGCTTCGCGAATTATCCGCGCTCATAAAGGGGACACTTTTGGCTATTACCCCGGCTTTACAGCAACCGAATCTTGTTTGCTCGCCGAGCTTCCAATAGGTTACGCTGTTGGTTTCTTAAGAAACTACAGTGGCAGTATGCTTTATTGCAATAATCATCTTTATCCCGTTGTTGGAGCAATTTCGATGAATTCTTTACTCGTCAAAGTCGATCGCTATGTTCCAAAAAAGGCCAAGTTTTACTTGACCTCCAAAGATTATCCGCTTACTTATTTCGCTCAAAACAACAGCCTCTATAATCCTGAGATGTTGCTTCTCTTTCACCCAGAGCACATCATTTATAAAAAGGATTAGACTAGAGATTTAATTTTCTCAATTAGTTCAATAAGGAAGTTTAGTGTCTTGTCATTGTCATCATAACGAGGGTTATATTCCACAATATCAGCTGATGAGATTGTAAAGTTTGAAAATAAGTAGTCGACGATGATTCTTACATCGTCTTTTTTGAAGCCTTTTTCAACGGGAATGGAGACACCAGGTATAACAATCGGATCCAGCGAATCTAAATCAATAGACACATGAAGTTTTTTGATTTTATCTGCAAAGTAATCTCTAATTTCTTCGAGTGTTTGATAGAGCCCCACTAGTTTAATATATGAATATGAGAAATATTTAATATTGAGTTTTTCAATTATTTCTTGCTCTCCCACATCCAAATCACGAACGCCAAAAATGATAACATTTTCCTTTTTAAGCTTAATTTTTTCGCGATGAAGATTGACCATCTCCGGATCTCCTTCACCAACAAGTGAGGCAAGAATCATTCCATGAATATTACCACTTTCACTAGTGACATCAGTATTCATGTCCCCATGAGCATCAACCCAAATAACTCCGAGGTTTTCTTCTTGTGATGCAACTGCGGAAATAGAACCGAGCGCAACACTATGATCGCCACCAATGACAAGGGGAAACTGACCGGTCCTGTAAATATAAGAAGTTGCAGTCGCTAGAACACTATTAGTTGCGATGACAGTGCAAAAATTTCTTAAATTCGGATCGTTTTGTTTATCCTTAATGATTATTTCGGGCAAGAGAATATAATCTTCAAGTTTTTCTAAAACATAGTCTGCCCCATATTGGATGCCTTCAACATTGGCCCCATAATGAAGCGGAATAAGAATCGGCTGCACATAACGCTTACTCATAATGGAAGCCCGGTTTGTTTAAGTAAGCAATTATATTTGATATGCAAGGTTGGTAAATGTATTTAGTAAAAGCTTTAGATATCTCTTTGCTGGCTGTTTTGTAGAAAAGTGATGGTGAATTGCTCAGACAGTAGTAAGCCACCCCTTCTGTATAAGCAATTGGTTCGTCTGTATAGGTAAATTTTGTTCCATAGATTGCACGGCCTTGATGAGCGGCTGCATCAATTATTAGACAGTTCTTTTTTAGCATGGAGAGCTGTTCTTTGCTGACAATATTAATATTCGGTTGGTCGACTTGTATTCCGTTAATGATAATATCGTACTCAGAAATGGTTTCGTAAAACTCATTCATTGTCTTGCGGTAAAACATTCTTATGGTTGGATTAAAAGCGGCTATAGCTTTGAATGCACCTTGGGAGACATTTCCCGAAGATAAAATGGCCACTTTTGTTGAGTGGGTAGGCATCTCTCCATAAGCCATCAAAGCATGATAAGTCGAACTAAAACCGGCAATCACACTATTTTGATAAATGAAATTTCGAGGAATATAATCAAGATCATATACATGATGGTGGTAAAATAGTCTCGGTGTAATATTATCTAAATCGACAACTTTGATATCACGAGGAATGCATTCGTTTTCGTAAAAAGGTCTTCCAGATCCATAGGGGTGAGTCCAACCTATTATTGTTTGTCCTTTTCTCAAATATTGATAATCAGATGGCTGGAGTAATTTAAGAGAGAATATATAGTCACATTTCGCAAAAATATCGGCTCGAGACATTACCTGAGCCCCTTTATCAAGATAATCTTGGTCGGGGATTCCCATTTCAAGACCAAAACCACCTTCAATTGCGATATCGTTTTCTAAATCTTTAATATCTTGTGGCAAGATAGCTACCCTCTTTTCCCCTGGGTAATTGGGCTTAATAAATCCTATTGTTATTTTCATTCACTTCCTCCTAAAAACACTTAATGTAAATACATTTAGTATTTTATCAAAAAAAACTCTTTTTTCCAAATATCGCCCAATTGACAACACAATCTATTATGATTGTGCTCTTAAATTCTAATTGATAAACAACGGTGTTAAATATCGTGGAGTTTATTTCACTAATTACCGTTTGAGAAATCCGATGGAACCATATGACCTCTCCGGTCCATATATCGATTATTACACTGCCCAACCAGCTAATGGATATGAAATACTAAATACTTATTGGTTTAAATTTGAACCAATCACTTGGGATCTACTATCAGTCAATGAACTACAAGGACCCCTCTTGGTGTCGCATTCTGTTCTTGATAGTCATGATTATCATCACGATGATTATCAAGTTAGTCCTTGGGATCCATATTTTCCAGAAGAAGACCCTCCAGTTGAAGAAGAGACAGGCAACGCTAACGACTATTCAGCGAGCGATATTAGAAGTTGGCTCAATAATGAATTTTATTCTTGGGCTTTCTCCACCTTTGAGAAATCAATGATTACAACAACGCTCGTTGACAACAGTCAAGCATCAACGGAAAATCGATACGGTCTTTCTCTCTACCCTTGCGATGATACTAACGATAAAGTTTTCTTGCTTACTAGCAAAGATATTGTTAATTCTAGCTATGGGTTCTCAACTGAATACACTTCTTCAAATACCAGACAAAAAATAGGGACTGACTACGCAAAAGCTATGGGGTTACAAGATTATTTCGTTTCTGACTCTAGTATTTATGCTAATTTTTGGTTGCGCTCACCTCATAATTTTGAGTGTTCTGTCGGACAAATTAGTTTTGATGGCGGTGCTTACGATTACCAAGTTAACGACACAACCTATGGAGTCGTTCCAGCGATTAGACTAGATATTAATCAATAAAAACATTAGTTAAACTAATAGCAGATAATGTTTTTTGGATAAACTCTTTTAATATTATTTCCTATAAAAAGTTTTCAAAGAAAAAACAGTAAGACATCTTAATTTATATTTTCCTAATCCCTTTTAAACGAACTTCTATTAGATATATTTCAGCAATAAAAAGGCGGATAAACATCCGTCTTCTTATAAAATATTAATGATTTACTCTTTAGGGGTGTCTTCTTTTTGTTCGACTGATTCACCCGGAGATTCTTTTTCCTTTAGTTCTTCTTTTTGTGGTTTTGCTTTAGGAGTAGGGGCCGGTTTAACGGGTTTTACCCATTCTGGAACCTCAAGTTGGACAAGACGGGCCTCATCTTTTAAAGCAAAAGCCATAAAGACGACAGGAGCCACTGACAAGAAAACGAAGAGAGTGGGTAATAATGCCCCAAATACTAGGCCGCTGCTATTTCGAATGGAAGCCACCAACATTGTTAAAGCGG